>OMIW01000181.1 GCA_900299205.1 Pseudomonadota bacterium
GTGATGAAATGACCGTGGGAGTCGGTGCGGGGCAAATGAGCCGGATAGATTCGGTCGAGGTTGCATTGATGAAGGCTGACCGACACGGGCATGTATTGCAGGGGGCGGTTGCTGCGTCAGATGCCTTCTTTCCGTTTCCCGATAGTGTTGAGACCCTCGCCGAGCGGGGTATCACCGCGATAGTTTCCCCGAAGGGCGCACGACGGGATGAGGAGGTCATCGCCGCTTGTAATCAGCGCGGGCTGGCGCTTTATCTACTCGAGGACAGACATTTCCGTCATTAGGATGTAATCCCTGAATCAGAGGGGCGATTCAAACGTCTGTATGCATCTTGATTTCAGGGACATCTCCTCAGGGGGACTCGACGAGAGGCCCCTCCTATCGTAGTGTCTCAGGGGATGTCGTATCTGAGGGGGAGGGTAGCTATGAAGGTACTTGTTGTCGGATCAGGTGGGCGTGAACACGCGCTCTGTTGGCGTCTCGCTCAATCTCCGCAGGTTGAAAAAGTGTGGTGTGCGCCCGGTAACCCGGGCACGAGTGAATGTGCGACTAACGTTACTATTCGTGCCGACGATATCTCAGCATTAGCTGATTTCGCCGCGCAGTTTGGGGTTGATCTAACGATTGTTGGTCCCGAGGCACCGCTGGTCGCGGGGATAGTGGATCTCTTCCGAAAGCGGGGCCTCCGGATCTTTGGTCCCACGGCCTCGGCAGCTCGAATAGAGAGCAGCAAAGGATTCGCCAAAAATTTGATGGTCGAGGCTGGTATTCCTACTGCAGCCTATCGCCGGTGTGAGAGTCGTCGCGATGCGGAGGATTATTGCCAACAGCGGGGGGCGCCTCTGGTGCTGAAGGCAGATGGACTTGCTGCCGGAAAGGGGGTGGTGGTTTGTTACAATAGCGAAGAGATCCGACAAGGTCTTATACATCTTTACGATGTTATAAAGACTGACACCATTTTGGTTGAAGAGCTTCTGATTGGTCCCGAAGCATCATTTTTCGTAGCAACCGATGGTGAGCAGATCGTCCCGATTGGATCCGCGCATGATTATAAACGAGTCGGAGAGGGGAATACTGGGCCCAATACCGGGGGAATGGGAGCGGTATCGCCGACGCCGTTTTTGACCTCAGGAGACGAGGCGGTTGTTGTTGAGACTATTGTACAACCACTTCTCGCAGTGATGCGCTCGCACGGTACGCCGTTCAGCGGATTCCTGTATGTCGGGCTCATGCTCCCGGAGGGAAAGCTGCCTCACGTCATTGAGTTTAATGCTCGGTTTGGTGATCCTGAGTGTCAGGTGCTTATGCGTCGGATTCAGGGCGATCTTTTCTCTCTTCTTTACGATCTTGCCGATGGGGCGACCGCGCAGCCGCTTCCTCTATCATCGAAAACTGCAGTTGCTGTTGTGCAGGCTTCAGCTGGATATCCCGAGACGAGCAGGAGTGGGGATCAGATTCTGGGGTTACAGCGCGCTGAACAGGTAAAAGGGGTTGCCGTCTTTCATGCTGGTACTGCGATTGATAAGGTTGGTCATGTGGTAACCAACGGAGGACGGGTCCTCGCGGTAACCGCCGAAGGTAATACGCTTGAGGAGGCTTGTGATCGGGTATACGAAGCGTGTGAAAAGATATCCTTCGCCGGCCGGGTGATGCGGAGTGACATCGGCGGGCCTAATAACAGTTAGGGGGGATGAGCGCGCGCTGTATTCTGCTGTTGAGCGGTTGGAACGTCATAATGCGATCTATGGTGAAGCTCAAAACAAGGGGAACAGTTTTTGAGGTTTTCTCACTCATTGTTACCCGTTACCTCGTGCCATGTAGTCTCATCTTCTGTATCGCTGCCCCCGCGCTCGGAGACTGTATTGTTCAGGATAGTTCGGGACTAATACGGGGGGTTCTTCTCGGGGAGGGGACCGCAACGGTAGAGGTGGTGACGACAGGGGGTCCATCGCCTCTTTCGGGGGTACCTTCCTCTCCATCGACAACACCGGACGATGCCCAACTTCGACTTCGTCGTATCACCGGACTCTCATCAGAGGTTTTGGGAACCCGCGAGGGTTCTACCCTCATCTTCTCCAGTGTGGGAGATGGTACCTGGCAGGCCGAGCTCGATACCGATGCAATTGCATCGATCACAATCACCCGGGATGTACCAATGGCTCCCTCTGCGGTGCCGATTTCCACCCCCCCTTTACCCGCATTGTAATCCTATCAGATCGCATGTCTCTCATCTCTCTCTACGAGCAGGAACAACCCTCGGACGAGCCTCCATGGACTGCGCAGTTTGCATCGCGCAAAAAGCTGATTTCGGATCTCAAGGGTGAACCTTTCTTTGACATCGTGATCGTCGGGGGCGGAATTCATGGCGCTTGCCTCGCGCGACTCGCTGCGTTTAATGGCCTTAAGACCGCCCTCTTCGAAATGGAAGATTACGCACACGCAACCTCGAGTCGGAGCTCCAAGCTCGCGCACGGGGGATTCCGCTACCTGCAGATGGGGGACATTCAGCAGGTGCTCGAAGGGGTACGGTGTCGCGAGGATTTTTTCACCATTGCGCCCCATTTGGTGACGCCACAGAAGTTCTTCCTGCCGGTCTATAGCTGTGCGGGGCGAGTCGTCGTCGGAGTTGGTATGTCTCTCTACGACCTCAATCTTCGCAAGCCGGAGAGGCGCTATCGGTGGCTCGCCGCGCATGAGGTGCCACCTCTCTTCCGCACCCCACCGATCGGCGGGTATCAATTTTTTGATGGAGTGATGGATGATACCCGTTTAGTGATCGAGGAGATTATCGCGGCGCGACAAGAGGGAGCGGTGTGTCTTAATCACGCTCGGGTCGAATCGATGACCCATCGGTACGATGATCGGGTTGAGGTCGGAATCATCGACCGGACCTCCGACACTCACCTCACAATCCACGCGGGTGTCGTCGTCAACTGTGCGGGTCCCTGGGCGCCCGCAATTGGGCGGGTCGCTCCCCTTTCGGGTCGGGTGCGGTTTAGCCGCGGAAGCCACCTTCTCTTTGATACTCCGTGGCCCCATCCCGCGGTTATCATGCCGATGGCGGAGCGAGGGCGGTATTACTTTATTATTCCGCACCGCTTTGGGGGTACCCTCGTCGGGACGACCGAGCGTGAGGTTGCAACTCTTGAGGCAGATCCGCAGCCATCGCCTGAGGAGGTTCGAGAGATACTCGATCGGCTTGCGCATGACGTCCCACACGCGGGTTTACGGGAAGACCGCATCGTCGGGGCATTCGCAGGCCTCCGCACCTTGCCGGTACAACCTCGTCGCTCCCCGTCGTCAAGCAATGAGGGAGCGACCAGCCGTGTCTCCCGACGCCACCGGTGGGAGTATACCAACGGGGTATTGACCCTGTACGGTGGTAAATACACGACCGCTCCGATCGTCGCCGAGGAGGCACTCTCTCAGGTCATGAAGCTCGCTCGCCTCAAACGACCCATCGTACCGCTATGGGGCCGCCCGCTGCCGGGAGCAGCAGGTCGGGAAAACGCCGAACAGCTCCTCGCCGATATGAGTGCTGCCACCGAGCAGGGCCGCCACCTCGCTCACCAAGCCATTACCCGATTCGGCGGGCTGGTCCGCCATTTCGCCCGGGGCAACGACTGGGCAACCCCGATAGGCGATCTCGGGCTCACGGGAGAGGTCGATTTTGTTGTTCAGGTCGAACAAGCCCACACCGTTGAAGACGTTGTCCGACACCTCGCGGGGATCGCCGTACCGATGCTGAACGAGGGGGAGAGAGCCGCGGTAGCGAGGCGGTTAGGGGTGGTGGGGTAGGGGGTACGTTTGCGATTATTTCATCACCAACACGATCTTCCCCCTTTGCTCCCCCGCTTCGAGTCGAGCCATCATCTCGATTCCGCGCTCAAACGGCGCGATTGTGTCGACGAGAAGGTCAAGGTGTGGGTGAATGGTGGGGCTCCAGAGAAATTCGATTGCTTGATGAAAATCGTGGGTGCTTCCCATCGTTGAGCCGATGAGGGAGAGCTGCTTTGAGAAGATCATCCGGTTGTCAATTGCGAGCATTGGCCCACTGGTAGAGCCGACCGTTACAATTCGTCCACCCCGTCGGACTGCCTTGAGACTCCGCTCGATTGTTGTTGCTCCGACGTTGTCGACAACAAGGTCAACGCCACGACCTCCTGTCAACCGAAGTACCTCTCGATGCCATTGAGGTGTCTCATGATAGAGTATCGTTTCATCGGCCCCGATCGCTGTTATTGCGCGCTGTTTCTCGGGACTTCCTGCGAGTGCAATCACCCTCGCGCCGTGACGTCTGGCGATGAATGCGGCGAGTGAATTAACCCCGCCACCCGCGCCGACAATCAAAACGGTCTCCCCCGCAAGAAGATTTCCCCGAGAAAAAAGCATACGCCAGACAGTGGTGCCGGTGAGCAGGAAAGCGGCTGCAAGGGGATCGCTGAGATGCTCGGGGACCGGTACGAGGCACTTTGTCGGCACAGCGACCAACTCAGCGAGCCCTCCCGGGCAATCCTCACCGATAATTCGATAGAGAGGGCTCACGCACTCTTCCCCGCGGTCGCTCCATGCATCAGGGCCTGTCACGTAGCCGGGGTTGACCGCTACCCGAGTGCCCTCAGTGATGCGATCGTCGAGTGAGAGAGGCTCGGGATCGGGCACTACCACAGTTCCTACGATATCGCTGCCGGTCCAGTGGGGGAGTGGTAGGGTGAGCCCCGGCCATCCGCGGCGTACCCAGATGTCGAGATGGTTGAGCGCAACTGCCCGTACGGCGAGCACGGTCCAGCCAGGAGTCTCGGCTGGCTCTGGCACTTCCCGAAAGGCGAGGGTCTCGATACCCCCGTGAGATTCAAAGCCGAGCGCCCTCATGGGTATCTCCGAGTTATTCCGATGTGATGGCCCTGCGATATCGCCGAGCCACCCATCGCATTCCGTGACTATCGTCTGCGCGGACTGGCGACTCCCACCGGTATTCAAGGATGAGGGGCAGGTCAGAAAAGGCGGTCTCGATTGATGGGTCGAGCTCAACAGCGATTCCAGAAATCAGGAGAACACCATTAGGGCGGGTAAGGTTTATGAGGTCGTGGCGCATTTCAATGAGGAGCTCTGCGTAAAGATTCGCAATTACAAGATCTCGTGGGGAGGTCAAATCAGGGAGCGAGGTGAGCGAGAGAGCAACCTGAGGAGTAACCCCATTAATGGCACAGTTCTCTGCTGCATTGTCGAGAGCCGCAGGGTCGATATCGGTTGCGATAACCTCGGCATCGGGAAAAAGCATGGATGCTGCGATGGCCAGAATCCCGCTGCCGGTGCCGACGTCAGCGACCGTCCGAATATTCCTTCCCTCGGAGGCGAGAGCACCAAGCATCGCAATTAGGGTATTGGTGGTATCGTGATGGCCGGTGCCAAACCCCATACCTGGAATGAGATGGAGGACGCCCGGCTCGGGAGTTATCCCCACGGGAGATGCGTGAGGTTGAATGACAAGGCCTCCGACCACCATTGGTTGGTGGAGCTCAGGGCAAAGCGCAGCCCAGTCGTGCTCTGCGATGGTGGATTGCTCTAGGACTATACCGCCAAGTCGCTCAATCGAGGCAAAAACCGGGGAGAGATCGGCATGTTCACAAAACACCCGAAGCCTGTGGGAAGCGGCCGGCTCCGAAGATGAAATATGTTCGGTTGAGCCTGCGCCCGCCTCAATAAGGAGCTCCCCCGCAGACTCGGGGTCGCACCCCTCAAGGGGAAGCGATATCGTGATGAGTAAATGGGTCATCGGTTTGGACAACGCTTGAGATTTTTAATGAGATGAGGAAGAGTGCCCCCAAAGACGATTTCTCCCTGGGAGAATGATCTAAATAAATAGCTCAAATTTCAAGTCCGATTCCGGGATGCCCGAAAGCTCGCGCTCTTTGCGGGAGAAATCTCCCAACGACCTTCAACGGATGCAGATGCTTTTATTCCTCCTCTTTGAGAGAGAAAGATTTCTTCTGCTTTTCGGCGAATTTTCTCACTCGTGAACTTGCGCCTGAATAGGCGACCATTTTCCGGGGGATAATAGGTGGCGTAGGAACCTCATCGAAAATTTCCGTGGCCATTTCGAAATACAAAGCCAACTCATCCTCGTTGAGACCCTGCAGAACCGTTGCTGCCGATCTCAACTCTCTGATCGCCACTCCGGCTGGAAGAGCACTACAATAGTTGTACCAAACGGAGTCGAGCTTTGAGATGATCTCATCGAGGAGAAGTCGAATTGCCTGCTTGCGACGGGCAAGCGCGCGTTGTTTCTTTACTGCGGTCGACAGTGCAATGACCCCGGCGAGGTCCTCAACACTGAAGGGAGACATCAGGATTCCGTTGGCCCCACTGAGAAGGGTCTGCGCGACATTACCTACGGACTGGTCTTTGCTATCCAAGACCACGACGAACGCAGCGTCACTCGCCTCTTTAAGGAGTAGGCACTTCTCGATGAATTCCTCACTCGCCGCTGCGTCAAGATCGCTCGCGATAAATATGATGTCGCAAGAGCCCTCGAGATTTTCAAGTCGAGCGACTGCTTCTCGAAACGAAGAAGCCTGCATGACCCGCTGAAGCTCGGACATCAGAGACGTCGCTTGCTTCAGCAACATCCGCTTATAAGCATCAGGATCAACGATGATGGCGGTAAGGGACATCACTCACTCCGTTATTCCCCTCGCCACCGAAATCGGGTGCTGTCTGACCGATACGGGAGGTAGGCTAGACCACTTTTTTGATCGCCGTTTCGAGGATGTCCTTCTGCACCGCGCCGACGATCTGCTCGACAACCTGACCCCCCTTAAAGAATACGAGATTCGGTATTCCACGCACGTTGTAATGCGGCGGGGTACGAGGATTGTCATCGACATTCAGCTTAACAATCTTTAGCTTTCCCGCATACTCAGCGGCAAGTTGTTCAAGCACTGGCGCGATACTCTTACACGGACCGCACCATGGGGCCCAAAAATCTACAAGAACAGGGGTCCCTGATTGCAAAACATCTGTATCAAAAGCGCTATCTGAGGTTTCTCCAACAATCACTGACATATCTCATCCTTTCTTCGTTAAGGTTATGGTTATTTGATGCGGGTCCCCGATACCGGTCTTTTCGAGAGCTTCCCCAGCCAGCCCTAATCGGCAACGATCCGCCGAAAGAGCATGGATTGAAATGCAATAACCGATGGGGCGATGGGCTACTTCATTGAATCAATGCCTTGGACCCTCCCTTCGTCTGAGCCGTTCAGGGACTGCTAGTAGCGCCGATCATCGTACCGCGACCCGCGAGAGGGATCGGAATAACGGTAATCATCCTCGTAGGAGCGTTCTCCTCGGCGCAGTTCCTCAAGCTCTCGTCGTTGTCGCCTCAGTTCTTCTTCTTGGCGGCGGAGGCGTTCATCCTGATATTCTCGGCCCTCGTCTTGTTGATCCTGCGCTTCTCCCACAAGAGCACCTGCGATAGCACCGGTTGCCCCGCCTATAGCGACTCCAGCTCCCGGGCTCCCCACCTGGTTGCCCACGATCGCCCCCAGCCCAGCCCCCAAGGCACCGCCTGTGAGGGCACCTTTCTCTCGCATGCCCAATCGAGGAGCCCCTGATTCGCACGCACTGAAAACAAGCATTGAAGACAACAAGCACAATGAGATGATTTGCTTCCTCATGATATCCAACTCCCCGTTACGCGATATCTTTCAATAAATTGCACATCCACCCGAGCCCGCAAGCTCTGGAATGTTTCTCGAATAATAGCGTGTAGGCTCCAAGAGCGCTAGTGGGACGACGGTTCATTAAAAAAGAACTCGTACGAAAAAATCTTACAAAAAGCACTTAAGGATTCGGCGTAAGAGGCCGTTAGTACATTTGTAAGGTCCGGGTTATCGCCTACAACCTCTCGGGCTTTGCTGTCTTGGACAAGGGTATGTCGGTTAGCTCTGTCAGCGGTTAATCGCGATGGAATCGGCAGCTCGAAAGGATGCGTCTGCGGCACCATATACTTCCACGGAGGATTCAACGTGACGATTACGATAGGATCTAATATACCATCGCTGAACGCGCAGCGACAATTGGGAGCCTCAACGGGGGCCTTGAACAGAGTATTTGAGCGACTCAGTTCAGGAAGTCGGATAAATAACGCATCAGATGATGCCGCCGGCTTGACGATCGCTGATTCATTACGTTCAGATGCAAAAGTCGCCGGGGTTGGTATACGAAATGCAAGCGACGGCCTCTCGTATATTAGTATCGCAGATGGAGCAATGTCCGAGATCGGCGGCGTGTTAAACCGACTTGCTGAGCTTGCTCAGCAATCGGCTAACGGCGTTTACTCTTCAACCCAACGCTCAGCCTTGCAGAATGAATTTTCATCTCTTGGCTCCGAAATCGAGAGAATTGCTGTTACTACTGCGTTTAACAGTGTCATATTACTCTCGAGTGGTGCGACAACGAACCTCCAAGTTGGATTCAATGGGACTTCGACAAGTCAATTAACGATAACAAATGTTCGGGCGACGCTGCAGGCTCTCAACTTGGCTGCGTCGGGATCTTCTGTTCAAGTCTACTCCCTGACAGACTCGACGGGAGCATCAGATACCAATGCACAGTCTGCGGCTCGGCTCGCTCTTGATGCGGTAAACAGAGCAATCGGCTCGCTCTCGTCGACTCGAGGAACTTTGGGAGCAGCCGAGTCGCGACTTCGAACGAGCATCTCAAACCTCTCGATAACCCGAGAGAACTACCTTTCCGCGGAGAGTCGTATTCGGGATACCGATGTTGCCTCAGATGCAGCGGAGCTTACCCGATTGAACATCCTGCAACAGGCAGGGTCGTCAATTCTCGCTCAGGCAAACCAGCAACCTCAGATAGCCCTCAGCCTGTTGCGAGGATAACAAGGGTTTGGTGGGCTCTCGTGAGGATAGCTTTTTTTACTCCGATAGCCCGCCCCTCCACTGAGTCGCAAACATTAAGGCTGGCAGTGACAAACGAAAAGTCATTGAGGCGTTTGAAGTGATTCCGCCGTCTCTTGCTGTTACCTGCGAGAGGTGAGCAAAGGAGGGGGTGTGTCATTTCCGAAGGTAAACGACCGGTTCGGCTAACTGTCCGTTTACCCTATTCGCATGGAAAATCGCTCGTCAGGATCGACCCGTCTAAGCGAAGTATGTGGGCATATTGAATTTCTCCGGTAGGCGATACCCGGTGGGTTGTAGACTAAGAAGTACCGACGGAGGGGTGTAGAAGCATCTCGCTGTTGAGCAGTAGAAGAGTTGTAAAAACGGGCCCTCGGAGTAATTCTGAGGGCCCACCCTTGTTGACTTTCCCATCAGGGTTTATCTCACCCCCCAGCGAATCGCAAGCCGATCAAAGCCGGTTCAAAATGATTCCTAATAAATCTTGAGTGCTTTTTAAACGACATATTGGCTCAAAAATAGATTTTTTCATCAAGAAAACGAACGCCGCATCCGTTAGTTTGAATGTAACAAGGGGGGAGATGACGTTGGTTGAGTACGAACCGAGACCTTCTGATATTCCCGTGTTCGCCTGAAGGGGATTTTTCCCTCCGGAAAGTGCAAGAGGTTCTCTCCGGATCTTCAAAGGAATTATTCAAGGAGGAAGCGATATGGCTCCAATCATAGTCGGAAGTAACGTTCAGTCCCTTAATGCGCAAAGGCGCCTAGATAGCACATCGAGCAGGCTGCGAGATGTGTATGAGCGGTTAAGTTCAGGTCAGCGGATTAACTCTGCTGCTGATGATGCAGCGGGTTTAAATATCGCTGATAGGCTTCGCGGAGACGGAAAAATTGCTTCGAGCGCGATACGTAACATAAATGATGGTGTGTCCACCATCGCGATAGCAGATGGCGCGCTTGACCAAATTGGAATCGTGCTAACTCGCCTTGCAGAGCTTGCCGAGCAGTCGGCCAATGGCACGTACTCGACTAGTCAGCGTTCCGCGCTCGACCTTGAATTCAACGCTCTCTCATCCGAGATAGACAGGGTGGCCCGTACGACGACGTTTAACGGAGTGGGGCTTCTCTCCGGCGGTAATGCAATTGTGTTGCAGACAGGCTTCGATTCGGGTGCTGATTCAAGATTGACGATAAACGCCGTAACGGGGACTCTTCAGGGATTAAACCTCGCGACCGCGACGGCACCTATCTACTCTCTGAATGCTGCGTCATCTGATTTGGGTGCGTCAGCCTCTCGAAATGCTCTTGATGCGGTGAATCGGGCGATAACCTCTCTCAGCGCAGCACGGGGAACTCTTGGGAGTGCGGAATCGAGGCTCAACACTGCAGTAGCGAATCTTGCGTCAATACGTGAAAACTTTGCGGCTGCGGAGAGCCGAATCAGAGACACCGATGTTGCAGCTGATGCCGCTGAACTGACCAGACTAAATATTCTTCAGAACGCAGGGGTTAGTGTGCTCACGCAGGCTAACCAGATACCTGCGCTTGCATTGTCTCTCCTCCGTTAGCGGCTCACCGATGTTGGGCTCAGGTTCGAATGGCCTTTCTTCGGGCATTGTTGAGATTTTTCGAAGAGGGGCCATTTTTTTGGAGTAATCCGGCTCATCGGTTCTCGCTCAGGCGAATCAGATCACGAGTCTCGCATTGAATCTTCTCCGATAGGGGCGTAATAGGCCCTAAGGGGCCGAACTACCATCGGCGTCGGAAAACCGCCCTGTGCTCGTGAAGGTATTTTCGTGGCCTTAACACGAGAATAGCGACGGAGCCTGCAATGAATCCACCGAGGTGCGCGGCATAAGCGACAAGAGAGCCGGAGGGAGCAGCCGAACCAAATTGTCCCACCAGCTGCATCAAGAACCACCCCCCGAGAACGACGACAGCGGGGAGGTGGATGAGCGACCTGAACACAATCACGGTGATCCGATTGTGAGGATGAGTAATGAGGTAAGCGCCGAGCACCCCGGCGATAGCACCCGAGGCACCGAGACATGGCATCGGTGAGCGGGTATCGGCCCCGTAGTGAGCGAGGGTTGCCACCACTCCGCAACCAAGATAAAAGAGCAGAAAACGAAATCGACCGAGACGATCTTCGATTTGGTCACCAAATATCCAAAGGTACACCATATTGCCGATGAGATGCCCCCAAGAGCCGTGCATGAACATCGCTGAGAAGGCTGTCAGAAGAAGGGGATGAGGACTTCGGTAGAGGGTGAAGGTGACGGGTTGATGGTTGATCGCGAGTTTGACCGGGCCGATCATGTCTCGGCCTGCTGTCATCTCAGCCGGAACGAAGGAATAGCCATAGGTGAACGAGTCCCCTCGCGATAGTTGGAGATACCATCCGATAGCGTTAAGGATAATCACGAGCGGAACGATCACCGGGAA
>OMIW01000182.1 GCA_900299205.1 Pseudomonadota bacterium
CAGCTCTCAGTCCCCGATATGCGAGGTCCTATTGGGTACGCGATGGGATATCCAGAGCCGCGATTAACCGGGATGATGACTCCCCTTCAACTCGAAGAGGTGGGAGCCCTGACATTTGCCCCTCTCGACGATGAGAGATTTCCAGCCCCCCAGCTGGCTCGGTCGTGCCTCCGTTCGGGAGGAAACGCTCCAGCGGTGTTCAATCTAATAAATGAACGTGCGGTATCGCTGTTTTTGCAAGAGGCTATCGGATTTACTGAGATTGTGCCGCTTATTGAACGGGGGTTATCGGTCTTCTTTGACCCCAGATCGCCCGAACCTCGGGAGATTCAGCACCTTGAATCACGCTTGTGGGAGTGGATGGAACACAGTCTTTCGTAAAAGAGGAGCGAGACAGCAGAGCCACTTTCCCTCTCGGGGCGACTTTCGCATAATGCCAGTGATAATAACGAGTCAGGCGGTCTGCCCGTGGTGAGCCCTGCACCGCGTTTCGAGACAAGAAGCCTTTTTTACGAGGAATGCTATGGGTGCCCTTACCAACGCCGCCGTCGTTATAGCCGCGATCGGCGTTATTATCTTTGTTCACGAGCTGGGTCACTTTCTCCTCGCCCGATGGAACAAGGTCGAGGTGCTTGAGTTCGCAATCGGTTTTGGACCAAAACTATTAGCGATGCGACGAGGAGGTACTCAGTACTCCCTTCGCATTATTCCGTTCGGTGGCTACGTTCGGATGAGTGGTGATGACCGAAACCTCGTCTTTGGCTCTCCAAAAGATCGAGAGGGAGAGGAGGGGTTTGACGAGGAGACCCTGGCAACCCTCGCTCGACCAGAGGGGTGGTTCCTTACAAAGGGATACTTTGCAAAATGTAGCATCGTCCTCGCAGGACCCCTTTTTAATGTTGCCTTTGCATTCGTCCTGGCAATTATCTCGTTTGCGACGTTCGGCGGAATCGTCCTTCAGAATGCACCGGTCATCGGAGATGTGCAACCGGGATATCCTGCGGCGAAGGCTGGTATACAGCCAGGTGATACCGTTGTATCGATAGATGGTGCCCCGATAGATAGCTGGACCCAGATAGCAAAGACGGTGCGAGGAAGTGGAGGAAAAGATCTGTCATTTGTGCTTTCACGAAAGGGGGATATCGAAGGGGCACCCCAGGCGACGGTCCAGATTCACGTTCAGCCGATACCTGACTCTGCAGAGCTCGAGGTCATGACGGGGGTCAAAACCTCGGGACACGTGATTGGAATTGCTCCCTCGTACTCATACGAACCAATGCCGAAGGGAGAGGTGATAACCGCAGCAGCATCCCAGGTATGGAACGTCAGTGTCATGACGGTTCGCGGCTTTTGGGGGCTTCTCTCGGGGAGAGTATCCCGCAAAAATGTGGGAGGGCCAATATTAATGTTTCAGGAAGCCTCTCGTTCGGCAAAGCGAGGCAGTGGGACCCTCCTCAACTTTATGATCTTTATCAATGTAACGCTGGCGATCCTGAATCTGCTTCCGATCCCCGTCCTCGATGGCGGACACCTCGTTATCTTTTCAATAGAAGTAATCAAAGGATCCGCACTCTCGTTGCGCGCCTTTCAACGGATGACCACGATGGGGATGTTGTTTCTTCTCAGTTTGATGGCCCTCGCGCTTACCAACGATCTCGGTCGGGTGTTTGGGATGTAAGGGGCTTTTACTGTGGTCGGGGTATATCCTCCGGTCATCTGCCCACTGAGGCGCCGAATATCTATGATACTCATTCTCGATTCTGCTGAGGGACCACTTGAGATCGGTGCCGTAAACTCCTTGGATGGTACAGTAGTATCCAGATGGCGCGGTTCGGCCGCTGGATCGACGGTTGAGGATCTTGAAGAGGGTTTAAGTGCGGTCATATCGGGAATAGAAGGAGCCGGAGGGGATGGGAAACCCATCCTCGGCAACAGATTCCAAAAGTGCCCCTTTCAAGCTATTGTGATTGCGCAAGGTCCCGGCTCGTTCACCGGTCTTCGTATAGGATACGCTTTTGCTACGGGGCTGGCCTCAGTTTGGGGGATACCCGTGATCGAAGTTCCCTCGCTTGATGCATATGCGGCATCATCACGTTCAATCGCCAGTGGTTTGAGGACAAGAGTGCCGAATGCACTCAGCGAAGAGCAGACACCATGGTGGGGAATCGTCGTTTCTGATGCTCGACGGGGGGAATGGTTTACTAAATATTTTTGGTGGAGTGGGAACAAGTTGCTCGGCGATGATGAGCCGGTGATTCGTTCGATGCACGAGATCAAAATTCTCTTACGTAACGGCTTCCGAGATCGGAATGGCAAAGCCTCAAAGGCGATAGACTGCGAGGAATTAGCACGCGCCAACCTCATGGCGCCGATGATAATTACCCCGGGAGACCTTCTTCCTTTGGCGTTACTTGTCGAGAACGAAG
Organism: Pseudomonadota bacterium; assembly: GCA_900299205.1. Lineage (GTDB taxonomy): Bacteria > Bdellovibrionota_C > UBA2361 > UBA2361 > OMIW01 > OMIW01. The sequence continues at coordinate 2,427 of OMIW01000182.1, forward strand.
CTGACGAGGGCGAGAGCTCTGCGAGTAAGGAGGTCTTTGCGCTGCAACTTCACCGCGTTCCATGCCGCATCACGGCGATTTGCTCATGGATCATCACCAGACAGCCGTTCGGTGCCAGTGCCTGCCCTGTTGAATCTCCCTCTCGGATGTTGGCAGCACTCCAGCCCCTCTATGTCCGTTCGGTAGCAGCAAAAACAATCGAGGAGCGAGACAGGGATAAGGATATTGGGTAAACGGAAGGTCACCCGGGGTCATCTCTATGATGCTCGGTTGTACTAACTCGTTGGTCCTGAAAACCAAAAGGGCCTCTTGAGGACCAACTAAAGGTTACTTATTTTTGAGGAAGCACTAAATAGTTATTGCTCCCTATTCAATACATCCCCCTGAACGAGATTCACCCTTTTTACCCGCATCAGGATGACAGCTCGATGGGATAATCCGCGGCTTTTGCGGCTCAGCATAGGTCGCTGTCAGGCGTGCGCCATTAGCCTGGCGATAATTAGTAAGGCGACGACGGACTCCCCCACTCAGATGGACATATCGGAGGGGAAGGAGTTGATAGAAAGCCCGAACAAGGGGATGTGGGGCGACCTTCCAAAAGAGAACAAAGAAGAAGCTACTGACAAGGGTCGGAATGTTGTTCCGCTCAAACCGACGTCTGACTGGTTCGTCTTTCGGCACATAGGTCACCCCATACGACGGTATCGAGAACGAGAGCGGGCGTTGCAGGAGTGCAAGGTTTCTTATCGCCAACTTCTTCTCTGATGGTTTTGTGCTCACGACCAGGTCGCTCCACGCCATCTCTTGAACCGTTAAGATCCCTCGCGCTACGGCATCTTCGATCAGGGAAAGCCCCCGATCAGTCCGAGCGACAATATCTGATTGACCAGGATTATTACCCCCTTCAGCATCGCGCAAGCTCTGTTTCCCGTAGACCCATGGAACCCGACAATCACCGAAGCTAACATCGGAAAACTCGTTGAGCTTGTCAGTGCACGAGAGGCAGCGCAATTGAGCGAAGTAGTCGCGGGGCCCAGTCCGGCTCAAACCACCTGAGAGATCAATAGTTTTTCCCGAGGTGGTCGTTATCCTCAGATCCGCAGGCCATCCTCGCCACTCCTTGCTCCTGAGGTTAAACGAGCTTACCTCATCTGGTTGGAGATTGTGCTTTTTAAGAAGGTAATCGAAGAAATGGGTCGAATAAATTCCCTTACAGTGTAGGCCAAAATAGGCGTAGATCTTTTTGCCGAGCGTTTTGCTGAACTCCTCTGCTTTGCGGAATGCGTGAATCTGGCAGCTCACACCCACAAACACAAATGGCCCCTGTTCATTCTTGATAAGAGCAATTGCCTCAGCGGCCGATACTGGCCCATATTTCGAGCCGACACACGAAAGCACATCGGCACGAGTTCGTGCGATAAAGGTAACCGGTTTGGTCGGTGCCTCGGCGGGTACCCGGGTAACAACCGCCCCCTGAATTACTCCTCGCTCAATCAGATCGATCAGCAATGCCGATATGACCCCTCCGCTCTGTCCCTGCCATTGAATCTCTTTGTCCGAAGCAAAGCCCGCATAGATTTTCCGGTAAGAGCCGACCTCGGGGTGATCCGGGAATTCCCCGTGAAGCTTTTTCTGAAAATAGGGGATATTGAACTCGTGCCCCGGACAGACGCTAAAACAGAGCCCACAGTTTGTGCAGTCGTCGAGATGAATATCGGGAGCGAGGGTCCCCTGCGGGGTGGGCTTCATCGTGATCGCACGGGTCGGACAAACCCCGCTGCAACCACCACATCCGTGACACAACCCTTGAGTGGGAACATCGATGAGGAACGAAGGTTTCATAATCTGTACCTATTCACCCCTGTAATTCCAAAACCTCCCACAACCCCTTCCAGGTTGCGGGCGAACGCCCGCCGGGGGGAGACACCTCATTATTCAGCAGCAAAAACACAAACGAGGGCCGGGCGAGTCGAGCCACCAAAATCACCCCAGGTGCTTTTGATGCCTTTCGAATAACTCCCTCAAAAAGGCGGGCTGAATAGTGAGCACGATCTTTTATTCTGAAGGGCAGTCATTATATTCACGCGACCTTTCGCAGGACTGCCTCCACTTCATCAAAGGCTGTTTGCGCTGATGATATGAGGTGACTGTGCCGGTTTCGCAACTGCACCCGAGTCGCTTCCCGCTGATCCCAGGCCATCGCAAACATCGGAATAAATCGCTCAAGCTCAAGCTCCTCGGCATCGAACACGAAACCCTCGAGACCCGCCTCGGCGAATAATTCATGATATTTGTGTGCCCATGCTATCGCAATCGACGGAACAGCAAGAGAAAGCGCAGCAACGAGTGAGTGAAATCGGGAGGCCACCAAAAAGTCGAGCTCACCGATCATCTTTTTGAGGGTCTCCGCCGAATTGTTTCCGCTCACTACCGTGATGGTATCAGCGTGACTGCTCGCCGCAATTACCTGACGAGCAACCCACGCATCATCCTTTCGCTCTTCGTATATCTCATGACAGATAAAGACTGGACGCGCTCCGTAGTTTTCAACGAGGTGATCGACAATTCCGGCGAGAAGTCGAATGTAGTTATTGTGAGCGCCTTCACCGGCGGTCCTCTCGACGATATTGCTATTCGTCACGATCCCTATTACTGGTCCCGATGAACATTTTGCGACAGGGAGAGTAGGTGAAGCATCCGACCCTGATGATACCGGAAAAAGATAGGCACTGTCGGCGCATCGAATCACTTTCGTCCGATTCACCACCCCGAGACCGGCCAGGTACCCCACGGTGCTCTCCCCCCGCGCGCAGACGAGCGTGGCATAGGGCAAACAGAGACGGGCGAGGAGCCGCGATGTTGCCTGTTTGAATGGGCCCAGAGCTTGCGTAAAGACAACGAAGGGTACCCCAAATAGTCGCGCGGTGAGGATCTCTGCCGCATATACTAACCGTCTCGAGACCGGACGCTTATCAGTCATCGCAAAACCGCTTAGGTCAACGACGAGGTCGGCATTGAGAAGCTCCCGAAGATACTCGTTCGTGCGAACAAGCCTCTCGCGCCACGCGCGGGGCCGGATAAAGAGAGAGGCGAATAGCTGCAAGGCCGTGACAAGGTCTTTCCGATTTTTAATAAACCTGAACGAACACTTCGTGCCTCCCACCATCGCATGTTGCTCACCGAAGGCGATTGATTCTCGGGAAGCGTACGAGGCGACGATGAGCTTCGCATCGGGAAACCTCCGCGAGAACTGGAGAAGCGATGTGAGAATCATCGCCTCCGCGCCCTTATTTTTGAAATTACCGCCGATAAAGAGGATGTTCATGGTGTGATCAAAGGGGAAAATAAGTACCGCGGATGAGGGAGGAAAGCGTAGCACGAAGACCAAATATTTGCATCTCGGGCTTATGTCCCCATGTTCCCATCAGTTGCCGGGCAGTCATATCCCCGATACCATGCAAATTTATCCCCCTTTCGCCTCAAGGTTCCTGCATGTCCCGCCACTTCATTACCCATGCCCAGCGGCTCTTCAAGATATCCCTTGCGGTAATTACCATCGTTTACATTATACAGGCCCTCGCTCGCGATAGGACGGCGTTAATCGCTGCGCTTGCCCTCTCACCGAGCTCCCTTGCTGGAATCGTGGGGCTGTTAGTGCTCTATTTTATTCTCTACTCGTACCGCTTCCTGCTTCTCATTGCCAAGCACTGTGGCTGCTCAATCCCTTTGATTCCTTGGATCCGAATGCTAGTCGTTGTTCGGTTTATGAATAACCTCGTCCCCCAGATGGGGAGTGTTTATCGCGGAGTCACCCTCAAGCGGGATTTTTCGGTTTCCTATACCGATTACGTATCCGCCAATATCTTCTTTATCTGGATAGACACCTTCCTCAACTTCTCCCTGGCTGCTTTTTTGCTGTGGTTCTTTCATACCGATCTGATTCTTTTTGGCGTGCCGGCAAGTGCTGGGCTCGCGACGGGTGCAGTGGGCCTTCTACTCACCCCCCTTGTGAGTCACCTCATCGTTCAGCGGATGGCCGATCGCTCTTCAGGAGAAGAGGAACAGGCTGTTCTCAAATCAAATGTAAAGGCGGCCCGATATTTACCAACGCTGATAAAAAAATGTGCTGAGGTTTCGACAAATCTCATGCTCGGCCTCCGCGACCTTCCGTACATGGTGATGACCGTCCTGATTGCGCTGGGCTCATTTCTTTGTATGGTCGGCGTTTTCAATCTACTGCTTGCAGGGGTCGATGCACGGGCGTCGTTTTCAACCCTCGCGGTGTTCTATGCCCTGTATCGCCTCACATTTCATGTCAGTATTACCCCTGGCAACATAGGCATCCGCGAGGTTGCTTACGGCTTGCTGTGTGCTGAGGCGCAGATCGGGATGTCGAAAGGATTAGTTGTCGCGGCGGAGCTTCGCGTTCTCTCTATTGTCACCCTGCTTCTTCTTGGAATTATATTCGCGGGCGGGGATCTAAAAAAAGGTTTACGGCTTATTCGCCGAGAGGAGCCAAAGGAAAGGGTGATTGAAAGGTAACAGATGATTCAGGACTATCCCCCGCGAGTTTTTGCGGGTATTGTCTCCTGATCGAAAACAGGCTCTGCGGACTGGAATCCAAGATCGGCGCAGTTTTTCCCTGTTCAAAATCATTTCCTCTGGCTCTCAACAATGATCTCCTCAGCTCGCCTTCCCCTCGTTTTTGCAAGCCTTGGCCTGCTCCTTCTTGCTGCGTGTACCCGGATTGTACCGCCTGCTCCCCAGAGAGAGCCGCTCCAGGGTAATATCAAGAACCATTTCCACTACGATCTATACCGTCCTCATCCGAAAGATACCCTTTCCTCGGTGAGTCGCGAATTTGGCATTCCGGTGGGGGTTCTTGCGTATGTAAACGGCCTCCATCCCACTGATACATTAGTTAAGGGGAAGCCCATCAAGGTGCCATTTTGGGAGGAGCTATTCAAAGGAAAGCCTATCAGAGCGGGATTGCCTTTGCTCATGTGGCCGGTCCTTGGCGGGGGTATTACCTCCCGGTATGGACCTCGGTGGCGACGATTTCACTCTGGAATAGACATACGCGCTGCCCGCGGGGAGCCGATTTTCGCCGCTCATCGGGGAAAGGTTGTCTTCGCCGATACCAATGGTGGATATGGAAGGGTGATTCAACTCGAAGGGAAGGTAGTGACGACGCTGTATGCACACCTCTCGCGATACGTCGCTCGAAAGGGTCAGGTAGTGGCGCAGGGGGATCTCATCGGATTTGCTGGTGACTCGGGTAACGTTACCGGCCCGCATTGTCACTTTGAAACCAGGATGAAAAGTGATCGCGGAAAAGTAAAACCGCGCAATCCTCTCGCATTTTTTCCCCGAGCACCCACGATCCTCCGCTAATCTCGAGGAGGCTAAAGTTGCGTGCCTTACGAGCGAGGACGACGCCCACGGGTGCTTGGGTTGACAGTCGGCACCGAGTGGCGAATACTTTGGGCGTCGTTGCGGGCCCTCGCGTCTCGCTTCCGATCTGCCCCTGTAGCTCAGCTGGATAGAGCACAGGTTTCCTAAACCTGGGGTCGCAAGTTCGAACCTTGCCGGGGGCGTTTTTGTTATTTTCGAGTATGCGTGCATCTTCACTCTGACCGAGGGTTGTATCGCTCGCTTATCGCTCGTACATCCCTCCTCAGACCCGCCAACTAACCTCGAGCCCATCATATCCGAGCTCGACACCCGTTGGTAGCTTGGCTGATATTTCGTTGTAATCAAGAGAGTGCGAAAGGTGGATCAGAATGGTTCGCCGAATTCCAAGCCGGTGAGCTACCTCACATGCTTGGTCTATAGTGAAATGACTCGGTGAAGGCTCTGAGCGGAGCGCATCGAGAAAAAGAACCTCTACGCCCGCCAAGGACTCTGCTGTTGCGGGAGGAATCTGGCTGCAATCTGTTGCATAGGCTACCGGTCCGCAGCGATACATCGTAACCGCGAGATGTCCATGGACTATCTCAAGCGGGAGTATTTCGAGCCCTCGGATCGAGAACGGATTCCCGTGCTCAATAGTGTGGAACGTCAGCTGGGGAACGCTGCCTCGGTACGCAGGATCGGGATTAATGACATAGTCAAATAGAGAAAAAATTCCCGACATTGTTAACTCCGAGGCATAACACGACATCGGGCGTCGGGAGGAAAAATTAAAACCGCGGAGGTCATCTATTCCGAGTATGTGGTCTGCGTGCGCATGGGTAAAAATAACGCCGTCCAGATGAGTGATATCTGCCTCGAGGGCCTGACGACGCAGGTCTGGCCCTGCATCAATCGCAAGAGAGATCCCCGATGACGTGCGGAGGTGAGCAGCGGTTCGAAGCCGTTTGTTTCTTGGATCGGTTGAGGTACATACCCGACAGCGACACCCGAGAACAGGTACTCCGGTCGAGGTGCCGCACCCGAGAAGCGTCAGGGTGCAGGTGACAGCTTCAAGCGATGAACTCGATTCGGGAACAGAAGATGGAGTCATGCATCTCCTTTTCGGCAAACGGAGGGAAAAAAACAAGAGGCAAATCGGGAGAGCCCAGGAAAAGGGAGAAATATCGGCAAAATAATCGCTCTTAATTTTCCTTCTTTAGCGCATCAAGGGCAGCCTTCACAAATCCATGACCTGCACCGGTGAGTGAGGCCTGATTTATTTCTAGCACCACCGCATCGTACTTCCAAATATCATCCCACGGGACTCGGGTAAGGGGAAGCGCTCGAAGTCGATCCTTGGAGGTTCGACGGATCGACTTCGCATAGAAGAAGAGACTTGCCTCCTCCACTGCTTGCGAGCGCTCAAGGTGATTCTGAATTGCGAACAAGAAGCTGGTTCCGACCAAAAACATTTTTGGCTTCAGACCCATCGACTTTTGATTCAATTCGGCTTTATGAGTAACCGTGATCCCCTCCCGCATATATCGGGCGGGGAAGAGAAGATTTGCGATATCGAGGAGGTCGGTGTCCTCGCTAGGGGGTGGATGTGACCAGGCGATGTTATCGCACGAAATGGACGGCCAGCGTTTTTGATCCTCGGTTTGTCGACCACCAATTGTGGTTAACAGCTGTTGCGTCGCAATGCACGAGGCATAATCGTTCCAATGAGAGCCGGTTAACGGAAAGACGCCTCCGTGAAATTCGCCCCGATGGCTGGCGGCATAGTCGAAAAAATCAATTATCGGGATGCCCGCCTTTTTGAAATGGGGGAGGGCTCGTTCGTAGCTGTTCTCCCGCGACAATCGGGTAGGGTCGGTTAATGATGATGGAACAATCTCAGGTGACAGTGCGATGGCATTAGGACTTATCATCAGCACCAGAGGAACTCCTCGTTCTCTTAATCGGTTTTCGAGCTTTCGCAGTCGCTGGGCTGCTCGAACTGCGTCCTCTTTCTTCACCGGCCGCGAACGATTAAAGGATCTGAGATACATTGGTTGAAAGAGTGCTCCGTTTTGACCAACCAAAATCGAGGGACTTGGGCTCGTGCCGATCTGGTTACACATCGAGAAGGTAAGTTGATTCGCCGTCCTGACTAAGAGGGGCCAAACCCTGATACCTCTCGACATATACTGCTCGACCTCTTTTTGAAATCGCCCCGACATTACCCGACTCCACGATGGGAGCCCCGGTCGAGGTGGTGTGGCTACTCCTTGAATGGGTGGCACAGAGATAGGGCGAGGAATCCACGGAATAATCGGTATAAGAAGAATACTCTGGAAAAAGATGAAGAAAATCAGATGCCGACGACTTGAGGAAGAAGCCGTATCGGGGCACAGTTGGGGAGAGAGAGGTGATCTCATAATCTCGTCAAAAACAAGGCAAAACGAGGCATTAATAACATATTTACACCGAACAACTGAGCTCCGAGGAGGTCTAAAACTGGAAGTATATAAAGGGGCTATAGGATGATACCGCCATCGATAAAGCAGAGAGGATTAAAAGAAGTACGACGCCGATAAAACGGAGGGTATCGACATATCTCTCAGAGATAGAGGAGCGAATTGAGCCCCTGACTTCGTCGAACAAGGGAAATGCGGGAAGAAAGCAGGATCCCGCAGCTATCAGAAGGATCCAATTGGCAAACGGGGTCAATACCAGACCATACGGCACCTGTTGAGGCGCAGACCACCAGCTGAACGGATTGATCATCCTTCCAAGATAGAGAAGAGAAGCGGGTAGATTGTCAGCTCGAAAAAGAACCCAGCTAAAGAGGATAAGAACAAATGTTATGACTGTCGACGCCAACCGACCTATGCGTTCTGCGAATGAAAGAAACCACAGACGATCGAGGACAAGAAATACCCCGTGGTAAACGCCCCACACAACATAGTGCCAACTTGCGCCGTGCCAGAACCCGGAGACGAGAAAAACGATCCACAAATTGATGTACTGACGGATAACCCCGACCCTGTTGCCTCCGAGCGGAATATACAGATAGTCGCGCATCCAGCGAGAGAGAGATATATGCCATCTACGCCAAAATTCGGTCATGGAAGCAGAAATGTAGGGACGATCGAAATTCTCGAGGAAGGTAAAACCAAAGATACGCGCAAGCCCAATTGCCATGTCCGAGTATCCAGAGAAATCAAAATAGATCTGGAACGCGTAAACAATCGCTCCCATCCATGCCCAGGAGAACGATAACTGGCTCGGATTCATTCCAAATATCACATCAGCGGCCGAACCCAGCGTATCCGCGATAATAACTTTTTTTCCGAGACCGATTGAAAAACGGCAAAATCCCTCAAAACATTCCCGGGACGATTGGCTCCGACGTGCGAGAAATCGTTCGATATCGTGATATCTTATGATCGGGCCTGCAATAAGTTGGGGGAAGAAGAGAATGTAGAGGCCATAATCGATCAAATTCTTCGTCGGAGCGACAGTTCGCCGGTAAATATCAACGATATAGCTGATCTTGTGGAAGGTGAAAAAAGAGATCCCGATGGGTAGCACAATAGCCCCGAAGGAGAGAGGGCGGATATCAAAGCCGATGAGAACACGGTTCACTTCATGAAGAAGAAAGTGAGTATACTTGTAGTAAACCAGAGCGCCGACGTTGATGAACAAAGAAAGCAGGAGCAGGCCCCGACGTACCCGCAATTTTTGCGTACGGTCAAGGTAGTGGGCGATGATATAGTCAATGAGACAAGAAGCAATAAGGAGCCCTAATACTCGGGGAGCGCCCCATCCATAAAAAACTATGCTCATAAGGAGCAGAAAGCCATTTCTAGCCCCTCCAGGGAGGGAGAAATAGGCTATCACCGTGAAGGGGAGGAACAGGTACAGGAACAGGGGGGCGCTGAATACCATTGAGGACAACGTGGGAACACAAAAGAGTGCTCAAACCTAACACTATGTCGTACTCCACTCAACTACCCGTCAGCCAGGGTATAACGGCCAATCGAAGACGACGTGATATCCATTTTTCCGGGCCGAGAGATCACACCAGCATCCACTAAAACAAAAACTCATAGGCGCAATCGCAAGTGAGAGACACCTGAGGAGCAACCGTCTTCCCCGAACGGCGTTTTCAGACGGTGATATTCCGTAAGCCAATCCTCAAGCCATCTGATGCTCGCGTGCACCTCTGCCCAAGGCACCTTTTTTCTTAAGTTATACTCGCACAGTGCCGATCTCCCACGAAGCAATCGGTATGAAACCACTCGTGAGGGACGGATTTTATGGGTGTTTACAAGGATATCAGCATACCTGATGAGCTCGACTGCGTCATTCACCAGATGCGCGAGGTCGATGGATATCGTGAAGAGCTCTCATCACTCGGACAACAGTGGGACCTGTTGACGATTCTCGGCCAAATGAGTGGTGACGGAATCGACATGTCGGCCACGCGCGAGGCTTTTAAACAGCTTACGGGCGATCTCCTGAGCAATCTTGGTCTTGAAACCCTGCGCAAAGTATTGCGAAAACTGACTGCAAAAGCGCAAGTCGCCGTTGATATCGTCGTTAGAAATCTATTTGAACGAACTGCCGATATCGGATTTCTGGCCACCGACCACAATATCAGGGACTATTTGCGGGATGGAGGGGAGCAGGCAGTCCTTGAGGCTCGGTTCAGAGAGTACATCGCCAAGTATTCTGTCTACGATAACGTCATACTTATTGGAATCGACGGCTCGATCCGGGCTCAGATTGACCATACGAACGGGCTCACCTCGACCACCGACCCGATAGTCGGCGATTGTCTGCGAACGAGTAACGCCTATGTAGAATGTTATCGAGAGACTGAGCTCGCTCCACAGTTTCACCGCAAGCTTTTGTATGCCTTTCGGGTCACTGAAACGGACGATCCTCGGTCTAAAGCCCTCGGGGTCCTCGTGCTCTGTTTTCGGTTCGAAAACGAAATGGAGGGCGTCTTCAAAAATTTGATGGGCGCGAATGACTGGGAATGTATCACCCTGCTCGACGGAGAAGGGGAGGTTATCGCCAGTGGCGATAAATACCAGATTCCGGTCGGAGCGAAGGTCGAATTTGTCCTCGACCAGCCGTTCAAGGTCGTTAAATTTGCCGGACGAGAGTACCTCTCGAAAAGCTGCGCAACGAAGGGCTATCAGGGCTACATGGGGCCTGGATGGTACGGTCACGTCATGGTGGCACTTGACCAAGCGTTCGATGTTCGAGCCGACCCCTCTCATGCAATCGCCGCTCCGCCGGTGATGCGGGCCGTACTTGCCTCACAGCGGCTGTTCTCGCCCGATATCCGCCGAATCCCTCGCGATGCTGAACGTATCCAGCGGGACCTCGATCGGTCGGTATGGAACGGAAACGTCAGACAGGAATCGATAGCTCACGAAGAAAATGATCAGGGCCAGGCGAATGCGAACAAGGTGCTCTTGTGGGAAATTAGCAAGACGGGAGCCCGAACAAAGAGCGTATTCGAGCGTTCGATCACAAATTTGCGGACAACTGTTGTTTCGTCGATCCTGCACGATGTCCACTTCATGGCATCGCTTGCGATCGATATCATGGACCGCAACCTCTATGAGCGGGCGAACGATTGTCGATGGTGGGCTCTCACCCAGTCTTTTCGATCGATAATGAGTAAGCACACGATTACTGCGGGTGATCAGAAATCAATGACGGAAACCCTCAGCTACATCAACAGCCTGTATACCGTGTACTCTAACATTTTCGTCTTCGACAGAAGCGGGACAGTTCTTGCAGTTTCAAATCCGGAAAACCAAGGTCTCGTTGGGCGTCCCGTCGAAGGACGGTGGGTCCAAGATACACTTTCTAACCACCAATCGCAGTGGTACACCGCTTCATCGTTCGAGGAGAGCAACCTCTATAACGAGCAACGGACCTACATTTACGCGGCTCCAATCACTGCAGCGCACGATGTTCGGCGAAATGTGGGTGGTATCGGGGTCGTGTTCGACAGCACCCCCCAGTTTCATGCGATGCTCGATGATTGCTTGCCACGAACCGACGATGGGGTTGTGATTGCCGATGCATTCGCCCTGTTTATGGATCGACTTGGTCACGTTATAGCATCCACCCGGCCTGACATCGCCATCGGTGAAAAATTTGCCATAGACTCCGCGACCCTTAATTTACCCGCCGGTCAGGGCAGTTCATCGATATTCCCCTTCAAGGGCCACTACTATGCAATGGGGGTTCACGCAAGCAGTGGGTATCGAGAATACAAGGGTCCGAACGACCCCTACACTAATGACGTTCGAGCAGTGGTATTTATTCCGTTGAGTGAGGCGGTGGAGATGGTTGAGCGAGCAGGCTCCAAAGACGCCCTGGCCTCGAGCGTCAAGACAAGTAATCGAGTCGCGGGAGCAAAACAGGTTGAAATCGCCACCTTCTTCATCGGAGAGCACTGGATCGGGGTCAATGCCCAGTGGGTGCTCGAAGCGGTCAGCATGGATTTCATCAGCAGGGTTCCTCACGCACCTTCAGGCTTGAAGGGGGTGATGAAGCTGCGGGATACTGTACTTCCCGTGATGAGCGTTCACGAGAAAGTTGGTCGGAACATCAAATTCGAGGATGAAGAGACACAGATCGTTGTCATTAACACATCACTCGGTCCATGGGGGATGATAGTCGACCGTTTGGGACCAATTCCCACGGTGGATCCGAACCAGATCGATACCGACAGCGCGGTCGTCAAGAGGGCCGGAAGCTACGTGTCGGGTCTTGTCAAACCAGCTCCTGGCTCTGCGTGGCCACGGTTACTAATTGTAGTCGACCCTCAAGAGCTGCGGAAAACACTTCTCTCGTTAGAGGGAGAGGAATTCTTGGCAAATCTCGAGTGATGCGTTGGGGTGAGAAGCACTGCTTCTTACCCCAACAATTCAAGCAACTCCTCCCTACTAACGGATAGCGCTCCGGCACGTCCACCAGACGATGCGTCAGCCACCATACTGGCCTCCCCGGCCCCCCCCCCCTCAATAAGAGATCGGGCTAGCTCCCTTTTTCGTGCCTGAAGTTCAAGAATCCGATCTTCAATCGTATCTGCTGCGATAATTCGGTACACGAATACCGGGTTTGCTTGGCCGATCCGGTGAGCTCGATCGGTTGCCTGTTCCTCCACCGCGGGGTTCCACCACGGATCAAGAACGAAAACGTGGTCAGCGGCCGTGAGGGTGAGCCCCACGCCTCCTGCTTTCAGACTAATCAGGAATACCGGAGGTCCTTCTGCGGATTGAAACTCAGCAACAGCACCTCCCCGATCTCTTGTTGTTCCATCAAGACGCAGATATCGAATATTTGCCGAATCGAGCTCCTCCCCGACAAGATCGAGCATGGATGTCCACTGAGAAAACACGAGGCACCGATGATTATTAGCGATCGCTTCGTCAAGCGATTCCATCAGAGCCTCTATCTTCGATGACGCGACCGGAGGGCTCGAATTGGTCACAAGACGGGTATCGCAGCACGACTGACGAAGTCGCAATATCGCCTCGAGCACCGCCATCACGGGGATATCACCTCCAACCTTTTCGAGAAGCTCCGAGCGAGCAGCGGTCATAATACTCTGATAGACCGCCCGCTCATCATCTCGGAGAGGAATCCGGAGGGTGACCTCGGTCTTTGGCGGCAAATCCGTCAGAACATCTCGTTTAGTTCGCCGAAGCAGGAACGGACGAACAACTCTTGCGAGCCGCTCGACCGTTTTCGTCGTATCTTGGGCGAGCTGCTCCTGAAAATCATCGAGCGAGGGAAGGAGTCCGGGTATCGCAAAACGGATCTGCGACCAGAGGTCGATGGGGCTATTCTCGAGGGGAGTACCGGTCATCGCCAGTCGCCAACGGGCGGAGAGCCGATACGCCGCATTCGCCGTCTGACTAAGTGGGTTTTTTATTGCCTGTGATTCATCTAATATCACGCAATCCCACTCACGATCCGTAAATTGTTCGCTATCTCGCCGCAACAATCCGTAGGTTGTTATTACAACAGAGTCCCCTTCGGGCATCGTTCGAGATTGCCCGTGATACAAGAAAACCCGGAGTGATGGACGAAAGGTTTCGAGGTGGTCACACCAACTTCGTACAACACTGGTGGGACATACCACCAAGCTGCGTCCTGTCAGGGTAAGGAGCGCCTGCACCGTTTTTCCGAGTCCCATATCATCCGCGAGGATTCCACCCACCTGCGCTTGCTGGAGCCGCTTAAGCCACTCAAATCCGACCCGCTGATAATCTCGCAGCGAGACGTGCGCATCCGAGGGCAGGGGGTAGTGGTTTACGTTCGTCCCCCCGATAAGTTCAGCAAGCTCAGCAAGCCTCCCCGAGAGTGTGCCACCCGCGGTCTCGACGAGGGAGGCAAGCTCAGGAACACGATGCGTCGGCAGCCGATCGCTCTTTTTGAGATCATCCAAGATTGCGCGCACCTGCTCGTGGTGTATCGCAAGCCAATCACGAGGGATAGCAATCACCCCGTGGCCATCAGGAGAGGAGAGAAACGAACGCCCCTGTTCCCACGCCCCGATCACCGTAGTCGCGGGAAGAGTGGCGGATGCGGTGAACGGGGCAGCCTGGTCAGATGCTCGCTCGGGCAACGGAAGCGAGAAGACAAGCGATACCCCATCGTTGGAGCCGACGACCTGAAGCGTCGCTGCTCCCCGAACCGCGAACCCCTCGGGTGTTACCACCCCTTCTTTTGATAACCGTTGACAAAGCGTGACTGCGCCATCCCCATCGCGGATAACAGGAGTACCTGCGCGCGCCGAAAACTGGCGCATGAGAGTGCGACGGAGCACCGCCTCCTGGTCGCGGTCGCGAGCGGGAAGCTCACCCGTTCTTCCCCCTCGGCGAGGAGAATGAAGAATCCATTGTTCTCCGTCGGCGGTATCGCGGAGGGTCGCGCAGGGGGGCTCGCCGTAGACGATCTCGGGGAGTGCCCACAGCTCGCCTCTGCCGCGACTTTCGACGGTCCACGTGATGCGAGGAGTCATCGGGACGATTAACGGGAGATCGACGGCCGTCATCCGAATCTCGAACCGCCGCTCGAGCGCTGGGATTAGCTCGGTAATCAGCCTATACACCGCCGCAATCTCGGCACGGGGTACCACCATTCCTTGCCCGAGCAACGCGCGCCGTTCGTCGGAGGAGAGGGAGAGATCCGTCAGCGAAACCTCGGGAAGGGGGCACAGCTCCCAGCGCGCATCCCCCTTCATCAGCGCGAGTCCGTTCTGAAAACGCTCCCCCCCGCTATTACCCATCACCAGCTGCACCCGCAGGTCGCCCCCGACATCTCGCACCTCGACCCACATCGGCGGGGGGGCCACCCGTGCGGTAATCGGCTCTCCATCAAGACTCACCCCAGCACATCGCGAGAGAGGCTCGCAGATCCACCGAAGCGACCCACGGAAGGCGGAGCCCTCACCGAGCGCCAAATCTATCGCGAAGTCATCCTTGGTAAAGCGGTGGGGCACAGAGGGACGCCGACCCGACTGCATACCTCCCACAATCTCGCGGAGGGTCGAGGTCAGCCGGGTCTCGGGTAAGCCTCCTCCCACCAACCACCGCTCGAACATCAGCGTATCTCCCCCCGGCACCCGAAAAAAGCGATAGCTGACGCTCAGCGGCACGCTCACCCCGAGCGCCTCCTGCTTTGCACATTGATCGTTGCGCACCGCAATCACTGCCGCTGCTACATGCTCGCACGGATCTGCCCCCCCGCAGGTGCACTCCCAGCTTCCCTCCTCAGGGAAAAGGGTAACCCGATGAGGGATTACCTCTCGTTGTTGCGAGCGCACCTGGAGAACCAGCTCTCCCTCAGGGGAGGCGATATGAGGGGAGACTGCATCGATCGATACCAACCCGCCACGCGCCGCCTCTACCCCCCGAGACCAGAGTGAGGGGGAACAATCCACCCGAACGAGGGCAAAGGTATCATCGAGACGAGTAGCAAGCGGGGAGGGTGACACCTGAGAAATCACTCGGCAGAATTTTTCTTTACAACCGGGGCCACAATCGCCCCATATAAATCGGGCCGTCGATTCCGAATAAATCCCCACTCTTCGCAAACCGTGGGACCATGATTCCGATCAATCGTTGCCATCACGATTTCATCCGCAACCCCTCCTTTTGCGAGAATCTTGCCGAAAGCATCGCACACAAACGATCCCCCCCAGAATCGGGATTCCCCCTCTGAACCAACCCGATTTGCGACCGCAACAGGCACTGAGTTTGCTATCGCGTGAGCCCGTTGAGAGATCTCCCACGCCTCCTGCCAGTTACCCGTGGGCTGTCCACAGCTATCAACATTCCCGATGGCGGTCGGATACACCAGAAGCTCAGCCCCCTGAAGCGCCGCACACCGCGCCGCCTCAGGAAACCATTGGTCAAAACAGATTAATACCGATAATCGCAATTTGGACGTATCAAAAACCATAAAGCCAGTATCACCTGGCTGGAAGTACTCTTGCTCATAAAAACCGGGGTCCTGTGGAATATGGGACTTTCTGTAAGTGCCGCTCAGAGATCCATCAACATCGAACACCGCCGCAGTATTATATCGGCCCGCTTCGTAAAACGAACCAGCAACGATAACCACCCCCAATTCACCGGCGAGCTTCCCGACTGCCGTCATTGCCCGATCCGACATCAGCTCGCCATAACGCTCACCGAGCCGAGCCTCTTGCTGAAAGTTCTGAACACAAAAATATGGTGTCCGAAACAGCTCAGGCAGCACCACGACCTCAGCACCCGCAGCCACAGCAACCCGAATCCGCTCGCACGCACGGGTGAGATTGCCGGAAAGGTCATCGCTCATCGCCATTTGGATAAGACCAATGGTGACGGGGGAGGTGGGGGAGAGAGGTGTCGGGG
>OMIW01000183.1 GCA_900299205.1 Pseudomonadota bacterium
ATCTTGGCAAGTCCCCCGAGCCCGCCCTTTGTTAGCTGCTGCATCATCTTCTTCATCTCGGTGAACTGTTTGACGAGCTGATTCACTGCCTCAACGGAGGTTCCTGAACCCCGCGCAATCCGTCGTCGGCGTGATCCATCGAGAATAGCGGTGTTCCGGCGCTCCTGAGGGGTCATAGAAAGGATGATGGCTTCGACCCGCTTCA
Source organism: Pseudomonadota bacterium (assembly GCA_900299205.1). Lineage (GTDB taxonomy): Bacteria > Bdellovibrionota_C > UBA2361 > UBA2361 > OMIW01 > OMIW01. Next base: position 206 of record OMIW01000183.1, read on the forward strand.
TTTCACGCTCGGGCAATTCTGGGTCAACACCTTCGAGCATCTTGCCCATTCCAGGTATCATCGACGTCAGCGATGTGATCGAACCCATGCGACGGATGGTTCGCATCTGAGTAAGAAAATCCTCAAGGGTAAACTCGTCCCTTTTGAACTTTTTATGGAGCTTCTCGGTATCCTCAATCGACATTTCGCGCTGTGCTTTCTCGATCAAAGTGAGGACGTCTCCCATCCCCAAAATGCGGGATGCCATCCGGTCGGGATGAAAGAGCTCGAGGCCTTCAGGTTTTTCACTGACCCCCACAAACTTGATAGGCTGTCCTGTCACCGCTCGCATCGAGAGAGCAGCGCCTCCTCTGGTGTCGCCATCAAGTTTAGTGAGGACGAGCCCCGTAATCGAGAGCGCATCGTGAAATCCTTTCGCGATATCGACGGCAGTTTGGCCCGTCATCGAATCTGCGACCAAAAGAATTTCGTGTGGATGAATCGCCACCCTCATCTCTCGAACTTCATCCATGAGACGATTGTCGATCTGGAGGCGCCCTGCGGTATCGATAATGACCGCATCGGCTCCCGAGCGGCGAGCCTCCTCGACTCCCTGACGCGCGATATCGACGGGATTCATCTCAACTGTTGAGGGGAAAACGGGTATCTGAAGCTGATTCCCGAGGGTCTGGAGCTGCTTAATAGCGGCAGGACGATAGATATCAGCGGGCACCAGAAGAGTTCGTTTTTTGAATTCACGACGGAGGAGGAGGGCAAGTTTGGCTGCCGTCGTCGTTTTTCCTGCTCCCTGCAGTCCGACGAGCATGATGATGAAAGGAGGTTCAGGGGCAAAGGCAAGCTGCGCCGACCCCGGTCCCATTGTCTCCGTGAGTTCTTCAAAGACTATCTTGATAATCTGCTGCGACGGGTTAAGGCTTTTCATTACCTGTTCGCCGAGCGCCTTCTGCCCGATCCGCTCGCAGAGCCCCTTAGTGACAGCGAAATGAACATCAGCCCCCAACAAGGCCATGCGCACTTCTTTGAGGGTCTCCTCTATATCTTTTTGAGAGATCGTTGTGCGGCCCTTAATCCGCTGAAATGCTGAGTCGAGTTTTTCTTGGAGAGCGGCAAACATGAGGGTGTCTTCTGATGAGGATAGAGGTTGAGCGACAGAGAAGTGAAGTCAGACGGGAGCCAGCAAAAAGTGGGACACCCCACAGTCGCGAGACGGTGCCAGCTAAATATGTCCGAATGGTACCTTTCTGTACGATGGTACAGTGTACTCCGGCATCGAGTCGGTGATCAATGAGGCTCAGGACGGGGAGATCGCCCGAAGTAACGGTAGCCCGATGAAGTTACCTTCGACATATTCAATTTGCGGGGAAGCAGCGAGCTTATTTTCTAATGAGATAGCAAAATCTTCCCCCTTCCGCTCGGCGTTCGCGCTAACCCCTTCCGTTACTCGTAGATAATACTCAAGGGCTCCTTGATTGGCCGAGACGGCCTCCCGACAGGCTCTCAACTTCTCAGGTGAAGACAAGCTAATAGAAGAGGGATCAATCGATGACAGCGGTTCAAGCGCTGATAGAGCTCCCACGATGTCATCGAAGCTTACGTAATTATCCACCACCCGCCCAGCATGACGGAGAAAGGGTTGTGCACCGTCGGGGAGGGTAAATGTGATGAGCTCGTTGAAGTTACCCGCTGAGTCGCGAGCATCCGCTTCAAGCGCCCCCAGCGTCTCGTCAGAAACCCCTGCCTCGCTGGCCCGAGAGAACATCTGCTCGAGGTTCCCCAGAAAGCCGAACATTCCAGAGAGGGCATGCTCAATTAATTTGATTTGAGCTGAATTTTCTGGATTGAAACCAGCGTGCCTTTTCGCCGCCTCATCCGTCTCCGGTCGCGGCAATACCTTGGTATCATAAATATTTACTACCGCGCAGATTGAACCATCAAGGGAAGTCGCCGTAAGTCCCTTGAGAGATACTAACCTTGCCCGAAGATCGCCCCCTTCGCGGGAGAATACATCTCGATCCATGACACACCTTCCTTTCATCCATGAAGTTCCGCAGGGGAGCCCACGGGCACTACAACCATACTAATGTGATCGGCACAACGGACGGAAACTTGAGATGATATTTTATTTTAAAAAGGAATGCCCCCAGGGGGAGTTCTGGGATACTATTAAAAGGGCGGTTTGCCGCCTGCTGCGAGGCGATTTTTATGAGGAGATTGATGTGACGACTGCAGAAACAATCCCCCCTTCATCGTCCGGGGCAACGCCCTCGGCGTCACCGTCCAATCTCTTCAGTTTTTCGTGGCTCTCGTTTTTCTTCGGCGTTCTTGTGGGCTACGTTGTTTTTCGGCCCGGGGGCGTCATCGATTATTTTCTTCTCTCCGGTGGTATGCGGGATCGGTTTGCTCAGGAGGATGCACGCTTCGGTGGTCAACGGGGAGGGTGGTCGGGAGCGGGTAGCGGGTATGGTCGAGAATTTGGTCCTGGGGCAGGGGGCGAACGGGAAGGTCTTGGATTCGATGGCCCGCTAGGGGGGCGGTATCAGGGGGGAGGGGATCCGTACGACAATCGAAGAGGTTTCGGTGAGGATGGATTTTCTGATCAAGAGAACGGGCCTTTGCGAGCTCCGCGCGCGCCGGGATCGGTCCAACTACCTCCAACTGACCTCTTTAGTGGTAGGTAAAGGGTGCTCCTTCGGTTGGCCTCATCCGTGGCACCGAGCGTAAAGATAGAAATACCGCGGATTGTTGGTTGAGCTGCCGAGCGTTGAGCCCCTTTTTTAGTTTTTCCAGCGCCATTCTTTGCGAGGTCGGTCATTTCCCCGTTACAGTGGACCAAAGCTCATGAAGCCAACTCGAGAGGGGCCCCCCACTTTCTTGCTGCCGAGCACGGTTAAGGAGCTGTTCTAACTCTCCCTTGTCGAGCCACACGCCACCTGAGTCTGGACATCGATCGATGGTTATTCCAAGCACATCCTCCCGAACCATCGCCTTGCCGGTAATCGGGCTCTTTGGCTGAGTACCTTCCCCGGCACGTGCAAGCTTTTCGAGCGCGGCCTGATTTTGCCGCTCGATGTACTCATCTTCCAGAACACGCCGACGGTCATCCCATGCATCGTTCATAATCTTCCTTAAGTGCTCGCGAAAAAAGCCGACCCTTCCAACGTCAATCCGAAGAGGGCCTTCCCGCAGTGTGCCCCGTAGTAAAAGCAACCCTCCTGTATCGTTGCAAAACTCTGGTGATTCCGCAATTCATCGTCTGCGTCCGTCCCTGGAGGGCTTTTCGCTTTATTTGAGGGCGAACTGTTGACGGCGATGGGTAAAGTCAGGTATCCATACGGGGTCACTTTCTGCGGGCGTAGCTCAGCTGGCTAGAGCGCCTCCTTGCCAAGGAGGAGGTCGAGGGTTCGAATCCCTTCGCCCGCTTTCCTCAATCGTTCTCATTCAGGATCCCGTTCGATGACTTTGCATCGAGCAAATGGAACGGAGGAAGCGGTTGGTCCTCGATGCGGGTGTAACTCAGTTGGTAGAGTGCTTGCTTCCCAAGCAAGATGTCGAGGGTTCGAGTCCCTTCACCCGCTTTTAGTGGCGAAAAAGGGGGCAGCCATCGCTCATAGTGATCTTTCATAGTGGTCTTTTATCTCTGCCGAGTAAGCACTATCCATAGGATCATGTCGCGCCGAAAAGGAGGGAGGCGCACAAGGGTGGTTTTCCAAGGCAGGGGTTCAGTATTCCCCATCTGTCCCGCCTCTTCAGGATTCAATGTTTCCCCATTCATCTCTTGTTGACCGCCTGATATCCCTCGCTTTGGATGAAGATCTTAGTCTCGGTGATGTGACATCTCGTTGTTGCATCCCCGAGGGTCATCGATCCCAGGCCCGCATTGTGGCGCGCGAGGAACTCCTTTTTTGCGGAGGAGAGCTCCTTAATCGCATATCGGAGAGCGCAGGGGCATCGGTTCGGTGGCATTCGATAGTTGAAGATGGGCAGCGCGTTACGAGCGGAACGGTTCTCGCTGAGGCAGAGGCGGATTCTCGGGAGTTGCTCTCGCTCGAGCGAGTTTCGCTGAATTTCTTGCAGAGACTTTCTGGGGTGGCCACCCACGTTTCGCATATCGTCGAGAGGTCGGCCGGTATAGTTGTCCTTGATACCCGAAAGACGACGCCCGGATGGCGAGTTCTAGAGAAATACGCTACTCGGGTTGGTGGTGCTCGCAACCACCGCTCCCATCTCGGCGATCTCGTGTTGATTAAGAATAATCATATTGACGCGCACAGCGGAGATATCAACGCGCTCTTTCGCCAGCTGCGAGCAGCGCAGCCATGGCATATCCCCGTGGAGTGTGAAGTTCGAACGGGTGAAGAGCTTGCCGCAGTATTGCCACACTCACCTGACTTCATACTACTCGACAACATGAGCGATAGAGTGATTGAGGAATGTCTATCGCTTATGGCACAGAGGGGATTCGTGGGTGGAGTTGAAGTGTCGGGCGGAGTGACCTCGGACCGTTTTTCCTCTCTCGCGGCGATTGGAGTAAGCGTAGTATCGATGGGTTCACTTACCAATCAGGCCGTCGCTGTTGATATTTCGATGCGACTCTTTGCGGGGGAGTCTTTGCAGAGGGGATGAATGCGCTGAATTAATGACCCTTATCCGAATCAGTTTTCTTCATGTTTACCCTCTCTGCGATCTGGTCGTTTGACTCTGTTACCTCGACGATGGATCTCGCGCGCTCTCTGATCCCTTGCATAAACGGGGGACAGGTCGGTCTCGTGGTTGCGCGCCATCAGACGGCGGGCCGAGGCCGACAGGGGCGTATGTGGCTCTCGACCGAGGGTGCATTTTTAGCAACCTACATCATTCGGATTGATGAAGCGTCACCAGACCTCAGCGGTTTTTCTCTCATGGTTGGGTTAATGCTGCACCGCTTCTTCCGTTCAATCGGCATATCGACGGCACTCAAATGGCCGAATGATATCCTCTCTGAAGACGGAAAAAAGATGGCGGGGATTTTGGTTGAGGTGATCCCGTCAGGAGGGTCGCATGCTGTTCTGTGTGGGATCGGGTGTAACCTCGTGACGACCCAAGAGGCCTTGCCCACAAGCGCGAGCGTACGAGATTGTGGTGGGTTTGTTACGCGTGGTGACGTGATTCTTGGGCTCACCCCTTTTCTTGTTGAGGGTACAGCGCGTTTCATTTCCGACGGATTTGATAACTTCAGGGATGAATGGATGGATAGCGCGTTTCGCTATGAAGGGCCCGTTGTTATTCGATCAGGTCAAAGCACGTTGACCGGCATGTGGAGGGGAGTGACCTCGCGGGGGGAGTTAATCCTTGCGGACGGAGAGGGTAGAGAGAGGATAATCACGACTGGGGAAGTAGAGGGGTGACGGTTCGGCGGCATTTTGCCCGCTTCGATCATTCCGTGGGTAAAGGAGGCGAATCGTCAGATGATCCCTGAGTTCGAGAAGTGGTTGTGTGAGTGGCTAGCGCCTCAGTGATAACCGCGACAAGGACACCAACAGAGTCCCGTAATTCCATCGCGCATTTATGTATTTTGTCAGGAGCTCCCTCCTTAGCGACAGCCTCAAGCTGAGAGGCTACTTTTGCGGACCCCCGAGCACCAATATTGAGGAGGGTGCCTCGGATTGCGTGCGCCAGAGAGCTGGCCTGTGCCGCATCTCCTGTTTGAGCGAGATGAGACAGATCCTCCGTCTGGATCGCCGTTTGTTCAATAAATAGTTTGAGTATTTCAACCAGCCTGACTGGATCGTGACCAAGGTCGCTCCACAAGCGGGCGACGCTCAATTTGAGATCTTTCCGCTCGAGAGCAGCAACAAGACCACTTGCCTCGATAGTTACCGACGTGGTGCTTCGACGACGGGCCGGCAGATTGCCGTCATGAAGGCCGAGTGATTCTATCACACCAAAAAGGCGCAAGGCGAGAATTGGCTTCGTGATAGCACCCCACATCCCGACGGTAACATACTCATCGATATCTTTTACCTGAGCATCGGCAGTCACTGCTATAATTGGTACGGGCTTTTTCCTGTTAGCCAGATTCTCGCTCGTCCTGATAATTCTGGTGGCCTCCAGACCGTTGACCTGAGGCATTTGAATGTCCATGAATACGAGATCGAAAAGCTGGGAATCATCATCTCCCTCGAAGTGCCCGTGCTCTCGCAGAAGGTTGACTGCTTCAAGGCCTGATGATGCGGTTGTCACCTTATGACCCCAACCTGTGAGCAAGGTCGCGAGGATAAATCGGTTGGACTCGATATCATCAACCACCAGAATAGAGAGTCCCACGGAGGATTTTGATCGAGTCGGTACTGATTGCGATGCGGGCGCGGAGTCTTCACGAAAAGCGGGCTGACCAAGATACTGGAATATGGTCGCTAGAGAGATCGGCTTCGGAATGGCGTTCAATGCGCCGGCCCTCAGAAACCGATCCAAGGGATCGGAGAGGTGGGGGGGGACGAGAGGGAACCATCTTACGACCCCCTCGGATGCTGAGGCGGAGAGCTTCTCCTCAATCGTGGATGTCAACAGTCGACTATCGATGCAAACCATCAGGTTGGTTTGGGGGGTCTTCAACAGATATTCGAGCTCGTCCGCCGAAAGCTCTTTAATCGAACTAACCCCAATTTCGCGAAATATCTGAGCTAATATTTCAGCACTCAGGGGGTTGGTATCGACGATTACGACCTCGGTATCGGGTTCGATGGCGGGATTCCTATCTTCTAAGAATGTCACTGCTGTTGTTGCGAGTTCAAAACCGAAGGTTGCCCCATGTCCGTATTGGCTGTCGACCCAGACATCCCCATCCATCCCGCGAGCTAAACCCCGAATGATTGGCAGGCTTAGACCCGTCCGACCGAGTCTTAGAAACGTGCTCGGATCGGGAAGGTTAAATGAAGAGAAGACTTCATCCGCTTGTTCAGGCGCTATGCCAACGCCAGAGTCTCTAACTGAAATTCGTACCAGTGTCCGACCATCTTCGAGGAACTGGGATGGAGCGAGGAAAATCACAATGTCCCCGACATCGCTGCATGAGACTGCATTCTCGACCAGAGTGTCAATGATTTGCTTCACCCGAAGTCGGTCGCCCTCGATATGGGTGGGGCCATCCGGATCGATTGAAAGGATAACCTCTACATTCTTCTTAAAAGCGGCTGCTGAGTGAGAGTGGGCGACGTTGGTGAGCAGCTCCTGAATATTGAAAGGGCTTCTCTGAAAGGTAATTCGACCTGACTCAATAGAGGAGTAATCGAGCATATCGGTTATCAACTCGAGAAGAGTATTACCCGACTCTTTAACAACATGAACGTATTCTCGCAGGTGTATGGGAAGCGACATTCGTTCTAGTATCTGAGCGATGCCGAGAATGGCATTCAGCGGCGACCGGATTTCATGACTCATTGAGACGATGAATTCAGTCTTTGAGTCTATCGCATGGTGCGCTATCTCGGTCGCCTCGGCTGCCGTTTTCTTGGAGAGTGCGAATCCTTCGAGAGTGGTGTTGATCTTTTCTGCCAGTTCATCAATCGAACGAGGGCTTCCGGCCGGTATAGAGATAGTGGGATGAGGATTATGTTTTTGAAGATGAAGTTGTTGAGCGATGCTCCTGATATGCTTGACAAATAGTGAGTCGAAAACAAGCAGAGATGACGAGAGCAACGCGAGGAGAACAAAGGTAAAGAGGGTGCTCAGCAGAGCTAAAAGGCGGGACTCGTCGGCTAGAGTAATAGGACTCGGGATAGAAAACTCTACCTCGAAATAATCAGACGGGTGAATACCTCCAACGATCTCTCGCCCGTACAATACGCTTCCTTCTGTGTGGAAGACGGGTCGATCATCAAAGAGGGGGCCGGTTTGCTGGGCGCGAATAGACCTTCGTATTCCTACTGAAGCTCCGGTCAAACGGGATATATCTGTCAGCCTTTGAGGGGAGAGGAATCGAACACCGAGCAGCCGACCTTCGGTTGAGGTACCATCAGGAGCGACAATGCTCACCTTGTGAGCAGCCACAAGGGCGGGGGAATCTCCAACGGATAAGAGGCCGGAGATAGCACCATCGACCAAGCTCGCCGAGGCAAGCCCTCTCAGAGAATCAAAAAGGGGGGATTTAGGTGGATCTTCCTCAACGCTCTTCACTGACCAAACCTGATTCCCTAAGGAATCGATGACAACGATGAGGTCTAGGCTGAGGGTGGCTAGTTCGGACTCGGTCAGTGATGATTGTAGGGTGGTCACAGGAAGTATTGCGGCCGCGGCCATGGTCCGACGGAGGGCAGCTATCTCCTCTGAGACCAGGCCGGTAACCCGAGAAGCCGTCACTGTCGCCTGCTCAAACGCAACGGAGCTCGTGCCCCTTCGAATGATCGTCGATACGACAAGATGCAAGGAGAGCAAAATCGCAATCACGACTGTTGTAAAACAAACAATTGATCGCGCTCTCATCCTCATGTTCAGAAGCAATTTTCGAGGTTTTAAAACCGTCACATTCGATGGATTCGGGTGAACTTACCTATATCACCCCCGTCTCGGGGTTATCGGCGTGGATCTCTCGGAGCTAAAGGCATGGGATTCGATTCTCCGAACTTAGGTCATTCGAACGGGGTTATGTTGAATGTTCAGGCTTCAACCCCGATTGAAGGAGGTTGATTTGGGATTAATGTATTAATTTGACTGTGATAAATGGTGAGATTCTGGGTACGGAGGGGGGCAAGAGGCAGTGATGGCCCCTTTGCGGAGCGCTACCTATCACTACTCGGATTGAGCGATGGATCCCAAGGCTTGTCCCCCGCAAAAAAAGGAGAGTTCGCCCTCAGGGGTCGGCCGAGGGAATGGAGGATTTTTTAATCAAGCAGAGATCTGTTTGTTGGCGAGGGTGAAGGGAGCGCTGCCCGAGAGAATGGCGAGTACCCGCTTCATACTTTCATAGATTCGGTAGAGCTGCTCATCGGTGATGCAGTAGGGAGGAATGACATAAACCGTATTCCCGAGTGGGCGGAGCAGAATATCATCTGACAAAAACTCGCGGAGCAGATAGTGACGGAGGGGATGGATGTAGCCGGTCGGCACCTCATGGGGAAAATCAACCGCGAGGATCGTCCCGTGATGACGCGAGGCCACGGTGGGATAATTGCGTCGGAGATAGCCAAGAAATGCCGCATGCCGCTCTGTTATCCGTTCCCGTGCTGCGGTGCAAGCGGGGGAGAGCAGAAGGTCGAGGCTCGCGAGGGCACACGCGCACGAGAGGGCGTTGCCGGTGAATGAATGGCCATGAAAGAATGTTTTGTTGGGGTCCTCGGTGCGGCATGCTTCGCGGATTGCCCCGGTCATTGTTGTAACTCCGAGGGGAAGAATTCCGCCTGTAATTCCCTTCGAGAGGCAGATGAGGTCGGGTTGATGAAGTGTCTGCTGACAGGCGAAGAGGTGACCAGTACGACCAAATCCGGTCATAACCTCGTCGAAGATAACGAGAGCACCCGCAGGCCGCACACGGGCGATCATCTCGTCTAGTATTTCCGGTCGATACATACGCATACCGGCGGCACCTTGCACGAGTGGTTCCACGATCAGAGCGGCAACAGGTTCATTTCTAAGGGCTGCGTCGAGCGCGGCAAGACAAGAGTCCTCGGCTGAGGGTTCGCCCGGAAAAGGGAGAAGATCTACCGAAAAGAGGAGCTCTCCGAAGGAATTAGTGAACACCCCCCGTTCGCTGACCGACATCGCTCCAAAGGTATCTCCGTGGTATGCGCCTTCAAGCGCGAGGAATCTCGTGCGTGGGGTGTGGTTATTGTGCCAGTATTGCATCGCGAGCTTGAGTGCGACCTCGACCGCGGTGGATCCATCATCGGAGTAGAAAACACACTGGTGGTTGGCAGGCAGGAGTGCGAGGAGTCGTTCCGCTAAGGTGACCGCAGGTTCGTGAGTACACGAGCCGAAGATCGCCTGAGAGAGTAATGTTGATTGACGCGCGATTGCTTCGGTAAGGGCAGGGTGAGCGTGGCCGTGAAGATTTACCCACCACGACGATATGGCGTCGATGATTGCCCGGCCATCTTCGGTGAAGAGCAGGGCGCCCGCGCCATGTGTTATCGGTAGGAGGGCCTCGTGATCGCTATCGCGTCCGTAGGGATGCCATACCGAGGTGTAATCCCGAGAGAGAAGTTGAGAGGGAGCATCGAGAGCCATGTGAAGGTGCGGCAAAAATGGCGAGTGGAGAGGTTGGCAGGCAAGATGACTCGACGATAATCGATGCCCGAAGATATTTTTTGAAGATATGGTGCCAAATTTAGGGTCTTTCAGACAAGTATGGGGGCACTCGTGGCTCATGGATAAGCTGCTCGCGACCTTTGGGGTGTTGGTGGTAGTTCTTACGGGAGGGCGATATGCCCATGCGGATGACCACGAGCTCGTGGTGGTTTCGAGTCATTGGGAGGGGATAAAGCGCGAGTTTGAGCTGGGCTTCAATAAGTCGCGACAATCACAGGGAGAACATCCGATAAGGATCCGATGGCTTGATATCGGCGGAACGTCCGATATCCTGCGATACGTGCGGAGCGAATACTCCCGATCCCCAGATTCGATCGGGGTAGATCTTTTTTTTGGCGGAGGGAGTGACCCTTACGTGGAGCTTGCATCGGCGGGACTGTTGCACCCCTGTCCGGTGCCTGATGAGGTGCTCGCGGGGATACCGGCCGACCTGCGAGGAGTATCGTTGCGAGATCCATCAGGGAGATGGTTCGCAGCGTCTCTCTCCAGCTTTGGGATACTTATCAACCAACGGGTAGTGTCGGTAATGGGGCTGCCAGAGCCAAGAACGTGGCGGGATGTTGCGGTGCCTGAGGCCTTCTCATGGGTTTCATTTGCAGAGCCGCGCAAGAGTGGAACGGCGCATGCTATGGTCGAGATAATTTTGCAGGCGTATGGCTGGGACGAGGGATGGCGGATACTGCGGAGGATTGGGAGGAATGTGCGCAGCTTTTCATCGGCTTCATCTCAGATTCCAAAAGAGGTGGCGGTAGGAGAGGCAGCTTACGGTTTCTTGCTCGATAGCTACGGTCGTGATGCAGTTAAAAATTTCGGTTCAGAGAATTTGCGGTTTGTGACGCCGACTGATTATGTCCCGTACTCGGGGGATGCGATTGCCGTCTTTCGGGGCGCACCTCATCGGAAACTTGCGGAACAGTTCGTTTCATTCGTTCTCTCTGATGCTGGACAGCGCTTATTTTTGGCAAAAAAGGGGGTTCCCGGGGGGCCATCCACATTTGAGCTAGGCAAATTAAGTGTCCGTCCCAGTTTATACGATAGTCTCGATGATGGTGCAGCGGTTGGAGATCGTCCATTCTCGGCGACAAGCTCATTTCGTTACGATACCGCCCTTGCATCGAGACGGTATGAGGTGGTGAACGATCTCGTTGGGGCGTGTGTTGTAGATGCTGATCTCTCACACCGACTAGAGGGGGAGTATATGACCGAACAGCCACCGATCTCGGAGCAGGATGCACTCGATCTTGCCGCGAATTGGAAGGATCCTTCGGTCCGCCAGCGTCATATCGCTCAGTGGCGAAGTCGGTGTCTGGGGCCTTCTGCGTCGGAGAAGGGTTGGCTGTCTGGTTTGGGGGCGCTGGTCTTGTTGGTGATTGGGGTGAGGAGTCTGGCGAGGTTACGACGATGTCGAAAAGAAGCAACTCACTAAGATTCAAGGTGAGAGGTCCATACCCAAACGGCGTTACTTTGGGGTGGTTTAGTCTCAAATTCTTGAGGGATGAAGGCCTGTCGTGTGGCTTTGAGATGCCAAAGGGGGGAAAAACCGGCCAAAAACCGAGAGGGCCCGTCCTACCTGGTATCGCGAAGGATTTTTGGGACCCCAGCAGATCGCGGCGTTTGCGTGCCGGTTTCGCGGAATTTCAGGTGAGGGTACAATGGTCGGATTGATGATCGAGATCGTCGCTGGAACTCGCCAGCGGAGTTGGTCAAATTTTGGTTGAACGGTTACCAGTAAAGAGTAGGGGGACGTGTGAGCATACGGGATCGGGGTGCAGGTAAAGAAGGTGACGAGAGGTTTGTGGCTGAATCAGAGGTTGTTCTTGATGCTTCTTCCAGAGCCGAATCTGGAGAGTTGTCAGTTCTCAGTGATAAAAAGATACGGTCAGAGCGCCGGAAGCATCTCGATGAACGGCTCCGATCATTGTATCAACGGGCGATGGTTATTGAGCGAGAACTCATACAACTCGCTGATCCTCGATTTTATCGGGTTTGTATATTCGGCAGTGCGCGGCTTAAAGAGGGAGCTCGGGAATACGAGCAGGTTGTTCGGCTCGCCCGGATACTGGCGTCCGATGGAATAGATATTCTTACCGGCGGGGGGCCAGGTTTGATGGAGGCGGCGAACCTGGGGGCGCAGCAGGGAAGAAAGGAGGGGCAATCAAAGAGCCGCTCATTCGGAATCTCTATTCACCTCGATTTCGAACCAATCCCGAATCCCCATCTCGACATTAAGAGACACCACCATAAATTTTCATCGCGCCTTGATGACTTTATGAGGCTATCGCATTCGCTGATTGTAACTCCAGGCGGGATTGGAACAGTGCTCGAATTGTTCTTCGCATGGCAGCTTATTCAGGTGAAGCATATCACCGATCGACCTATTGTGCTGCTCGATAAGGATTACTGGACTGGACTCATTGAATGGGTAAAAACTCATACTCTTACCCGAGGCCTGATTAGTCCGGGGGACCTTGACCAGATTTCCATAGTTGATACGCCCGAGGAGGCGGCCGAGATTATTCAGGCAAATTGCCGAGCTATGAAGGGCGGCTGATTTTTTTGGGATGATTGACCTCAGCTCTGGTCTTTTAATGGGTTCCGCGCTATACGAGCGGAAAGAGCTGCTTGTGGTGATGGGCAGTCCTCAGCCGTCAGGCGACCAGCCCATGAACGATAAGCAGCGGAGTTCGGATGATTAACAACACACCTCAACGTCTTGCCGCTGCAGGTGCAGCGATTATCGTCGCAAATTCCCAGCTCCCCGCACCGAGTCATGCGCTTTCATTCCCGCCACCTCTCGAGGGATTACGCTTGCCTTCGATGCCGACTGTCGTGATGGCAGATCAGCTGCCCGATAGTGTCTCCGAACCCCTCTCAGCGCCGACCTTAGTAGCGATGGGAGAGCGGATAACCCCCGATGTCATTGAGCAGGTAGTTAGGTCAACCGTCGAGGTGAACGGGCTTGAGCGCGAAGTTCTGAATGGAAAGGAGGTATGGGCCCCCTCTATTGGGGCCGGCTTTTTGCTAGCTGTCGGCGATCAGCAGCTGATAATTACCAATGCGCATGTGGTTAAGGACGGAAAAGTTGTTGATGTCACCCTTGCTGATGGTTCATCGGTACCCGTTGATCTTATCGGTTATGATGTGCTGAGTGACCTCGCGGTTCTCCGATTTCGCGGGGGTAATCCAGGCGTTCCCAGCGCACCCGTGGGAAACTCAAGCGCTTTAAGGTTGGGAGATCCCGTCTTTACGGTAGGGCATCCCGGTGGATTAAGGAACTCCGTAAGTTTAGGAATTGTCTCTGGGCTGGGTCGAAATGCGCCCGGCAAAAATATTCTTGATCTCATACAGACGGACGCAGCAATAAATCCGGGGAACTCTGGTGGGCCGCTCGTGAATGAAAAGGGGGAGGTCGTGGGTATCAGTGCTATGACCTGGGATGGCGGAGATAATCTCGGGTTTGCTATTCCGATAACCCATGCTTTACCAATAATTAAACAGATTGCGACGAAGGGATACGCATCGCATGCGTATCTCGGAGCGAACGTTTCAGAGATAACGCATTTTGCCCTTTCAGAGCTCAATCGGAATGGGCTGCTCCCTGACTGGGCATCAGAAATGCGTCCTCAAAAGGGGGCCGTTGTCGTAAATGTCGTACCGAACTCCCCCGCTTCGGTGGCTGGTCTTCTATCCGGGGACATCATTAAGCGGGTGGATGGAATTGAGATCGGCGGAGACTCGGCTTTTCGAACAACAATCGCCGGTAGCAATCCCGGTACGACGGTGACTCTCGAGGTGCTCCGAAGAGAGCAAAGGATGAATATCAAAGTCACACTGAAAGAGCGTCGTTCTGGAGGAGGACCCTTTCTCGCAACAATACCAACTCGGTAAATCTCGATAGAGAAGGGCACGCCGCAGAAGATTGAGTGGGTCATCCGGTCTTTCAACGGGAGTATGTGTGCTGATTGAGCTAGTCGCGGGTAGTAACTTAACCATTTTTCATCTGTGCCCCTTACCGAATAAGTAAAATCAGTAAGAGAAAATATTTTGAGTTAGTGCCGATGGTTGGCCCTTTTTGACGGGTTTTATCCGAGAATGATGGTGGCAGAGGACGCCAATTTGATCCGATTGCCTTGAGTCTTTCGGGTAATTTAGGGTACCCTGCGAGTGTTAAACTCGTGTTCTAGGATGGACTTCTCCATGGCTAAATCTCACATCGCTGCCGGGGCAGCGGGGGTCGCAATTTCCGCTGGTGCCTTTACGATTGGCTCCTTATCTATTCTCAATTCACTATCCTCGCGTAACTCATCGGGAGGTCAGACTCTTCACCCGAGCTGTTTGCCTGAGGTGAATGTTCCGTCAAAAGACGCTCTCGAGAGTTCATCCGAGCGGACTTTAGTATTCTCCGATACACCCCTCAAGGCTCCTCCCACTTCCCCGTATTCCAGTCGGGAACAACCGGACTTTACTTCTTTTATTCTAGAGAGAATCAAAGAAGGCTCGGTAACAGTTGATGAGGGATTGAAGGATTCAGCGAGTTCGGGCTCGGGATTCTGGATTAAATTAAAAGATGAGCTGTATATCGTCACGAACGCTCATGTCGTCCAGGATGCCCTTGATGATGGAGACAGTCTCGTTTCGATAACGACACCCGGGGGGGAATCACTTCCGGTAAGAATAGTAGGAGTGGACACGCACACCGACATTGCGCTCCTTAGGCCAATTCAAAGGCCCTTGGGATCAGTCGCAGCGTTGCCCTTGGGAGATTCTAACGAATTACTTCAGGGTACGCGGGTAGCAACGGTCGGGGCTGCACTTGGATTACCCTTCAGCTCCTCTGAAGGAAAAATTTCAGGGCCACGGCGAGCGCTCGACCCCGCTTATCCCTGGCCCGTCTTGCAGGTTTCCGCAGAGGTTAATCCGGGGAATTCGGGAGGCCCTCTCGTCTATGTCTCGGATGGCGAGGTCAAGGTCGGGGGGATTGTTTTTGCCCGTCGCGCGCCCTCGGACAATATTGGGTTCGTGATACCAATAAACGAAGTGAAGGGACTCTTTGAAGAGCTGGCTCAGAAGGGAGGCGTTTCCCATTCGTTCATCGGAGCCTGTGTTGTTGATCTATCGCCAACCCTTTTTAATGAATTGAGGGTCGGAGGTTTAGTGGAAGCGCTTCAGCTGAAAGGAAGACAGCACACGAATGGCGTTCTCGTGACGAAGGTGCGTGAGCACTCAGCCGCGGAGGAGGCGGGCCTTCGGGCGGGCGACCTCATAAAAGGAGTCAACGGAGAGTTGATACCAACAACCGCCGGTGCTGCCTATCTGAGAGAGTTCATCGCAGGGCTTCCTTCGGATGGAACCGCGCTTTTGACCATCGTGCGAAGGATTGCCGGCGAAGACAGGACGTTGAATATGTCGGTCCGGGTCGAACCCCGTCCCGCCGAGTTGAAGATACCCGGACTGAAAGTACCTCAGCTCGCTGTTCTCCCAATCTTTCCTATTTCAATGTGAGAGGCTGCACCTTCATAGAGGGTGCAGCGAGCTTGGAAGGGGGTTGAAAAACCGTCCTCTTGGGCTTGTTTTATTGAAATTTCAAACCGCCCAAGGGGCATTTCTCACCATTCAGAGTGTCCTTGAAAAAGGCGGTTATTCTCCTGAAAACTGAGAACGAGAGTTATCCAGCCGCCACAATCTCTTTCATATACTCCATCAACTTGGGCGCAATCTCTGGATTTTTTAACCCATACGCAATATTCGCCTGCAGAAAACCAAACTTGTCGCCTGCATCGTATCTTTGTCCCTCAAATCGGTAGCCCACGAATCCATCCCGCGCTCTCAGGGTGTTCATCGCATCGGTAAGTTGGATCTCTCCTCCCTTACCGGGGAGCGTCTTTTCAAGAATTTCGAATATCTCGGGGGTGAGGATATACCGCCCGACGATCGCGAGATTAGAGGGAGCATCCGCAAGCTTCGGTTTTTCTACCATCGCGGTGATGTCTATTTCTCTGTCCGATAGTGATGTACCCCCACAGATACCGAACTTGGGAACGTCGTCGTTATCGACCGGCATCAGAGCAACCACTGATTTATGGTACCGCTCATAGACCGATATCATCTGCTTAGTGCATGGCACTGATGCGTCTACAAGATCATCCCCGAGAAGTACGGCAAACGGCTCATCGCCGATAATCTCTTTGGCGCACAGGACAGCGTGACCCAAACCCCGTGGCTGTTGCTGTCTAATGGATACGACTTTAACGAGATTCGCTTGGTCGTTGAGGCAGCGAGCGAGATC
>OMIW01000184.1 GCA_900299205.1 Pseudomonadota bacterium
CCTGGTGAGAAAAAGGCCCTTGATGCCTCTGATGCACCCGCGGGAAGCTCGACCGCAACAAAGCCGTCACGAACTCGGATCGGCGACTCCGCCGAGGGTGACCCCGAGATCAATTTCATCAAAACATAACTGGCCCCCTCATGCCTTTCCACCTCGGTCTCCTGTCCCGGAAAGCGACCTGATGATGAGGAAGCCTTGCGGTTGACCACCCCAGAATCCATCGGAATTCTGGGAGAGACCTTCACTTCCCGTGGTTCATGCTCGGGGGTCGAGGGATTGGTTTCATGAGGGCCAGCCTTCCGATCAGAGTGCTGCACGTTCTTGGTTTCACCCAGCTCGTTAATGCTTGCAGGTCCGCGAATCGTGCCCGGCGGCACAACTTCCCCCCGCTCCAGCTCAGAGACATTATCAAGGTCTGGACTATGAAGAATCTCGTTCCGATCGGGAGCCGAGCCTACCTCTTCGATAACTCCCTCCACTTTATCACGCTGATCAATCGTTTGCTCACGCGCATCGAACTGATCCTTCACCACATGAGGCGTGATAAAGGTAAGAAGGTTCGTCCGAACCCGTCGCTCTGTGCTACGTCTAAATGCTGTACCAAGAATCGGTATATCTTTGAGAAAGGGAACACCTGCATCGGAATCGTTATTCTGATCGGCCATTAAACCGCCGATCACAATCATCTGACCATCCTTCGTAATCACGGTGGTTTGACTACTCCGTACCGTTGTAGTCGGCCCCAAGTCGGTGGTTGCAGTTGGAACAATATCCGAAACATTGGTAAAGATGTTCAGAGTAACAAAGTCTTCTGAAGAGATTTGTGGTGTCAATCGGAGCGTTATCCCAACATCCTGTCGATCAATCTGATTAAAGGTATTATTAAGATTTGTCGCGTTCGTCGATGTGCTTGCGAGAAAAGGAATATTTTGGCCCACGACGATCTCCGCAGGCTCGTTGTCGGTGGCTAACAATGTCGGCGCAGAGAGCACGTTGACGTTTTGGTTAGAGCGAGCGGCAGTGAGCATTACCGCCTGCGTAGGAATCTGTATACCACCTGGCAATTTCAGCGATCCCGCGCTCGCCGCTGCGACCGAAAAGCCAGACAGCTTCGTGGGATCAGAGAGTAATCCCTTCAGCCCTTCAGCACCACCAAGCTGGTTTTGCGCCAGAATTCCTCCATCTTTTCCCCCTGTTGAAGTTAAGAAGTCGAATCCACCGGTTTGCGTGTTATCTACACTCACCTCAAGCAACATCGCTTCCACAAGAACCTGACGCCTTTTGATATCCAAGCTGTCGATCAACGACCGAATTTTTTCGTAGTCAGTACGGTTTGACTGTATAATGAGGGTATTAGTCGCCGGATCGGCAGTAACGGAAGTCGAATCATTGAGCTGTACTGATGCCGCCTGACGTTGGCTTGTCCCTGCAAGCCCTTGCTGACCACTGAAACCACCACCTCCTTGACCTAAACCGCCCTGCCCCATGCCACTCTGACCAAACCCGAGAGAGCCGCCGATTCCCGTTCGGCCTCGCTGGGTGAGCGATGAACTGCCACCGAATCCACCCGAGCCCTGACCGGACAAACTACCGGCCCCCGCCCCGAAAGTACTCCCACCGGATCGGTTCGGTCCGCCCGCACCGCCACTCCCGCCTCCTCCGCTACCAGCAAGCCCCGCTAAAACATTCGCAAGGTCTTCTGCCTTCGCGTGTTGGCATCGGTAGATATAAAATCGGTTCCCCGAGAGATCGATCTTAGTATCGAGTTCGGAGATGAGGGCCTTAATCCGCGCAGTGGTGTCGTCATCAGCTACAACGATGATGCTATTAGTTCGCTCATCGGCAATCAGCTGAGGGGCGGTCGCGCGAGGCCCTGTCGCGAGAGATCCCCCTCCGCCTTGCCCATCAGCGCCACCTGCTTGAGCTCCTCCCGGAACTCCACCAGCGATCCCCAACGGCTGGCGAGAAGTTTGGCCCGCGACATTTCGCGCACCTGGTACTCCAGTACCCCCTCCCTGCCCCTGACTAATCCCGAGTAATTCGGATAGTTTCGCAGCGATATCACCCGCCTCGGCATGCTTAATCGGGATAATTGTCATATCCCGGTTCACCGAGGGGACATCGAGGGTTTCCACCAACTGTCGAAGCCGCTCGCTGTTGTCCTCGTAATCGACGACGAATAGGGAATTAGAGCCACCAAACGCACTGACAAATCCATCAGGGGATATGAGCTGCGCCACAAGTGGCTGCACCTCATCGGCAGCAAGATAGCGAAGCGGAAATACTCGACTGATGACAGCAGCTGATTTTCCTTCCGAGCTCTCACCACCCATGAGTGGTACTGTCGCCTGCTTCGCTTCTTTCGAGGGTATGATCTTCCAGAGGTTCTCCCCAACAGGAACGGTGGTAAAGCCCTTCAGAGCGAGAATCGAATCGAGGATCTTGATCGATTCATCAGGAGAAAGCCTTCCCGGAATGTACATCGTCACCTTACCCTTGACCCGATCATCAAGCAGGTAATTCCGTTTTGTTCGTTTACTGAATATGCGAACCAATGCCCCGATCTCGGCATTGCGGACATTGAGCTCGGCTTCCTCTGGTGCTTGTCCCACGACCTGAGGCGCCGGAGCTCCAACTCCACCATTCTGTGCGGAAGCTCGGGATACCTGTCCGACGAAAACCGCAACTGTCGCAACTCCCATGATCAACCAACGCACGATTTTGTCCCGTAGGGACACCGCGCGTGCCCGTTTCGAATGACGACGGAGTAATCTTTGCTGGTATGAAGTTGTCATGGTGGGAAAAGCGTTCCGATCAGAGGAGGGGCGGGAATGTCTTTGATGCGCACGACTCGCCGGGTTCCTCGCACCTCTCCCCGGACTTAAAACACCCCTTCGAGTAGACCACAACTGAACAGACCCGTCGAGCACCGATACCCTTATTGAATTTGATAATCGAAGGCCATCTCTTGACGATTTCGCTCCAAAACAACCTTAAGCGAGCGCTCAGACTTTAGTTTCTCAAAAAGTTGCAGTGCCTGCGAGAAATCTCCCAGCTGGTTCCCATTGATGGTTTGCAGGATATCCCCATTCCGAAGCCCGATCTTCTCAAAAAGGCTCCCCGATTTTATGGCAAACAGGCGCAATCCGACCGCCTGACCATTCTTAAAGTAGGGTACCGCCCGAAGCTGCGTCAGGAGAACCGGTAAATTACTGAGAGCCTCATCGACATCTCGCTCGGCGACAACGACGCGGGTCCCATTCGTCCCTCCCGACCCCGCATCGGCACTACCTGCAATCAGCGCCAATTGCTCTCGTTTGCCGTTATAGTCGACGACGACCCGGTCAACTCCAATCGAGATCAATTTTGAAACATCGAAAACAGATTCTCCAACCCCGAACACATCCTGTTCACTTCGCTGAGTCTGTTCGATGATCGCATACGAATCCTCGGGGAGGGAAGATACATAGGTGCCTACGAGTTTGAGCGGAAGAGGGGCCGTGGCAACAACGGGAGTAGGCTGGGGGGGAGCGATAGCTCGGCCGAGCTCACCGAAGAGTTTTTTTTCCCCGAGCCCGCGAATAGCTGCATCACCCTTTCCCGCACTGGGGTGCACCCCCATGACAGGGCTATCTGCCCCCACCTCCTGAACGGCAGCCTCGAGTGATGCTCGGGATGTCTCCGCATCGAGCCATATCTTGGTCGAACTGCGGCCAAGAAGGACAATCAGAACTGCACTCAGTAATACCACTCCCCTTCGGAAAATCCGCGCGCCCAGCGCAATGTGACCGGGAGTGATGTGTAGGATTTGAGACACGGGGAAGGCCTGAGGATGGTTGAAAAATATTCACACTAAAAGTCGAGCCCACCTCTCAGAATCAACTCGTAACCGCAGTGATGCCGCTCGATTTTTCCGGAAACGCGAACTCCCTCAGCGATAGTGCCGGAAACCTCTGACAGAGAACAAGGGATTTAACACCAAAAGAAAGGTTTACCTCGCCGCTTCTTCCTTCGCCGCGACTCGTTCTCTCCGTTTCGATTCCCGATACCGCGCTGCACCAAGCTCATTCTGTTTCTCATAAAAAGAGCCTATCATTTGGTCTTGCATTGCAAGAATCTCGAGCGCCTCATTCTTGAACTCAATCGCCTGCCTGGCGAAAGGTGAATTCGGATAGCTCGCGCGGAGCCTATCAAGCAGCTCGACCGCCTTTTCTATCGGCGCGGTGTCTCGCCCCGCCCCTTTTATCGATACCATAGAACTTCGGGCCTGCTGATAGAGTGCGTATGGCACCGCCAACGCGCCTGGATAGGTGGTTATATACTCTTCGTAAGCCGGCACCGCTTCGGAAAAAGCCCCAGCAAAGAATTGCGAATCTGCTGCTTTGAGGAGAGCATACTCAGCAAAGACGCCGTCTGGGTAAGAATTCCGCAAGGTCTGAAACCGCTCACGAGCGACCGAATATAACCCCCGCTCATAGTGCTGTTGGGCCTGATTCAGAAGTTCCCGCTCGGACTCATCGGCGACTGGGAGGCTTGCCTTAACTACCTCACGAGGGCCCGTTATTTCAGGGGAGGACGACCCACATCCCAGAAATATCGAGAACGCAATCACGATGAGTGGACAAGAGCGCCATAGACTGAGACTCCGATAAATGATGGCCTCCGGCCACCTCACCCGTTCAAAGTTACCCGCCACTTTACCGCGTCGCTCGCACTGCCCCCACACCTCCAACGAATGTCGATTTGGAATTCCCCTCACTTCGCTCTCCATCCCTATTTCCCGCACCGAAGTCACCCCCGAGATCTCCCGCTCCATCCATCTCGAACGCATCTGAAACTGCGGCAACGATACCCGATGGGGTAATTCCGAACCTCGTCTTCTGCTCGGCCTGAGTCCCATGGGAGACAAACTCATCAGCGATGCCGACCCGGATCAGGGGGCGATGCAGCGCCACCCGTCTGTCCGAAAAAAGTTCTAGGAGAGCACTCCCGAACCCCCCCGCCAAGCAGTGGTCTTCGATCGAACACACGAGAGAGTGGCCGGCCGCTTCTTTAACAAACAGATCCTCATCGAGCGGCTTAGCAAAGCGGGCGTCAATGACGGTGCACGACAGATTAAGGGTCGCCTTAATCTCGGCCGCCGCTTTGACAGCGGTCTGTACCGTCGTTCCCAGGGCACACAAAAGAACGTCATGCCCTCTCTGGACCACCCGCCCCTTACCGAGAGGGACCTCTGAAATTGGCTCATCAAGAGAGACCCCTGTGCCGTTACCCCGTGGGTAACGAACCACCACTGGTCCATCTCCGTGCCGCACGGCGGTGAAGAGGTGATTTCTCAACTCTGCCTCATCCGAGGGACACATAATCGTCAGATGCGGGATCTCGCGCAAGAAGGAGATATCATATACGCCCTGGTGAGTTTCCCCGTCATTCCCCACAAGACCCGCCCGGTCGACGGCGAACACCACCGGAAGACGCTGGATACAAACATCGTGAAGAACCTGGTCGAACGCCCTCTGAAGGAAGGTTGAATATATTGCGCAGATTGGCCTGGCGCCCTCGCAGGCGAGTCCCGCAGCAAAGGTGACCGCATGCTGCTCACAGATACCAACATCGAAGAACCGCTCCGGATGAGCTCGCTGGAACGCATCCAGTCCCGTTCCACCCGCCATGGCGGCGGTAATCGCGACTACGTTCGGGTCACTATTCGCCAGTTCAATCGCAGTTTGGGCAAAGACCTGCGTGTAGGTCGGCGGTAAACGAACAGGAGTGGTGGGCTGCTTTGGCGCACCACTCGACGGATCAAAGAGCTGAACTGCATGCCACTTGACCGGGTCCTCCTCAGCGAGATGGTAGCCTTTCCCCTTAATTGTGTGAACATGGACGAGGGCTGGTATCGCTTGGGTTTTTGCATGCTCCAGCGCCGTAAGCAACTCCCCCATATTATGCCCATCGATCGGACCGATATAGCGGAACCCAAACGCATTAAAAAGCATCGCGGGGCTCGCGACAAAACCCTGAACGGCTTCTTCAGCGCGATCAAGTGCCTTAAACAGAAGTTCAGGCATATAACCGCGCTGATAGAGCTGTTTTATGCCTAAACGGGCATAGTTTGTTGCTGACGATGTCATTGCCCGCGAGAAGAGCCACTTAAGGGCGCCGACATTCGGGGATATGGACATCTCATTATCATTGAGCACAACAATGAATCGCTTGAGGTCGAGCGACCCCGCATGATTGAGAGCTTCGAAGGCCATCCCGCACGTCATCGACCCATCGCCTATGACTGAGAC
Source organism: Pseudomonadota bacterium (assembly GCA_900299205.1). Lineage (GTDB taxonomy): Bacteria > Bdellovibrionota_C > UBA2361 > UBA2361 > OMIW01 > OMIW01. The sequence goes on from OMIW01000184.1 coordinate 6,294, forward strand.
CACGAAGGAATCCGCAGCTCCCCGCTTATCAAGCGCGACCCGCATCCCGACACCGGCACTGATACTGGTGCCCGCATGCCCTGCGCCAAATGCGTCAAAAGGGCTTTCGTCTCGACGCAAGAAACCGGAGATTCCCCCGGCAGTGCGTATGGTTCTCAGGTCTTCGCGACGACCGGTAACCATTTTGTGAACATACCCCTGATGACCGACATCCCAGATCACCTTATCGTCAGGGGTCGAGAAGGCGTGATGAAGCGCCACCGTGAGCTCGGCCACCCCAAGACTCGAGGCAAAATGCCCCCCCACTGATGCCACAGTGTTGATGAGCTCCTCTCGCAGCTCATCGGCGACGGTTCTCAGTTCCTCTGCCGAGAGCGCTCGTAAGCCAACCGGAAGTTCGAGAGAATCAATGAGCCTCGCCATACAACGCATCCGAAAGGACCAAAAACCACCTATCGACAACAAATGAAGAGATAGCTCTTGGAAAGAAATGTCCTATTTCATTGAAAATATCCCAACCCTCTTGGTCCCCTCGAGCGGGAGAAAAGTTGATTGAGCGTCACTTATTAGTATAAAATTGGGGTTTCGTAAACTCAATGACAACATAGACTTCTCACAACAAGTTCACATTCGTGCTGCATTAATACCACATACATCGTCCCCGAGGCTCCCCATGGTAGCAACAATCTCATACGACCTCGACATACTGGACCGCAACATTTCGCGCATTCGTGAGATCGAGAATCAAGTCCGCGAGGGTGGGGGCAATCTTACCATCCTTTACGCGCTCAAAGCGTCGTATGCCACCCTGCCCTATTTCAGCTCCCTGGGAATCACGGGCGAGGTCAGCTCCGCTGGGGAAGCGCTCCTGAGCGCAGCTCATCTGCCCGGCAAAAGCCACGCATTCTGTGTTTCGATTACCGAGGATGAATGGCGAGAAATATCCCCTCTTATCTCCCACTTATCCTTCAACTCGCTTACACAGGGGGGTCGCTTCGCCTCTCGCGCCGAGTCTCTGGGCATATCTTGTGGACTGAGAATAAATCCGAGGCATTCCGTCTCAACCTACCCCGAGTACGATCCATGTCGCGCCGGCTGCCGATTCGGCCTCGATATCGGCGAATTGCCCAACCCCCTCCCTCAGTGGGTTTCGGGTCTGCACTTTCACGCACTCTCTGAAAATTCAGCCGAGGACTTTGTCCGGGTTCTCGATGCTTTTGAGGCTGGGGTTAGCCATATCCTCCCCTCCCTTTCCTGGGTTAATCTCGGAGGTGGACACCTCTGCACATCCGAATCTTATCGGCGTGATATTCTCGTCGCGGCGATTCAGCGGTTCTCTCTCCGACATCCCCATCTTGCAATCTACCTTGAGCCAGGAGCCGCATGGGTCTGGGAAGCAGGCACCCTTGAGGTTGAGATCACCGACATAGTCGAACGCTCGGGCGTTAAAACTGCCGTCCTCGACTTTTCGATCCGCGCTCACGCCAGCGACTTTTTGATAGGCGGTCAGATGACCGGGCTGCCATTCGATGTTGAGGGTTTTACACCCGTTGAGGAGAGCGATATTAACGAAGAGGACCTCTCGGAGAGAAACACCTATCACTTTGGGGGCTCGTCATGCGCAACCTGCGACACCAAAGGCCCCTACCGAACGGAACAAGAGCTCCGCACAGGGGATACCCTTCGCCTGCGGAACATGGGCCACTACGTTGATGTGACCTTCTCTTGGTTCAACGGCACCGTCCCTCCGTCGATCGCGTACCAACGGGGAGCTATGCGAGAAATGGTAGTTGTCCGCGATGCTCAGGGATTCCGAGGCGCGATCGGGATGTAAAACTCGAGATCAATCGGACGTTTGAACACGACAAGGGCCCGCCACGATCGGAGTCGAATACGATCAGAGCCAGATGAATACAGGAGTCAAATTAATACAGGAGTCAGATGCGCCGAGGTTCAACCAGAGTCTTGGTTCATTAAGAGTAAAGGCCCAGGGCGGTTATCCCATGGGCCTTTGTGGAGGTTGGCTAACCCTTTCTTATTGGAGGACAGAATAGTCCCTGATCCAATACGTTCGGGTATCACCACCATACCAAGACCTATCAAAACCGAATAAACCAACACCGTCATCAGGAGGAGCGCGATTTTTCAACAATGTGAAGAAGCTCCCTCAAGAAGGTTCCATCAACGCAGAACGCCGCGTGGGATCCCATGTGCTCACACTGGATCGTCTTGTCCTTCAACATGAGTCCAATAATGCGCTGGGCATCATTGAGTATCTCCCCGGAAGGTTGCAGCCGGCTGATAGCCCTTTCGCCCTCACGCTCGAGCGCCTGAAGAAGTTCGGCAAGGACTCTGGGGTTCTCACTCCGTGAGAGAATGCCATCAACCTCTTCGGCCGTCCCAAGCCATTGGGGTTTTCCTGGCAAGGGAACACAGGCATTTGGAAGCTCCAAAACCCACCGAAGCTCACTGCCCTCCATGTAAGAACAGACAGTAGGTCTTGCAAGATGAATCCTGCCGTCCCTCTCCCAAACATACTCGAAAAAACTCATGGGTGAACCAATCGTACGAATTGCAAATAGCACACCTTTTAAAAAAAACCAACTATTCGGAAAAAATTGCTGTCCCCGCTCATCATAGTCTTTCTCTTCCATCAATCTCTCGTTATCGGTAGGATTCGGGGGTTGCCGGTCCGCACACGAACCGACTCCGTAAATCTCACCTTTTTTCGTTCTCATGGAGGATTCGACGTGCTCGATCCTCAACTACTTCCTTTAATCTATCCCAGATATGCTCACTTTTCGCTGCCGTTTATTCCCTCACCACACCATCCTTCTCGCTCTTCTTGTCACGACCGCCATCGGCTGTGGCGGCGGCGGTGGCGGAGGAGGCTCCTCTTTTGTCGGCGGAGCTTTGGTCAACATAGATGCGTCGCCCCGGGAAACCGACCCTGGTAAACGAGTCCAGGTTACCGTCAGAATTAACGAGGCACACCCGGACGGCGTTTACCTGAAGATTCGGTTTCCGGACGGATTTGCCTATGCAGTTCAGACGGCCCATTTCAAACGGAACGAGACAGATCGAGCCATCGATCCCGCATTTAATGCGGTGGCCTCAAAGGAGGGCTCCGTCTATCTGGTCTTTAATCTTCCACGCTCAAATTTTGGCGAAGACAACGAGGGGGAGGTGGTATTCGAGCTAAATTCCGAATCGGGAGTTCAATCCGGAAAAATCGAAGTTGATGCGGATGTAAATGACCCGACGATCACGGACCAAGCAGAGTTTTCGGTCGATGATCCGGAATTTGATGTACAGGATGACGTCGAGATCAAGGTTCGACGGTAGGAAAGTGCTTGCGATTGAGGATGTATGGTTAGTAATTCGCTGAATGCGTCGTTGGGTACTCCTGTCGAGAGCACTACCATGGCGACTCCCCATGAGCTGGGCTTCGAATCTGTATCGGTTCCCACAGAGGCCCTCAGAAGCGACTCTGCTGTAATAGGTAAATGGCTTGAATGTCTCGGTCGAGTTCAGGAAAAAAGCGCAGGGTTTGAGGATGTGGCCATCCCGCCGCTCCTCATCCCCAAGAGTCATTTTCAGCTTTCTAAACCATTCGCCCATGATCGCGACCTTCTCTGCCCGTTAGACTGGGCCCAGGTCGTTCCCCTGCCGGATACTCCCGATGTATTTCGCTGCGTTGGCCTGAAGGGGGAATATCGGCTTCTTGTTCAGGATCTTCTCGAGCGGGGACTCCACCCACGGCTTACATTTGATGATAGCCCCCAACGCTCACGGCTTTACCTGTCGGTTCGTGTGGAGGGCACTTCGAACGGGCGAACAACGCCGGATTGAATCGCGATTACTGCAGGAGGTGCAGAGGTACAACCGATTAGTCACTTAACGAATGTGGCTCGTACATGAGCCCCCGCTACCAATGACTACTCTCGTCGATTCACGCGTTGCGTGAGCCTTCGATTTAAATACCGACCCTTCTCATATGGTCCGATCTTTGACAAATTGAGCAACAGTTCGGAGGAATCCAGCTATTCCAACCTCCGATTGGTCATCGTCCCCTGACGGCCTCGCTTCCCGCTCTCGGCCCCAATTATACTCACATGCAACGGGTATCCCTGCCTCTTGGAGCACCGCGGCAGTCGTCGGTCCGAATGCAGCGTAGAGGGCCTCCGGATTTACCGATGTCAGCTTCGCCCCAATAAACGAATGCACTGCGGAGGGACTGCAGAACAAAACCACACACGGCCCCGCGGCCCGATAGCGAGCTATTTCTGTCGGGGACGGCTCACGGATCTCGGTTCGATAAACGGGCACTTGCTCGACTGACAGCCCCAAAGCGCGAAGACCCAAAGCCAACTCTGGACGCGGGCGACAAGGGCCGATAAGGATGGCTCGAGAAAAGACGCGGGGAAAGTCACGAACCGTTGCAGCCAAATCCTCCCCTGTCGGTCCGCGAGAAATAATCAGGGGAGAGTATCCGGTTAGGACCTCAAAGGCGGTTGCAGTCGCCTGTCCCTGAACCGCGATTCCGCCCTGAGGAGGTTCGAGGAGGGGAACAATCCCAGTCATTCCATAGCGAACGCCATTAGGACTACTGAAGCATACGAGTGCGGACTTGTCTGAAAGGGCCTCAGCGATCAGCTGCCGCCTGCTATGATTGAGCGGCTCAGAGATTGTTCTGATTAACGGGAGAGAGAGCGCCGAGATTCCCTCTCGGCCAAGCTCATCGATGAGTGCTCCGTTTCGTTCTTCTTCACGGGTGCATACCATGAGCATGGGTATTCTCTGAGCCTCTTGATTCCAACCGTTTAGCCGTGGCTCGCTGCGATGAGGTGCACCCCGTCTTCGCGCCCTACTACCCGAGCAGCAAGCTCTCTTCCCAGACGTTCCGCATCACCTACAGGAGCAGTCTCAGAAAAATCGATTACCGACGAACCATCGTTACTCAAGCAGCGCGTTACGATTGATAGCAGGCCTCCCTCAAGCACCCGAGCACTGGCCCCCACAGCGGCGTTGCACCCCGCTCCCAGTCCATCAGTAAAGGCCCGCTCTGCGGTGGTTTCGATTCCTGTCGGAGAATGATGAATAGGCGCAAGAAGCCGCACCACCTCTTCCCGCTCTCGCAGACACTGAACAGCGAGCGCTCCCTGTCCCGCGGAGGGAACCATCACCTCCTCAGAAAAGTATTCCGTAATCCGCCCCGAGAGCCCTAAACGAGAGAGCCCCGCAGCCGCGAGGACGATTGCTGCGAACGTCCCCCGGTGGTCATCGAGCTTTTTGAGGCGCGTGTCGACATTGCCCCGGATAACCTCCACCCGGAGATCTGGCCGAGCGCGGAGAATTTGTGCACCCCGCCGAAGACTCGAAGTACCAACAGTCACCCCTGGGGGCAGATCGAAAAAGGAAACATTATCCCTACTAATCAAAACATCCGCACGATCCTCTCGCTCTGGAATTGCAGCTATCACAAACTGCTGGCCCATAAGGGTTGGAACATCTTTGAGAGAGTGTACAGCAATATCGATATCCCCTGACTCGAGCAGCTGCTCCATCTCGAATGTCCATAGTCCCTTCAAACCGGTCGGAGGCAAGGGAACATCGACGGTCTGGCTCTTGTCGCCCTCAGTAATGATGGGTCGAAAAGAAACCGATAATCCGGGGTGCGCCCTGACAAGGCGATCTCGAATATACTCGCTCTGAGCGAGTGCTAACTGGCTTCGACGGGTGCCAAGAATGAGCGTCTTCTTCATGTCGATGTCTGTTTCATCTCGATATCTTTGCGTATAAGGAAAGCTCCCACCGCCCCATAGTGTATTCAGGTAATGGGGCGTCATGCTAGCATGGGTCGGCGAGCACAGGAAATCGAGCCTTCGAGATGGCCATTTCTCCCGACCCCAAGGGGGATCACCGCGAGGGCAGGTTAAATGGGGAGCAACGAACGGTGCGAGGCGAGGGAGGATTCAGTGGATAGCAACGACACTGTCGAAAATAGGGGCACGATAAATCAGATGACCCCCGGATCGTCCTCGGAATCTTCCATAATCAAGGGCCGCGTGACCAGGATCACGTTTCGTAATGAGCAGAGCGGTTACACCGTCTTTCAAGTCCGTGCCGACGATACCGCAACACCTCTCACTATTACGGGTTACGTTGGACGAATCGAGCCCTCGTATGAGGTGATCGCTCGGGGCAGTTACACCCTTCATCCGCGATTCGGTCGACAATTTGCCGCTCGGGCGATTACCGCTACCGTGCCCGCCAGTGAGGAAGGATTAGAGCGATATCTCGTCAGCAGCTCGATCCCAGGCATCGGCCCCGATCTCGCAAAACGGGTCGTCGAACACCTTGGCGAGCGAGCGCTTGAAATCATCCGCGCTGACCCACTCGCCCTTACCAAAATACCCGGAATCGGCAAAACAAAAGCGGAGGCAATCGTAACAGCTCTCTCAAATCAATCCCCGCTGCAGAAAATAATCCAGTTCCTCGTTGAACACGGAGTGAGCGCGGGATTTGCGGAGAAGATTTATAATCGGTATGGTGATGGGACGATAGATATTCTCCAAAAGAACCCCTATAAACTCGCCCGCGATGTAAAGGGTATCGGCTTTCAGACGGCTGATAGAATCGCAACTGCTGGACTCGGTATGCCCCTCGATGCGCCCGAGCGGCTGAAGGCAGGTCTGGCCTTCGCTCTCGACAAAGCAGCCGAAGAGGGACACTGCTTTTTAACTGAGGAGGAGCTGATCACAAAAGCTCATTCATTACTCCAACTTGCCCCCTCTATTGAACTCGCCCCCTTCCTTATTCAATCCGAGTCCGCAGGTGACCTGGTTCGCGAGCCCCACGGCATCTACACACGAGCAATCTGGACTGCCGAGCAGGCAGTGATCACATTTGTGGGGAAACGGAGGCGAGGATTTGGTGCACGAGCGATTGACTCCGTCACAGTGAATCAAACAATCACTGAAGTAGAGCATGACCTCGGGCTTACCTTTTCCGTGGAGCAGTCAGAAGCGATCGAGGCTGCGGCATCTGAGCGGCTTCTCGTGATAACGGGAGGCCCCGGTTGCGGGAAAACCACGACCATACGGGCTCTCGCCACCCTTTATCGTCGGGCGGGAAGGCGACTGATGATGGCAGCTCCCACCGGGCGAGCCGCCCAGCGAATGTCTCAGGTATGCGACATCCCTGCCACCACCATTCACCGATTACTCCGATTTAATCCCCATTCGGGTGACTTTATTCAGAATGAGGACGAACCACTTCTGGCCGACGCTGTGATTGTTGATGAATGTTCAATGCTGGATGTTCATTTGGCTGCGTCTCTTTTTGCCGCGATTCCCGACCAGTGCATTCTCATTCTCGTGGGAGACAAGGATCAACTTCCGAGTGTGGGACCGGGAAAGGTATTCGGTGACATCATCGAGTCAGGGCGAGCAAAGGTGATCCGTCTAACTCAGCTCTATCGTCGCTCTGCGAGCTCGACGATCAACGATATTGCCATCTCCATAAATGCGGGTATCAATCCAATCGTTCCCATTCCTTCTGAGGCATCCAATGTGGATGCGTATTTCATCCCGAAAGGGGATCCAGAGGAAGCGATGGCATCGGTCCTCGCCTACGTCTCTCAACAATTACCGGTCGTCCACCACTTTGATCCCTCTGAGATCATGGTACTTACGCCAAGCAACAAAGGCCCTCTGGGAACGATCGAGTTAAACCAACAGCTGCAGTCAAGGCTCAATCCCGCCATGCCCGGAGTGCCCGAGCTAGTAATTGGCTCGGTAACATTTCGACTCGGTGATCGAGTGTGCCAACGGTCCAACAACTACCAAATTGATCCCTTCGGTGTTTTCAACGGCGATATCGGGATTGTCTCCGCGGTTGATCCAGGCGCGAAAAGCCTCACCGTCACTCTCTGGGATGGTCGTAAGATCGTCTACAAACCTACTGATCTCGCCCAACTGGGTCTTGCCTACGCTCTCACTGTTCATCGCTCTCAGGGATCTGAGATTCCGTGCGTCGTCCTCGTTCTCCATGATTCCCACTACATGCTTCTTGAGAGGCAATTGGTTTATACCGCTGTGACCCGGGCGAAGAAGTTCCTCCTTATTGTAGGAAGCAAACGGGCGATGCAGCTGGCAGTATCACGGGTAAGCAGTCGGAGGCGGAATACCGGCGTCGTCGGGGGGTTGCAAGGTTGATTTTTTTCGTGGCGCCTTCTCACTCGGCCAATGTTTCCCGGCAACGACGGAAGACCCTCCCTGTCAACCTCGCAACACCCCCTCGAGGACCCCAAAATCAATCGGTTTCACGAGGTATCGCTCAAAACCCGCTCGTCCACATTCATCTTCGAGCTCCCGGTCCCCGTGACCTGTACATGCGATCATCCGAACTGAAGCAAGCTTAGGGTTTTCTCTCACGGAGCGTGCCACCTCTACCCCGGTCAGGGTAGGTAAAGAGATATCGAGAAGGGCGAATACCGGGCAGTGGTCTTCAATCGCCCTTAGCGCCGCCCCACCATCGCTGACCGCGATGACAGAGTAGCCGAGCGATTGGACAAAACAACGCATAAGCGCGAGTGCCGCCGTATTATCATCAGCAATGACGACCTTCGCCAGAGCAGAGTCGCTCATCCTCATTTCCCCTTAACCGATACATTAATTGGCTTGGAGATGGACCATCCGCCAGTATTGAAAAATCTGGCCAACTCGATCAAACCATTCTGCGCGAGAATCTCCCCCTTCTATCACATGGATTGGACCGATCTGAAGGAGTCGCTGAATTATAGCCTGATCGCACCGAGGGGGCACTATTACAATAGCCGGTAGCCGCTTTAAGAGCGGCATGCGCCACAATTGAGACACCAAGGCCCCGCCATTCATCACCGGCAGGTCATATGTTACAACAAGAAGGTTCGGGGCCCCCTCTGGGGCATCTCGGAGAATCCGAAGAGCTTCTTCTCCAGAGCGGAATCGATGCAGAGTGACCCCCGGGGAGGTCTCTGCCATGCGTAAAAACGGTTCAACGTCGATCTCAGATTCCATCACAAGAGCGATTGATCGGAGTTGAGTCATGAGACGAAGCTTCGAAAAGAAAATCTGCTCGTTAGATGCTAGATCATATTGAGATGGATGGAAATAATAGTTAGTGGCACAATAAGGCTACGTAGTTGCATTTTTATTACAAAGACGCCCATTAAAGTCGCAACCTTCCTCCGTAAAGCCATAAAGTACCGGGCGGAGAATTCAAGGAGAAAAGCGGATTCCCTGCACTGAGAGACCTTTACCGCGCTCGGAACCATACGTGGGAACTACCATAAGACAGCGCAGGGGGAAGGGGAGTCGGCTATGAGTAAAAAGACTCCATTGAATCAAATTGTAAGATGAATTTAGTTGACTAATTACGGTGGATCAATTGAGATCGAGAGGGTTCTACTCTAAATCATGGTTTCATCGGTTATCGGATCACCACATCGACGGTCAATAGTCACGTTTATCCACCACTCCCGTGGACTGATGGTAACGTGGTCCAGCCGAGACGGCTGCGCTTGGACTAACTTCGAGGGGGAAGAACCCACCGACGACGACCGAGCAGCCTTTCTTTGGGCAGCGTATGTCGTCCGAAAGTGGGCTACGGAGCAATGCCTTCCTCCTGAGGCGCTGGTTCCGTTCGGCATTGGGTTTGAGATATAACCCCAACCATTCACAGTCCGGCTGACCTTCGGGCACGGCTGTGAGGAGGGCGAAGCCTCGTTCATCTTCGACCCGAGCGATGTAAAACCTGTTCTCGCTCGTTACAGACTGGGTGAAAACAGGGGCGACCTCTCGCGAGAACAAGCGGAGCTTATCGTTGCTCTCTTAGACCCCGATCGGTCCTTACCCGCAACCCGCGGCTGATCCCGACCCCCACGGGCCGCCAGGCGTTCCGCCTCCGGCCCCTCCTTTTTATCTCTTACGCCCATGCATCTCGCCCCTCGCACCTGGCACCTCCTGCGCAAGACCCATACCACAATCCTCACCCCCCTTCTCCAACCACACCTCACCCGGGCGGCGCGAGGAGAGACTCATCCTGTTCTCGATTTCATGTTTCGGTACTACTCGTTTCGACCCCATCAGCTCCTCCGTTGGAGCCCTGGCTTCGGAACGGTCCTCTCCGAGGCATCAGATGCGGACTTTCCTGACGCGCTTGGGTTTCGGGACGATGCGGGGGGACGTTCCCTCGACCCGACTCGATTCCCCTCAAAGAGACTTCTCTTTCTCAGATGGCTCATCCGTTTCAATGATGAGATTCTCGCCCGACCTCCCCGATTCTCCTGTTTTGGTCTCCACGAATGGGCGATGCTTTATCGAACCACCGAGGCTCGCCATTCCTCAATTCCGTTACGGGTATCACCAGAGCAGGTATCCGCGCTCGTTGAACACCATCCCCTCGGGTGCACCCACTTTGACGCATTCCGTTTCTTTACTCCAGATGCCATCCCCCTTAATGCGACCCCTCTAACCCGAGAGACGACACTCGAAACCGAGCAATCCGGGTGCCTTCACGCAAACATGGACCTCTATAAATGGTGCTATAAACTGTCACCGTGGGTAGGAAGCGATATCCTTCGCGACGCCTTCCTGCTTGCTTGGGAGGCGCGCACTCTCGACATGGAGGCCAGTCCTTACG
>OMIW01000185.1 GCA_900299205.1 Pseudomonadota bacterium
CAAGAGGTATGGGTGAAAAGTCCGATACTAGAGGAAGTGATTCCTCCGACTCCTATTTGGAGAAATCGCAGCGCTGCCGCGGCAGCCCCCGCATTCCTTGAGAATGGTGCGAGGGATAGAGCCGACGAATTAGGAAGTGTAAGTCCGATACAGGATAGGTACAAAAACAGACCTACTACTGTGCAAAAAGGTCCTACCAAACCGCTGTACGCCATGCTTAAAGACAGGATACCGAGGATAGCCTGAGTGATCACCGCTATCTTGAAGATGCGTTCGCTGGAGTGACGCCGTTGCAAATAAATGTTGATCTGACTTCCGCCTACAAAGCTCAAAGACATCAGCGCAAATAGTAAGCTGAAGGTGCTAGAAGACATCCGAAAGGTATCCATAAAAATTATGGATGCTCCTGAGACATATACAAACAGTCCAGAGAACGAAAATGAACCTGAAAGGGCATAAGTGTAAAAATGGGGGACTTTGACCACCTGCATGAACGTCGAAGTCACGGCTTTTGGGTTTAGGGACACCGAGGTGTCCGGTTGAGCTACATCGGGTAGAACCAAGCGACTAACCCCTAAAAGCACGATAGCGATAACGGCAAGGAGGACAAATATCATCCGCCAGCCGAGATAATGTGTAATTAGACTTCCTGCACCAGGTGCCATCAGTGGAGACACACCCAAGATGAGCTCAAAGCGGGAAAAGACCTTCGAAGATTCCGATACGGAGAATAGATCTCGCACCATCGCAGTGGCAGCAATCGACGCCGCGCAACCTCCAAAACCTTGAAGAAAGCGAATTAAGATAAGATCAGCCACTGATGCAGCAAAAAAACAGCAAATAGAGGCGAAAAGGTAAATGCTCATTCCGGCGTAAAGCGGCTTTTTTCTGCCGAAACGGTCTAGCAGCGGTCCATAAATTGGCTGCCCAACAGACATACCACAAAAATAACTCGACACTGAAAGTGAGACCATCTCAACGGAGCTGCTAAGATCTCGAGCAATATGCGCAAAGGCAGGCAGATACATATCAATTGAGACCGCAGATAGCGTGTTTAATGCACCAAGGATCAGTACGAGGTAGAAATTAGTGAAATTGATCGAGATTCTTCTCATCCTGGGTGGCTCTCCACAACTAATGCCTCTGCACTAATCTGTCATATTTTTAGCGCTATTTTTTTGGGGATTTATTGAGTAATCCGATGAAAAGATCTGAATTAATGTAAGAGGCAAGAACGTAAAGGCCTTTGGCACGCTGGCAGATGGGGTAGCATAACCGAGTTTCCTCAACTACATGGAGTGGCCCAATTTTTTCTGACACCTCTCTGGAACGGGTCGAGCTCTACTCAAGGGAGCCTTGAGGTGGTGGTGTGACCCCATTCTTTAAGTCAGTCTGCAAAAAGCTGGCTGTTCAGGTCGTTGTTCTCACGATGTGACGTCGAGAGTTCGTCTTGAAGACGGGGCGCTCTCAAGGGGAGAAGACGCTTGATTGTGATCCACCTGTCCCCCCTAACGTCCGCTCGGCTTTACTGGCTCCTTCACCGTTCGGGCAAAAGGCACCGGTTTCAGTGTTGATCCTCCATGGGCGAGCTCAGCAACCCCTCCTGGATTCGTCGCACTAATACCCTCTGATTCATTCTTTTCTCGCCCCGTGACCTGTTTTTCCTCCCGCATCGCCTCGATTAATCCGAGCTGCTGAATTAATCGATTGGTGTCGGTTTTTCGGACATCAACACTTCCGGGGGCTCCGCCTGGTGCGCTTCCGGCGCCCGTGTTCAGCACTATAAACGACGCATTCCCAGCGGTGAGTTCGCGTGCAATATCAAGCCGCAAGAGAGCGTCTCCGCCCTTTCCTGCGACTGCCTCGATCTGGGCGCGCATGCTCGCGAGCATGTCGCTTCCCGATTTTGCAATAGCCTCTTTTTCTATCTGTTTTGTCTCGAGCATGAAGCGCGCTTCTTCGCCGATTCGTTCTCCCTCTGCTTCGGCGGCCGAGATCACTTTACTCGCCTCTTTGAGAGCAATCTCCTTTTCTCCATATTTACGCTCCTCCTGGGTTTTTCGTGATTCACTCTCCCGTTTGATCGCCTGCTGTTCTCGTTGCACGTTGACGAGCATCGTCTGGTAGGTGTCATCAACCTGTTCTCCCCCGGCTTCATCACCCTCCCGATACCGAACGAATCGGGGATTGGCAACTGAGAGCTGGATGAGTTCGAGGCGATATCCACGCAGTGCCTGCTCAAGGGTCACTTCGAGTTCGTGCTTCACTGAATCGAAGGTACCCGCTTCGTCAGAGGCCGTGCTTTTTGGGAGATTACCCGGAGCGGGCACCTCTTTTTCAACCCGGCGCAGCTCAGAGGAGAGGTCTGATGAGACAAACTTTCGGGTCGGTAATCGGTTGGCAAATTGGCGCACTAGAGCGCGGACCTGAGAGACGACGAGTTCGCGGATCTGTTCATCGGTGTGAGCCACCGAGGTGACGAGCTCGCGCAGCTCGGCGGGGTCTCGCGAGATTTGGTACATCACGGTGACATCGAACGCGACTTCGTTGCCATCGCTCGAACGGGCAGCCAAGGGGCGGTGGGCACCCTCGCCGGTTCCCCACGATTCAGTTCGCTGGGTATTGGTGAGCCGAACAAGCTCCTCCCACGGCCACACGAGCACCTTTCCTCCCGGGGAAATCACCTCACTCCCGATACCTCCACCAATAAGTCGGGGAAGTTTGCGGAATTTGAGCGCAACTTCGGTTCCCTGCACCTGCTGAAACCCGACCGAGGGGACGAGATCGCTTTCAAGCCCGATTGTTTCACATCCTGCAACGACGAAAAGGACCGATCCGAGGGCAACTGTTCGGAAGAGGGGGGAAATTCTGCGACGAAGGCGGGGGGGAAGAGGTGGGGTCATGAGTGAAGCTCTCTTGAATCGATGTGTTGGATGGGGGCGGTGCTGCTGATGCGTCTCGTCAGCGGATTAAAAACGATTATTGCGGTTGCGGGGCGGGAACATTCGATACGACAGGAACCGCTTCTCGTCGTGGTTCGCGGGGCATCGAGCGACGCACACCATTGACCGTCCCAGCTCCCGCCACCTCCTTCGATGGCATCAGCCCCTCAATCCAACCAGAAAGATCGTACGGGTTGAGGTCGCTGATGACACCCCCCTTAAGCGAGCGCAGAAGCGGGGTAAGCTGCCGCGCTACGTAGATATCAGCGCCCTCGGTCGTCGCGAGAAGATCGGCCCGTTGTCGGTCGATATCAGCCCGAGCCTGGGTCACCATCGCTTCACCCTCAACGCGAGACTTCATGAGTGTCGCCTGTGCCTGCTCGCGGATCGCGTCCGCTCGTACCTGCGCATTCTTAGTCACAACCGATATCTCGCGGTCGATGTCAGCGATCTTTTTTGCAGTGATCGTCTCTTCTTCAGCCAGGCGTCGTCGCATGATGCCAAGGACGTGCTCGACCTGTTGGAGATTTTTCTGAAATATCGCCTCCTCTATCTGAGGATTTTCGTACACGAACCGACGGAGCAGGACACTTCCTACCTCGAGGCCAACGGGGGCGAGCGCACTCCGCAATGCGATGGCACCCTGCTCCTCTCGTTTTGTCCGTTTTTGAAAGTCGTAAAACTCTTCAGCGGTGAGATCCTTGAGCGCCTCAACAAGATGCTTGGTTGTTGTTGTGCGAACCATAGGGACCCAGCTCTCTGGCGATGCACCGACATTTACCAGGAGGCTCCGAGGGCCACCGGTACCATTTACGTCGGGCGTTGTGCGGAGCCTTATCATTACAGTGAGATCGAGATTTACCGTTACGCCATCGCTTGATTTTACCGTCAGCGGCGGAAGCACGAGCGCGCCGGGCTGCTCGGAGCGGGCTGCGTTGAAGTGTATCGGAAGCCACGTGCTGGGGAGGAGATGAATCGTGCCGAAAAAAGGAATGTTTCCGTGATAACCCGGCTCGAGCGCATGGTCAGAGAATCCCTGCTTTGGACCGATGACCGTATCAAAGTATATCTGTCGAACGCCGATCATGCCGGGCGGAACGACGATACCGAAGATAAACATGAGAAAGGTTCCTGCGGCAGCAACCGCCACGGCCGACAGGAGAAGACCGAGCGTCCCTGCGCCCCTTTGCGAGCTTTTGAAGAGAGGGTTGATTCGGAGTATGGGAGTTGGGCGCATGGGATTGGGGTGCATGAAGATGGAGAGCAAAGAATCGGTGAAAATGACGATCGGCGCTGAGCCTGAAGTAAGCGCAAACACTCCTGTGATGCGGATTATTTCTCGGCTACGCAAGGGCGGTGTCCTTCGAGGGGGCACGGCTACGACAGACTCCATGACGAAGTCTGCCCTCACGCCCCTCCCTCCCGCGTGCCATCACGCAGAGGCCTCTATCACAAACGATTGAACGACTGCTGGCAAGTCCTTCGTGATATCTTTTTATGGCTGACTCATCGACCCCACCGCCGCAACGATCTGCTCGACAATCTCGGGATTGATGAGGGTCGAGGTGTCGCCGAAGTTTGATGCGTCACCTGCGGCCAGAGAGCGAAGGATGCGCCGCATAATCTTACCTGAACGAGTCTTTGGAAGTCCTGGAACAAGAATCACCACCTCAGGGCGTGCGATGGGGCCGATAATTCGCACGACGGTCTCTTTGATTTCGCGCACGAGGTTGTCGGCAGAACGATCCGTGAGATCGACGATCGCGTATGCGTAGATCCCTTCTCCCTTTATCGGATGTGGGTAGCCCACCACCGCAGATTCAAGGACCTTTGGATGCTCATTTATTGCGTTTTCGATCTCGGCGGTGCCGAGCCGATGTCCCGATACGTTAATGACATCATCAACCCGTCCCAAAATTCTGATGTAGCCGTTCTCATCCCGTTTCGCGCCATCACCCGTGAAGTAGAGCCCCGGATATTGCGAAAAATAGCTCTGACGACACCGTTCGTGGTCCCCGAAGGTTGTTCGGAGAATGCCGGGCCATGGAAAGCGGATGCAGAGATTTCCCTCGACACTGTTGCCCACAAGCTCCGTGCCGTTGGTGTCGACGATAACTGGCTGGACACCGGGAAGGGGTAGGGTGACGTGGGCCGGTTTGGTTGGCGTTATCCCCGCGAGCGGGGCGATCATGATTCCCCCTGTCTCGGTTTGCCACCAGGTGTCAACGACGGGGCACCGCTCCTTACCTATGTGGTGGTGATACCAATGCCATGCATCCTCGTTGAGCGGCTCGCCGACCGAGCCTAGCACCCGGAGCGAGGAGAGGTGATACGGTTCGATATGCTCATTGCCGAGCGCCTGGAGTGCCCGTATCGCGGTGGGAGCAGTGTAGAAGTGAGTAACGTGGTGTTTGTCGATAATTTCCCAGTAGCGGCCCGGATCTGGGTAGGTGGGGATACCCTCGTAGATGAGAATCGTGCTCCCTGCGAGGAGGGGGCCATATGTCACATACGAGTGCCCCGTTATCCATCCGACATCGGCAGTGCACCAGAAGATATCCCGTTCGATTGAGCTGCCTGAGCCGTGTCCGCTGCGACACTGAAAAACATTCTTGAATGTATAGGCGGTATACACCATGTATCCCCCCACGGTGTGAACAACCCCCTTAGGCTTCCCGGTCGAACCTGAGGTGTACAACACGAAGAGCATATCCTCGGCATCGGTCGCCACCGCCTCATGCGTCGGCTCCGACGAGGCAAGCGCCTCGTGCCACCAGTGATCACGACGGTCCTTCGGTCCCCCTTTCATCATGGGAACCTCAGCCCCCGTCCGCTTGACGACCAATACGTCAGTTACAAGAGGGCAGCCGCGCAGAGCCTCATCCGCCGCCGCTTTGAGCGCGACCTCCTTTTCGCCCCGATACGCGCCATCTGCCGTAATGAGCACCCGCGCGCCGCAGTCGTTCGTTCGCTCCCGAAGCGCTTGAGGAGAGAAACCACCAAAAACGACCGAGTGGACCGCCCCGAGCCGTGCGCACGCAAGCATCGCGATGATTGCCTCTGGTATCAGGGGGAGGTAAATGGCGACCCGATCCCCCTGTTGAACCCCGAGCCGCGCGAGTGCGTGCGAAGCACGACATACCTCGCTGTGGAGCTGTCGATAGGTAAGGGTGCGGGAAGGCTCAGGAGTGGCGCCAGTACCGTTGTTCGGTTCAAAGATGATTGCAGGCTGATCTCCTCGGGTGAAGAGATGGCGATCGAGACAGTTCTCGACAATATTAAGCTTTCCTCCTCGAAACCACTCAACGCGGGGCTCTGAAAAATCGTGAGAGAGCGCGACATCCCATCGCTTTCGCCAGAAAAACTCCTCGGCGATCTGTTCCCAGAACTGTGCAGGATTGAGAATGCTTTTTTGATATTCGTGAATATATCCGCCGAGAGAGGTGATAGTGAAGGACATCGCTTGCTCCTATTGATGAGGGGGATGTGAAGGACTGACGTTCAGTGTCGTGTGTGGCACGGCGAGAAGAGGCCCC
>OMIW01000186.1 GCA_900299205.1 Pseudomonadota bacterium
ATCACTTCGAGTGCCTTGTTGACAAGAGTGGCTGAATCAACCGATATTTTTGCACCCATGCTCCAACGGGGATGTTTGACCGCTTGCTCGGGGGTGATCGAGCTAAATGCTTCGGGGGGCATGCGCCAGAAGGGACCACCCGAAGCAGTGAGGGTGATTGAGGCAAGGTCTTCCCCTCCCCGCCCTTCGAGCAGCTGAAAAATCGCCGAGTGTTCGCTGTCGATTGGCAGAAGATGCGCTCCGTTTCGAGCTGCGACCCCCATCAAATACGCTCCGGCACACACAAGGCTCTCTTTGTTCGCGAGGAGCACCCGCCGCCCCGCCTGCAATGCCGCCTCTACAGGTCGCAATCCGGCAACTCCAACGATAGCCGCGACAACAAGGTCTGCCTCATCAGCCGCAGCAAGACGGCAGAGGTTTTCTTCACCGACAAGGATTTCGCCACGAAAATCAGGCAAGCGTTCCCGGAACTTAATCGCAGCATCCTCGTTGCCGAGTACGACCACAGAAGGCCGAAACTCTTCTGCTATGGCACCAATTTTTTCCCCGCTCGTGTGGGCACTTACTCCCAAAAGAGAATAATGTTCGGGAAACTGTCTGATAATCGAGAGGGTTGAGCTCCCAATCGACCCGCTCGCACCCAGAATCACCACCTTTTTCATGAGACCTCTTCCCCCTACCCTCACCAAAAAACCACATCTATCAAAACGACAGAACGGCCATCACGAGGAGCGCGCCGAGTAATCCATCTATTCTATCCAGAAATCCTCCGTGCCCTGGGAGCAGCGACCCGGAATCCTTTTGACCAACTCCTCGCTTGAGAAGTGACTTTGTTATGTCGCTCAGTTGAGCCCCCCCGATGACCACAAAGGGCGTCCACCACTCAAGGAGTCGGGGCATCACGGTAAGAGCACCACCTCCTCCTACCCACGGAAGAAGGAAGGCGCCAAAAAGCCAGGTGACAACTCCTCCCGCAAGGCCGCCAGCGGCTCCGGCCCAGGTCTTTTTTGGTGAAGTTACAGGAGAGAACCGGAGACCTCCGACGTACTTGCCGACAAAGTAGGCAGCGGTGTCGTTGACGGCGACCGATGAAACGGTGAGAAAAAAAAGAGATGGGCCCCCCACCATCGAAATCAGGAGGGTTCCGCCGGTGATGATAAGGACTCCTTGGATCGCTGCCGCAGCGACAAGAGCTTCCACCTCAGATATCGCTCGGGTTCGAGCGCAGAGACCAGGGAGCGCACAGACCACCGCACTACCAACCCCAAGCGCAAGCCCCTCTCGTCCGACCACCACTCCAAATGGTGCTTCTCCCGTGAGTACCCGCCTGAGCTGGACAAAAAATACGAGAATCGCCACACCTCCGAAGATCAGTCCAACTCTCCACCCGAATCGGCGCCCCGCAATACACGCTGCCTCCTGCGCGGCTACCGAAACAACTGTCGCAGCCACACAGAAAAGCATCGGCTTTCCCCATTCGGGAGAAAGCCCCGCATACGCGAAGAGGCCGATCACCGCGACAATCATTACCACGGCTGTGGTAATCCGGGTGATAAGCTCGGAGGTCTTAACCGGCGCGTCGAACGGCTCTTGGCGCGGCTCTGAGTCAGTCATCGAGTCGTTGTTATTCATCGCGTTCCTCAGCCTCGGCAAGCTGCTCTGAAGTCAGCCCAAATCGTCGCTCCCGTTGCTGGTACAAGTAGATACATTCTCGGAGATTCTCGGCGCTGAATTCAGGCCAAAGCGCTCCGCTTACGACGATCTCTGCATAAGCAAGCTGCCATAAAAGAAAGTTAGAGATTCGAAATTCGCTGCTCGTTCGGACAAGAAGATCAGGATCAGGAATATCGTGGGTGAAAAGCGAGGAGGCAAACATCTCCTCCGTGATGTCTTGAGGATAAAGCTCCCCCCGGGCAACCCGTTCACCGAGCCTTCTGGCGGCGGTAACGAGCTCATCTCGCCCACCGTACGACACAGCGAGGATTAGCTGCATACCGGAGTGACCACGCGAACGCTCCTCCGCTCGTTCGAGACTCTCAACCACATAACTGGGAAGTCGATTGCGGTCTCCGATTGCACGAAGCCGAATGCCGTTGTCGCATAATCGGTCGAGCTCCGCGTTGAGATACCGGTGGAACAAGCCCATAAGTGCCCCCACCTCATGCTCTGGTCGATTCCAGTTTTCCGAGGAAAATGCGTAAAGGGTCACATATTTGATGCCGAGGCGCCGACACTCCTCAGCTACCATCCGGACCGTTTTCGCCCCTGCTCGGTGACCCTCAACCCGGGGCATCCCCCTCTGCTTTGCCCACCGACCATTACCATCCATGATAAAGGCAATGTGACGCGGCATCCTTGTGGGGTCGAGGGTACCTGAGTCGGATGCACCAGCAGTCAGGCCCGTTGGATCGATGGAGATAGCCATCTTTTTCCTCTTGCTCAACACCGCTTTGAAAAAAAAGCCCCTCAAAACTGCGGATTTTTTGTCCCTCAGTTTCTTCGCTAACCAGCGATAAGCTCCTTTTCCTTGGCTACGAGGAGGACATCGATCTCGGCGATAAACTTGTCGGTAATCTTCTGTACGTCATCTTGGTGACGACGTGACTCATCTTCCGAGAATTCTTTGGCCTTTTCTTGTTTCTTGATCGCATCGATCGATTCCCTCCGATGCGAACGGACCCCTACCCGAGACTCTTCGGCAAGTTTGTGCAGCCCTTTGATAATTTCCCGACGTCGCTCATCGGTAAGCGCAGGAATCGTCATTCGGAGCATGGACCCCTCTCGCTGCGGGTTCAGCCCGATATTCGCTTGACGTATCGCCTTGTCAACGGCCTCAACTGCTGAGGCATCGTATACCTGAACCGTAATCACCCGGGGCTCAGGGGTATTGATGAGGCCGAGCTGGATTAGCGGTACGCTGGAACCGTAATATTCAGCGTGGATCGAGTCGAGCAGCCCTGACTGCGCTCTCCCTGTTCGGGTTTTCTGGAGCTCCTTGCGAAAATGTTCGACCGTCGCCTTGCATTGAACCTCGAGCTCTTTTCCAAAATTACTCATGGCTTTCCTCCTGTGAAAGTCAGTGACCGCCCCTATCGGTCCCCCTGAATAGGGGCCACTTGAGCCACTCTCCCTCTCGGGTAGTAACCCCTTTTCCCCTTATCGACCCCCTTCCTCACCCTCTATTCCTTTTTCGGTCCGCGTACGATAGTCCCAATCTGTTCCCCCGAGACAAGCCGTTTGAGATTCCCCTCCGCACCGACATCAAAGACGATAATCGGTAGGTCATTGTCCATACAGAGCGATATCGCGGCGGCATCCATCACCTTGAGGCCCTGTTGGAGTGCCTCCATGAACGAGACCTCTTCGTAACGGACCGCGGTGGGATCCTTTTTTGGATCCCTATCATATACCCCATCAACCTTGGTACCCTTCAGGAGCACCTGAGCGTTAATTTCGAGAGCTCGAAGGCTCGCGGCGGTATCGGTAGTGAAGTAAGGGTTGCCAATTCCGCAGGCAAAAATGACGACTCGCCCCTTCTCCAGGTGGCGAAGCGCCCGACGTCGAATATATGGCTCGGCTATTTCCTTCATCTCAATAGCGGAGAGCACCCTCGTAGGAACCCCCCGTTGTTCGAGTATGTCCTGAATTGCTAGGGCGTTTATCGAGGTCGCTAGCATGCCCATGTAATCGCCCGAGGCGCGATCAAGCCCCTGAGCCCCTGCCTGCACGCCCCGAAAGATATTGCCACCCCCGATAACAAGACCTATCTCAATCCCCATCGAGTGCACCGACACGACTTCATCAGCCAATCGCCCGATTACCGAGGGATCGATCCCCAATCCCCGCTCCCCCGCGAGAATCTCACCGCTAAGCTTGAGCAGGATTCTTCGGTATGGCGTGGTCTGAGCAGCCGTTGTGTGCTGATTCCCTTCTTGATCCCTCGGTATCGTCACGTCGTTACACCTCCCCAGTCAGGGCCGCAACGTCGCTGGCAAGGTCTGCCTTTTGCTTTTCTATCCCCTCACCCACCTCAAAGCGGACGAATCGACGAACAGACACCTTTTCACCGCATTTAACACTCAATTCTTCCACGACGTTTTTTACCGCGACTTTTCCTGAGTCGTCGCGTACGTATGGTTGCTCGAGGAGGCAATTTTCTTCGTAAAACTTTGCAATTTTTCCAGGGAGAATCTTTTCAGCATTATTCCGCTGAGCGGGGGTAAGTTGCTCGAGAAATATCTCCTTTTCTTTCTCGATGACGGCGCTTGGGACCTCTTCGGGAGAGAGGTACAGTGGCTTCATTGCAGCAACGTGCATCGCGATGCCGCGAGCGCATTCCTGAAAATCCTCTCCTCTCGCGACGAAATCTGTTTCGCAGTTAAGTTCGACGACCGCAACGATCTGACCGTTTGCATGAACATAGGTGCCAATCGTCCCTTCGGCTGCGGTGCGCCCTGCCCGTTTACCGATGTCCTTGAGTCCCTTCTTCCTGAGAACTTCAACGGCTGCTTCGAGCGATCCGCCCGCCTCGCTGAGGGCTTTCTTGCAGTCCATCATCCCCGCTCCGGTCATCTCCCGAAGTTCCTTTACCATTGATGCAGAAATCTCACTCATCTGAAATGTTTCCTCAAATTTAGATTGTTGATGATACGATCGGGCCCTACCGAACCGGTGCCTTTAACGTGGTCATAGACCGTGGTCACTTTGTCAGGTGGGTCGTTCCGGTGGGCTCCCCACGGCCATCCCTTCGAGACCGAGATGGTCGTGTGGCGGAGCCTTTAGCGCTACTGTCCCGGTTTCGTTATGCCTCGGCTGCTGGTGCCTCAGCCACTGGTGTTTCAGCCACTGGTGCGACGGAGCTGGCCTGAGCCTGTTCGACCGGTGCAGCCGCTGCCGTTCGAGCTGAGCGTCCCCGTCCTCCCTCTTCACTCCGACCAGTGCGGGACTGGAAACTCTTCCGTGCCTCAATGACGATATCGGCGACGGCCGAGAGGAACAACCGAAGTGTTCTGGCGGAGTCGTCGTTCGCAGGGATGGGGTACGCCACGGTGCCTGGATCGACGTTCGTGTCAGTCAGTGCTACGACTGGAATTCCGAGTCGCTCAGCTTCACGGATCGCGATGTCTTCTTTGTTAAGGTCAACGAGGAAGATAACGTCGGGAGCACTCTTCATCGAGCGGATACCGCCTAGGTTCGCCTCGAGCTTTTCAAGCTGACGGGAAATGGTCAGCTTCTCTTTCTTGTTGAGCTTTACATCTGAATTCGGGTTTTCCGCCGACGCGAGAAGCTCCTCGAGCTTGGCCATTCGGCTCAATGAATTGCGGATTGTTTGGAAGTTCGTAAGAGTGCCTCCGAGCCACCGAGAGGTAACGTAGTGCCCACCACATCGTGCTGCCTCTTCCTTCACGATGTCGCGTGCCTGAACTTTCGTGCCTACGAAGAGTATCGACCCCCCGCGTGCGATTGTATCGTAAATATACTTACTTGCCCGGCCCCACGCCTCAACCGTCTTATCCAAGTTTATGATGTGCACCCCGTTGCGCTCGCCGAAGATGAATTTGGTCATCTTCGGATTCCAACGCTCCGTCTGATGACCAAAATGTGCCCCTACCTCAATGAGGGATCGGACCGTAACGGGTGTCGAGGCGAGAATTGGTGCGGTTGTCTGCGAGGTTGCGGCAGCCGACGCTGCGAAGCTTTCTTGTTCAGTCATGATATTTACTCTCAATGGTTGGTGTCTTAGTTAATCCTCCCCGCCTCGACACCACCGATCATGAGTTTCGGAAAGACTGAAAGATCATGCTCAGGGGCGACTAAGACTGGCATATCCTGTTTTGGGTATACCTGCGGGTGTGTAGTCGGGGGGGAGGATATCATTCTTGGGGGGGGACGGCAACGCTTTCGAACCGACGGACAGCGTGATATGGGACGGTCCGATGATTACCTCTTTGCCCTCCCCTCAGGATGGCGTTGCTCCACCACCGGCCACCTCTCGAACTCCGACCTCCATGAGGGTTACTACCTCCTGACACCGTTCCCGTGTGATCTCACCCCCTAGTTTCGCATCTTCCCGCAGCTCATCAATCGCTCGAAAAAAATCCTTGACGCACTCAGGAGTCCGGCTGGGGCTTGGGCCCCAGGAAGTGATGATATCGTCGAGGTCAGTTAGGAGCTGGGATGCACGATCATGTTTCTTCAAGAAGAGTGGTGATTCTGGGAGCTTGAATGGAAGGGAACTGCGCAAGAAATCGGGACTCGCCTCTTGCTCGAGACGGCTAACAAGTTCACCGATGCACCCGACTGTGTAAGAATCAATGCCGTGGCCTAAAAGGTGGTCGCCCTTCTCTTCGAGTTCCCGTCGTTTTTTTTCTTTCTCAGGCACTCGATTGATGTCAGCGAACTGTTTTGCCCGCGCCGTGATGTTTGCCGCTGGAGGTCGTGCTGGTTCGGCAATGACCTTTGACCAGAGGAATCCCCCTCTCCTGATGTTGAGTTTGGCGAATACATCGAGCACATCGGCAAGAACCTCATACGGCGAAGGGAGCTTCCTGGTACCGTCGCCAGCTCTTATCTCTATTTTGTCATCCCAGATGGTGCGAAAATTTCCTAAATCAGGGGTGACAACCACAAGTCCTTTTGTGGTGAGCATCTCCCGCAATGTTCCCTCGACACCGTTCCACGCCCACGAATCGCGGGGACATTGCTGACGCAAAGTGAGGTTTTTGAATCGATACATCGAGGCGTCCAGAATCCCATGAGGATTCGGACGACACAGCTTGTAACACCGCTCGCCTCGGTTGTATTCGAGCCACGCAAGAAGCATCTGATCATCAGGAATGCGCGGCTTTTCTCCTGGTTGAGTAAATCCAGGCTGTGCCCCTAAGGCTGAGGCCTGATTCTCGTCGGCTTGAGCGCGGTCCCCCGCAGGGAAAGGCACCGTGATGGCGGCAATGAAAGAAGGGTTTGGCGACACCGCGAAATCTCGGCCAAAAATTGTCGGATACGGATTATGGCCCCGAAAGTCGGGGATAGAATTGAGGGTGATATATGAGGGATAATCGGGGGCTGTCTTATCGATCCCTGCGGTTATGAGAAGCGAGTCGAAATAATCCTCGGCGCGGTGAAATTGGGAAAGAAACTCACCACGTGCCATGCGGAACTCGCGAGCGAACCGCTTCACCTCCTCGAGAGGGTTCGATGCTTGGAGAGAATTATCAACTGATGCCGGGCTTCTGCCTTCTCGAGCAGGAAGCGCTGGCGATGAGAGGTGGTCGTGTGACCGTGATGGTTCGCTGTAAGCTGGATCGGGCGATGACTCGGGTCGTGACGGCTTAACTGAATCACTCTCATCGGGGTGATTCTCTGCGTGCAATCCCATCGGTCTCTCCCTAAAATCGTAACGGTGCGGAGATTCTTACGATAAAGAGACTGCAAACTCAATCACTTCGAACGCTCACTCTGAATGATCAGACAGTCCTAGAATACCCGTTAGAGTTTATGTCAGCGCGACAATCGTTTTTTATCTACGCAAATAAACAATTTGGAGATTCCGGGGAGTAAGATACTCTTATCATTGTCGCAACCTGCTGTACTCGATGAGCGATAGGGGCGTTCCCCTTTTGCAACCCTACCCCAAGCCGAGCGTAGTCTCACCCCATCCTCGCTACCCCCGCACCAACCCCCCTCCGGGCACCATCTCGAGAACCTGGTCCATGCGGGCTGCCAACTCACGGCTGTGGGTTACGACCACGGTGAGATTTCCCTGTTCGCGGCATACTTCGAGCAGGAGCGATGATACTTCGTCGCCGGTGGTGATATCGAGGCTGCCGGTCGGTTCGTCGGCGAGGAGGATGCTGGGGCGGGTGACGAGGGCGCGCGCGAGGGCCACTCGTTGGGCTTCGCCACCGGAGAGCGCTGCCGGGCGGTGTGTGAGTCTGTCAGCAAGCCCAACACGACTGAGCAGTTCGCGTGCTTCCCCGAGGGCGCGAGCGCGACTTTTGCCCGCAATAATCAGCGGCATAGCAACGTTTTCCGCAGCGGTGAACTCGGGGAGAAGGTGGTGAAACTGAAAGACGAACCCCACGTGCGCACCACGGAATACGGCGCGGTCATCGCCGGATAGCTTGGTAACATCGGTGCCATCTAGAATAATTCGCCCAGCGGTTGGAACATCAAGTGCGCCGAGGAGATGCAACATCGTGCTTTTGCCGATACCAGAGCGTCCGACGATCGCGCATGTCCCACTGACCGGAAAGGTGAAGGAAACCTTGTCAAGGATCGTTAGGGTGCGCTCTGCGTCGAGATACTGCTTGGTCACCCCCTCAAGAACTATCCGGCCATGCCTGCTTTCCTCTTGCCCGATGCTACTCATGTCGGAGTACCTCCGCTGGCTCAAATCGGCTCGCTCGCCGCGCTGGATAGATTGTCGCTACACAACATATCAGGAATGCAGCCACTCCTACCGCGATGAAGTTAACCGGGTCAATATGTATGGGGAGTGATGACATCTGAAAAATTCGCTCATCAATCGGGAATCGATACCATTGGAGCCCTCGACACAAGCCATATCCCCCGGCGAGGCCGACCGAAACTCCGATTACCCCGATGATCGCACCCTGAGCGCGAAATATATTTCCGATAGCTGCGGTTCGTGCTCCGAGCGTTTTCATGATCGCGATGTCGCGCCGCTTCTCTATCACGACCATTACGAGCGAGCTGATGATCGAAAAACTCGCCATGACGATAATCAGGAGAAGGACGATAAAGTAGACCTTTTTTTCAAGAGCGAGGGCCTCAAAGAACGCCTGATTGCTCTGGGTCCAATCCTGGACGAGGAACCCTCCGCTGGTGCCACCGAGGGCCGCGAGGATCTTTTGCGCCATCGTCGTGGCATCATCAAGATGGCGCACTCGAACTTCAAGCCCTGATACCGCACTTCCCATCTGAAAAAATGTCTGAGCATCCGAAAGGCTGACATAGGCGAGACCGGATTCGTACTCGGCGAGCCCAGAGTGATAAATACTGGTCACCTGAAACCGGCGGAATTTAGGGACGAGTCCGAATGGGGAGGATGAGACCTGGGGCGACAACACCGAAACGGTCGTCCCGGGGGTTATGCCGTGGGTTCGGGCGAGGGTTTCTCCGATAACTATGCTCGGGATTGAGGCGGTATCCGCCTCCCCATTGGGAAGGGTCACCTCGATTGGGCGTCGTTCAATCGCATCGGAAAAGCTCTGTTTACCCCGTAAATACCCAGTCACCTGGTCGGCCGCCGCTCCGTGCCGTTCAAGTCCCCGTATGATGATGCCGGTTGCTCTCTCCCCCGCCCGAAGTAACCCCTGGTGGCTGGTGTACGCGACGACCGAGGCAACGCCTGGTTGTGCGCTGATCATCTCTTTTATCCGCTGCCAATCGCCAATAGCTCCATCTCGGTGTCGCACGACGATGTGGGCATCGGCCCCGAGAATCTTCTCCTTCAAGGTAACCTGAAATCCCAGTCATTACCGCCATGACGACGGTAATCGTAATTACCCCAATTGCCACCCCGAGGATCGATATCGCGGTGATGATAGTCACGGCTGCATCGGTGCGACGAGACCATAAATACCGTGACGCGATGAGTCGGGAGAATCGGAGAGATGCAATCAAAGAGGACGGTCGATCGATCACCGAAGCGTCAGCCGCAGAGCGCGATGTACGAGAGGGGGGCATGGCGAAGGCTCACTTTGAAGGCAAGGGGGGCGAATGGTGGTAAAGAGTACCAAGGAGCAGGAAAAATGGGAAATCCGCGAGATTACGTTATTCCTCAGGGACGGCCTCTTCAGTGTCCCCCCCCCCTCCCGCCTCTGGCTTCATCTGCGGGAAGAGTAACACCTCTCGGATCGAGGGTGCATCGGTGAGAAGCATCGTCAATCGATCAATACCCATCCCGTCTCCAGCGGTCGGGGGAAGCCCCGACTCGAGAGCCCGCAAGAAATCTTCATCGAGATCGAACGCCTCGTGATCCCCCGCCGCTTTCCGCGCCGCTTGCTCCTCGAACCGCCGTCGCTGGTCGACGGGATCGTTAAGCTCAGAATATCCGTTGGCAACCTCCATCCCTGCGATAATCAGCTCGTACCGGTCGCACACAGACGGATCGGCATCGCTCCGCCGGGCGAGCGGGCTGATGCTTGCGGGATGGTGGGTAATAAAAACCGGATCGATGAGCCGGGGTTCGACCAGCGCTCCCCAGAGCGCTTCGACGACCTTTCCGACATCATCTGAATCCACCAGTCCGACCCGATGATGCGCCGCGATTCGGTGCAACGTAGGAAGGTCGCGAACATCCTCTGTTCGGGGGACCTCACCGACCTCGTACAGCGAATCGTGCATCGAGAGCCGTCGAAAGGGGCGCGCCAGCGAAATCGTCTTCCCCTGATACGTGATCGAGTCCCCTCCGCCCAGCTCGCTAACGAGGCTCGAGAGAAGCTCCTCAATCAGGTTCATATGATCCTCAAAGGTCGCAAATGCCTCGTAAAGCTCTATCATCGTGAATTCTGGGTTGTGCTTCTTGGAGAGCCCTTCATTCCTGAAACATCTTCCGAGCTCGTACACTCGTTCAAGCCCTCCGACGACGAGTTTTTTGAGGGGAAGCTCGAGCGCTATCCGCATAAACATGTCGATCCCGAGGCTGTTGTGATGGGTCGCAAAGGGACGGGCGATAGTGCCCCCTGCAACGCTTTGCAAGACCGGGGTTTCTACTTCGAGGAAGTCACGAGCATCAAGAAACGCGCGTATGTGCCGGATTATCTGCGCACGCTTTCGGAAAAGATCTCGCACATCTGGGTGTGAAATGAGATCAAGGTGACGATGGCGATATCGAGCCTCAACGTCAGTGAGGCCGTGCCATTTTTCGGGGGGAGGAACCAAACATTTTACGAGCATCCGAAACGAATCAACGTGGAGGGTTGTTTCTCCGGTCTTAGTCACGAAAAGATACCCTCGCGCCTCGATGATATCCCCCATGTCGAGCTCTTTGACGGCTCGATACTGCTCCTCGCCGATAACATCCTGGCGGAGGTATAGCTGCAGTTTTCCCTTCATGTCGAGGATGTGGCAGAAGCTCGCCTTCCCCATCTGCCGAAACAGAACAACCCGCCCTGCCACGGTAAACCGTTCACCACACTCCGGGGGCTCGGCAACCGGATGCCCGAGAACTTCAGTCGTTAATAGACGGCCCTCGAGCTCATTCGGAAAGAGAAATCCCTCATCACGCATTGCAGCGAGTTTTGCGAGCCGCACCTGTTCCTGTTCTGATCGTTCTGACATCGGGGTACCTGTGGATGAGGATTGAGCCGTTTAGATCACGGCGGTTTGGCGGAGGGCATTAAAGGGTTCCCAACCGAATTATATGCGCTCGGAGAGTTCCTAAAGAATCACAAGGATTTTTCAGGATCGACTAATGAACCGAAGATCGGGATGAGTATCGTCCGGTGAACCGGGCAACTAGCTGCTACGATTCGCCCTCTGCACGACCCTTTGAGGATTCAGCAGTTACATCTGTTCCCTGTCCCGCTTCATGAGTCTGCTCAACTTCGGGAATCATAACGGGAGGCGGTTCCAAATGCGAGACATCGTCCATAAATAAACATCGCCATGGACCATCAGCCTCATCCCGGGCTATCGCCGTGAGCCCAGCATGAGATGATTGAAGGAGATCCCAATTTTCATCCGGAACATCGAACATATCGGCGAGAAGCTGCCGATTCCAATGCGAATGGCCGACGATCAGAAGTCGAGCCCCCATCGGGAGTGAGTCAAGGGTCAGGATGAAGTCACGGGTCCGCTGCTGGACATCGGCTCGGGACTCCCCCTCCTCAGGGACCAGCTCCTCCTGCTTCTCCCGCCACAACCTTTCCCGCTGGATTCGCCACACCATCTCGGAGGTGCCTTCCAGTTTGCCATAGTGACGTTCTCGAAGGATCTCACTCTCAAATGGAGGCAAGTTTCGCCCCTCTAGGAGTATCGTGGCAGTTTGTCGGGCCCGGCCAAGGTCGCTTGATATTGCATGCGTTAACGGCTCATCTTTTAGCCTATCACGGAGCAGTTCGACCTGTTCAATACCCTTGCCGGTCAGAGGTGAGTCAGACCACCCCTGCAGAAGACCTCGAACATTGAGTTCGGTTTCGCCATGCCGCACCAAAAGAATCCCGATCACGGCACTCTCCCTCACTCGTCTTGTCTTATATAACGAAATGCCCCCTCGGGGTATTAGTTGTTACCCCTATGATACTGATTGGGACCCAGGAGGCAACCGGCGAAACTCACTCGGCTTCCTCTTGGTCGGGGCGCCATTACATTTGGCCTTCGGAGGAGGCACTTCCCCCCGACGCACGTCGCTTCTCGAGAGTCCACTTTCTCTCGAGCCTTGTCAGCGCTCCGCCGTACGCCTGTTCAATCTGGTCAATAATCTGCGCAAGCACGAACTGAGCTTCTTCGCCGAGGAGATGAGGGCTTGGAAGCTGAGATAATATGCTGAAAGCGATCTCCCGCTCATCTACCAAATACTTGGCGGCGCGAGATAATTTGGTAGAGATGTCCAAGACATCAAAGACGACGTTACAATCGATGGCGGTTCGGAACGAAGGGCCCAGTTCTTTCACAACGGAGTGGACAAGCGCTGGGAACACCTCCCCCGGATAGGTAGTAATACCGTAACACCATCCCTCGACCTCGACGTTAAACACCTCGTCGTATCTGTCCCTTACCGGCAACATACTTACTTGTCCTTCTTTCGATCGTTATTAATCCACAAATATCGTTTCTGTTCTCCCTCAAGCGGGGGTTGCAATCCTCGCTTTGAGGTCACGCCAACTCACGGCACTTCACAACTTAGCTTGCCGCTAATTCATAAAGTTCCAGAGCGCATCCCGACATCCCTCTGCGATAGCCTCCTCGGTTGGGGTTCGCGCTCGTCGCAATGAAGGGGGAACTCCCAAATCCGAAAATCCCCTATCTCGAAGCCCCCGAGCGATGACCGCTCGCGCAAGTTCGGTCACCGTGAATAGAATCAACGCATCCTCTCCATATCGCTGCCGAATCTCTCCGAGCTGCCGATTCATGGCGATATCGAAGAACTTCAGAAGGACGGGGTCCTGAATAAATTCAAGGATGTTAACCTGATCTATACCGACCCCTTCCCCGAGGATCTCCTCGAGACTAACCAGAGAACCGTCGGGTCGCCGTTTCCTTACCCGACGGCGGCGTTCACCGTCCATAAACTCGAGGAACTCATCGTCCTGAGGGGTCGGTTCGGCCGACGTGCCTGCAGTCGCGGTCGCCTCTTCGGGATCTACTCCCGGGTCGAAGCCGTCGCGAGGAGTTCCATCGGCACCGCGACCTGCCTCCCCGACCCGCTCAGAGGAATTCCTTCCCCCACCGGAAGGTTGATTTGCATCGGCAAGGGTAGTTTCAGTTTTTTCATCAGCGGTCTCGTATTCCGCCCCCTCTGCAAATGCCCCCTGGCGCGCCGAACCATCCCTTGCGCGGAGCCCCTGCGCCTGTTGATTGGCGGCCGTCGAATTTATTGATTTGGTGATGTCCTCTTCCTGCTTTTCCCGCCGCTGGTTCGCCTCAGCCTGCTTTTTTTGCTCATTCTGGGCCTGTTGGGCCCGTTTTGACGCAAGACGACGACTCGCCTGACGTGCCTTTACCTCTTGTTGGGCGATATCGGCCTCTTTTTTCCCCAGTTCGAGGAGCTTCTTCGCGGCATCCTTCGTGTCTTTTAGAAGCCCCTGATCAACCCCCGATTTTGACATTGCTTTATCGCATGCCGAGATGAGGCTCATGAGGTCGGCTCCCCGCTGAATGTGATCGGGCTGCTCCAGTGCCGCCTCTAGAATCTTCCGCGGCTCCTCGTATCGTTTGTCCCCCGATGCTTTCTCCTCGAACCGCTGACGCACGTCGTCGAATCTGTCCGCAGTTTCACCGATATCTCTCTGCAGCTGTTCTGCGTCGGGTCGCTGGTACGCCGCTTCGAGGCTCGACCGGAGCTCCTTGAGGTCCTGCTCCTGCTGCTGTACCGATAGGTCACCCGCCTGTTGCGCCGGTTCCGAGGATTTGCCGCGAATTTTGTCAAAAAGGCCCATCGCACTTCTCGCTATCACTGATAAGTCCCCCCCGCCTCAATGCCCAGCGGGTTACGATGACATTACCACAGCAGCTTTTACTTCCCAATGTAGGGGGTTATGGATAATGCAAGTCCCCATGAGACTTTACTCCGAACGCTCGGATCGGGTCCCACCCTTGCCAACCCCCCCAGAAAACCGGTACCGTAGCGGCGTGTTATCGGGGTGTAGCTCAGCCTGGCAGAGCGCACGGTTCGGGACCGTGAGGCCGGAGGTTCAAATCCTCTCACCCCGATACAGTCCTGTCGTGATACAGTATGCGCTTCCTCTGTATCGGTATATTTTGGTTTTCATCGGCGAATTTTTGAGAGCCCACTTCTGGGTTGTGGTTGCCAGGCCACCTCTTGATCGCTCCGTGCCGCCTTTTTTCGAGGGTTTGTCGGCGTCCTCGCCTCAGGGCACCGTACTGTCCCACCCCCATTTGTTCGCAGCTTCCGCCTTTCCTAAAAGAGGTCCCGCATGTCCATTCTCGTCACCGGTGGTGCCGGTTACATCGGCTCCCACACCTGCATCGAACTCATCAAGGCTGGCTACTCCGTCGTCGTGCTCGACGACCTCAGCAATTCCTCTCGGGAGGCGATTTGCCGCATCGGTGGACTGGTGGGGCAGGAGGTGCCGTTTATCGAGGGAAGTATCGCCGACCGATCAGTGCTCCAGCACCTTTTTAGCAACTATCAGTTCTCAGCAGTGCTCCATTTCGCTGGCTCCAAAGCCGTTGGAGAATCTGTTTCACACCCGTTGATGTACTATCGTAACAATATCGGTGGAACGACGGTCCTTCTTGAAGAGATGGCCCGAGCTGGGGTGAAACAGCTCGTCTTTAGCTCGTCAGCGACCGTTTATGGGGACGCTCCCAATCCACCCTTCCGGGAAGATCAACCTCTCGGGCAGCCGACCAATCCTTACGGAAAAACAAAACTTTTTATCGAAGAGCTGTGCCGGGACGTCGCGGCCTCGGACGCTCAAGCCTGTGGGGGGCCAGACAACAATCCGTGGCATATTGCCCTCCTCCGATATTTTAACCCCGTTGGGGCTCATGAGTCAGGACGCATCGGCGAAGATCCCCGCGGGACTCCCAATAACCTGATGCCCTATATTACGCAGGTCGCGGTCGGGCGGCGCCCCTCGTTGTCGATCTTCGGCTCCGATTATGACACCCCCGATGGCACCTGCATTCGGGATTTTATCCATGTCGTTGACCTCGCCGAGGGGCACGTCGCGGCGCTTAAACACCTCTCAGCGATGCCCGGCTGCACCGCGATAAATCTCGGTACTGGGGTCGGCTACTCAGTGCTCGATGTTGTCCACGCGATGGAGGCCGCCATCGGAAGGCCGATTCCCCACACTTTTGCTCCCCGCCGACCGGGTGATAGCGCGGCGACCGTCAGTGACCCCTCGCGGGCAAAAGCTATCCTCGGATGGGCGACGCGACGGACACTGGCGGACATGTGCACCGATGCGTGGCGTTGGCAACAGGCCAATCCGCAAGGGTATGGTGAATAAAGATATAACGGGCGGGCATTAAGGCTAGGAAGCGTACACGCCCCTTGAGGAAGTTGTTATGAAACTAAGAACAAGATGTTTCCCGAGCCTCGCAATGCACCACCGCCGCTCAGCGGCCCGGCCCCTCAGCCGCCTGCTTGCCACTGGCGTGATGTATGTCATCAGTGTCCTTCTCGGTATAGCAGCCACCCCTTACTCCGGTCGTGCGATCCCGAGCGACCTTCAAAGCTGGACGAGTGTGTCAGCGACCATCAATCTTGACCCCGATCATCGCTGGTTCTTCTATCTTGAAGCTCAGCCTCGGGTGGGGGACTCGATATCGCGACTCGAAAGGCTTATCCTTCGGGAGGCAGTTGGGTACAACATCACCAACCAGCTCAGCGTCGCTGTTGGGTACGGATGGATTCCAAGTTTTTATAACGCCTCGTACCGTTCTGATTTTCGAAATGAAAATCGGCTGTGGCAGCAGCTACTCTTCAAAGAGGAAAGGTGGGGATTACAGTGGCAGCACCGGTTGCGGCTTGAGCAGCGCTTAATACAGGATGTAGCCGAGGCATCGCATCGGGGCCGCTATTTCATCAAGACCAGTGTGCCACTCGGAACCAACGACTCGCTCGGCATGACCGATTTTGGCCTGACCGGATTCAACGAACTCTTCTTTAATTTCAACGGGGCAACGCGAGGACCAAAAGGTGGCTTTGATCGAAATCGAACCTTTATCGGACCATACGGTGTCGTCGGACCGGCTCGATACGAGTTCGGCTATCTTGCCGAATACGCGCCTCACTTTGGAAGCCAATCGCGTTTAATTAACGCGATTATGTTGAATGCAATGTTTTCGTTTTAGGCAACGCGGCAAAAATCCAAAAAAGCTGGTGTGGTCTGTGTGAACGCACATACCAAAGAATTTGCGGGCCAACGTTAGGGCCAAGAAAGGGCGGTAGGTAGTGAACATTCAACCAGATCCACGGGACGAGCAATCCGGAAATAATATCCGTTTTACGGAGGGGGCTCTTTTACCGCTCCCCCCCTCTGCGGAAGAGCTTGAAGGCCTGCAGGGCGCTCAAGCCGTTGAGAGATACACCGACAGAGTTCTCAGGTGGGCTCGCAAGACGCTCGGCGCGATCGGGCAAAGCCTCGACAGTCAACACAGGAACCTCGATGAGATGAACGCACTACTCAGGTCGTTTACTGAGACTCCCCACAGTACGAACGAGTCAGCTCATGCGACGCTTGGTTCTTGGTTGAGCGCGATGAAGGTGATTAACCCGCTCGCCCACGCTTATGAAAATGCCGTCGAGGAAGGAAGAGAGCGATTCAGCTCCATTCGCCTGACGATCGTACCGGCCGATTATCGCTTCATCGAAGGGGACAATCTGTTCCGGCCCGCGTCGGTTCCAACACTCATTTCCTCCCCTACCGCACACCAGTTGGCAACTCCTCGCAGTGAAACCCTCACCGACCCTCTGACAGCGATGTGTGAAGGTACGCCGCTTTCCTTTTCCTCTCTGACGACGAGAGAGTTTCGCGCATTGATAACCGTTCCCGACTATCGGAACAACTCGCTTCGAGGTGCAAACGACGCTGCTTCTATTGAGTTTGGGTACCATGGGGATGACAACCAGCGTCTCCCCGTTCCTGAGGGTCACTTTGTATTGGGTTTACTCCATCAGGACATTATTGACGGTAAATTATCCCTAGAATTGGGGGGCGGGTGCGGCTATCGTCTGCAAAAGGAGGCCCATTCGCGAATCATCTCGGACGAGAAAATTAACGGAGCACTCATCGCAGAATCGCTTAACCGCCAATTTGAAGCCTCCGGGTTACCGACGCTGTCCGCGAAGAAAGACCGAGTTTTTCGGCGCATCACGATCGAACAGAGCGCCGAAAAAGAGCCCCTTCCGCACCCCTATGCAATTCTCGCTCTGTGTTTAAACGCGATAGCGGAAGCAGGAACCGCGCCGCCTTCATCCAA
>OMIW01000187.1 GCA_900299205.1 Pseudomonadota bacterium
CGATTGGGCGGGCGCGAAGATGCCTGCCGAGCTGAGCGGGGGCATGCGTCGTCGGGTGTCGCTGGCGCGCAGCCTCGTCGTTGATCCCCAGATTCTGCTCCTCGACGACCCGACGGGCGGACTGGATCCCGTGGCAAGCTCCGTCATTATGGAGCTTATTGCTGAGATCCAGCGGGAGTCAAAGACCTCGATGATAGTGGTAAGCCAGGATCTGCGACGACTGATTCCGATGGTGTCAAAGGTGGCCGCGCTTTTTGACGGGCAGATCGCGGCGAGTTGCAGCGTCGAGGATTTGAGAGGATGTGAGGAACGGGTTCAAAAGTTTATTTCGTGTCGTTATGACCTCAAACCCGCCGCTGCTTTTGGCGTTCAATAAAGATTTGTGAGAAGAACGAGGTTCCCCTTTTCCTCGGTGGGGGCTACGAGAGGGCGATGGTGCCGAAAAAAACGGGGGTTATTAAGTGAAGCAAAAATACCATGTCAAAACGTGAACATATCGAAGAAGCCCGCAGGCGGCTTCTTTCGGGGATAGGAGTGCCGGAGCAATCTGCATTTGTTCCTGATGATTTTCAGCTAGAAGCTATCAAACATGCGAGCTCAGGGGAGGATGTCCTGGTTGTTGCACCGACCGGTGCGGGAAAAACTTACATCGCTATTCAGGCAATCGAGGCAGCGCTCGCAATGGGGAAACGGGCCGTGTACACGACGCCGCTCAAGGCGCTTTCAAACGGTAAATACACAGATCTGAAGCTCCGGTTTGAACCCCTTGGTTATAAGGTGGGACTTCTTACTGGTGACCGGAAGGTTGATGGTGACTCACAGTGTGTTGTTGCCACGACGGAGATATATCGAAACGAACTGTATCGGGGATCAGAGCGGCCGTCGCTCGTTGTTCTCGATGAGGTTCACTTCATCGCCGATCCTCAGCGTGGACCGGTGTGGGAGGAGAGTATCATTCTCACCTCGCAGGCTTCGACTCTGTTGATGCTCTCGGCGAGCATCAGTAATGCGACTGAGATAGCGGATTGGATCTCAGATACGCGCCGCAAGCCTTGTCACATTGTGACCAAAAAAGAGCGACCTGTTGAGCTTCGGTACGGATTTCTTCATCCCGAATTAGGGGTGCTTCCCCTCAGAGACTCTTCGGGGGGGGTATTTCCCGAGGTCGCAAAATTCTATGGAGGTGCGGGGCTCGACGCGAGTGGTATGCGGCTCAAAGGCGGGAGGTTTCAGTCTGAAAGGCGGGACCAGCGTTCGTTCCAGGGCAGAGGTAATCGGAGATAGGTTATGTTGAGAGAGTTTCCCGTTGTAAAAATTCTAGAGTTCCTTTCCGATGATAATCTGCTCCCAGCCATCCTTTTCCGGAGTGCGCGACGCCAGTGCGATGCAGATCTCCAATTTATTGGCAGGATGAGGCGAGGAAGATTAAACGAAAAGGCCCAGCGTGAGTTGCGACAAGAGATACACGCCGTCATCGAGCGGTACTCATTTCCGCCGGAGGTTATCCTTGAGCATCCGCAGTATCAGGGGCTCGTTGAGACGGGGGTGGGAGCCCATCATGCGGGACAGCTTCTACCGTGGCGGCTCCTGCTCGAGGAGTTAATGTCGCGAGGGGTTCTTCGGATGTTGATTGCCACCGGCACCGTTGCGGCGGGGGTTGATTTCCCGGCTCGTTCGGTGGTGATTACCGCTCATAGCAAGGCAGGCGCAGAGGGGTTTCGGGTGTTGACCTCGTCTGAGTTTATGCAAATGTCGGGGCGAGCCGGGCGACGGGGAAAGGATGCAGTTGGTATCTGCCTTGTGGCTCCGTCACAGCTCTCAGACGCTCGGGTTATTCACGATATTGCAAACAAGCCGGCTGAACCGCTGACCTCAGCATATTTCGCGTCTCCGTCAACGGTGTTGAACCTTCTGAAGTTCCGTAACGTCGATGATCTCGAGTATACCGTGCAACGGAGTCTTGCAGCATTTCTCGATCGCAAGCATGCCAAGCACCTCCGTGATGAGGCCGTGGTTGTTGAAAAAGAGGTGGCAGCGCTCGCGGGAGAGGCGAGCAAGCGGGCTCGGAAACGTCTTAATAGGATGATTCGAGAGGCTGACGCGGTTGAGACGCGTCAGGAGATGTTGCTGAAACAGGCCCTTAATGGGCTTCGAATCCTCGGCTTTATCGACCCTGAGCGGGGAGGATTAACCGAAAAGGGGACATGGGCTGCCGAGCTCTGTACGACCCTTGTTCTGGAGATAGCCGAGGCGATAAACGAGTTCGTTTTTGAGGACCTCCCGATGACACAGCTCGCTGGCCTTGTTGCTTCAATCGCGGGGGATGCACATCGGTCCTATTTTAACCTCAAGCCCAATCCGATTCCGAAAGAGCGATATCAGAGGCTTCAGGAGATAGTGGATCGGGTCAAGCGTTCGTACGACAACCCTACCGCGGCAGAGACGATGGTGCTTCCTGATGCGGCGTTGACGGTGATGACCTGGATGGAGTGTGAATCTTGGGCGGAGTTTTCGAGCCTGCTTCGGTTGGCGCGAGTTGCCGATGGCGATATCTCGCGGCTTGTCACTCAGACTGCCGATCATCTCAATCAGATTGTTCGGCTAAGAGCAACTCATCCTGAGCTTGCAAAGCTCGCGCAGGAGGCTCGTCAGCGTCTCCTGCGACCGCCGTTGACAGATATTGTTGGAGTTGAATAATGCAATGGTAGTGGGCTAGTGCGCCTTTTAAACGATGCGCCCACTGCCAAGAGTATAGGTCCTCTGTCATTAAAATAAAGAAACAAGAGAAGGAGACCATCATGGCTGATCACGACCGCCTTGCAACGATAGCCTCGCTCGCCAAACGGCGAGGGTTTATCTATCAGAGCAGCGAAATTTATGGTGGGTTGCGGTCAGCGTACGATTATGGTCCCCTCGGGGTCGAACTCAAGCGAAACATTGCCCAAGAGTGGTGGCGCGAGATGGTGCTCAAGCGGGAGGATGTCGTCGGGATTGATTCCTCGATTATGATGCACCCGGGAGTATGGCGGGCGAGTGGTCATGCGGCAGGATTTTCTGATCCCCTTGTTGATTGCCACAACTGCAAGGAGCGCTTTCGTGCTGATAAGGCGCCCCGAGCGACGCCTGGAGATCCGGTCGCCTTTCATGTGGGGGGTAAAAGCCAGGGGCTGAAGAAGGCGGGGGTGGTAGGACCATGCGGGTATGTGTGTCCCGTGTGTGGCTCGTGCGAGCTTTCCGACGAGCGACAGTTCAATATGATGTTTCGGACCTCGATTGGCCCCGTTGATCCGATGGAAGGATTCATCCAGGAGGTTGCGGGGAAGGAGCTCGAGAAGGCACAGCTCCGTGAGCTGTACGACCGCTATCTCAACGAGTCGGTGATCTATCTTCGCCCGGAAACGGCGCAAGGTATGTTCGTACAGTTTCTCAACGTCCTGCAAAGTACGAGCATGAAGGTTCCGTTTGGTATCGCTCAGCAGGGTAAATCGTTTCGTAACGAGATAAAGAGCGAAAAACTGGTGTTTCGCACCTGCGAGTTCGAGCAGATGGAGATGGAGTTTTTTGTTGAACCGGGAACGCAGCAAGAGTGGCATCGATACTGGGTTGATGAGCGTCTTTCTTGGTGGCGGTCGCTGGCAAATATTGGCGAAAATTTTCGTGCTCGGGTCTACGAAAAGGATGAGCTTGCTCATTATGCTGATGCGTGCGTGGATATCGAGTACCAATATCCGTGGGGGTGGGATGAGCTTGAAGGAGTTGCTTCTCGAACCGACTATGACCTGAGTCGACACGCTGAGCACTCGGGGGTAAAGCTCACCTATTTTGATCAGCAGAAAAACGATCCGAGCACCGGCAAGGCGGGATGGCGGTACACGCCGTATGTGATCGAGCCAGCTGCGGGACTCACCCGAGGAGTTCTCTGTCTACTCTCAGATGCTTACAGCGAAGAGGAGGGGGTCGATGCGGATGGTGAAAAGAAGACCCGGGTCGTATTAAAACTTCATCCGCGAATTGCACCTATCAAGGCGGC
This sequence comes from Pseudomonadota bacterium, assembly GCA_900299205.1. Taxonomy (GTDB): domain Bacteria; phylum Bdellovibrionota_C; class UBA2361; order UBA2361; family OMIW01; genus OMIW01. Next base: position 4,031 of record OMIW01000187.1, read on the forward strand.
TGTATTTCCCCTCGTCAAAAAGGATGGGCAACCGGAAGCGGCCCGACGAATAGTTGATGCGCTCTTTAAAGCGGGTATTAACGCTAAATGTGATGAGCAACAGTCGATAGGTAAGCGGTACGCAAAACATGATGAGGTGGGTACGCCCTTCTGTATTACGGTCGATCACGAGACGTTGTCGGACGGGATGGTGACGATTCGTGACCGCGATACAACGAGGCAGGAGCGTATCTCTGCCGATGCGGTGGTCGATATTGTTCGGAAACGGGTCGAGGGCAGATTATGAGTAGCGGGAGTATCTTCGGCAGCGTGTTTCGGCTCGCAACCTTTGGCGAGTCCCACGGTGGCGCGGTTGGAGCAGTGGTGGATGGGTGTCCTCCCGGGCTTGAACTTTCGGAAGGTGATATCCAACCAGATCTCGATCGCCGCAAGCCAGGTCAAAGTGATATCACCACCCCCCGGAAAGAAGAGGACACCATCTCGATCCTCTCGGGGGTTTTTGAGGGCAAAACGACCGGAACGCCAATTCTTCTGATAGCAAAGAATAAGGATGCTCGGTCGCATGATTACGATCTTCTGAAGACTCTTTACCGCCCTTCACACGCTGATTTTACCTATACCGAAAAATACGGTGTCCGCGATTGGCGAGGGAGTGGCAGGGCTTCAGCGCGAGAAACTCTCGCGCGAGTAGCAGCGGGTGCGATAGCAAAAAAATACCTGCGGCTTGCCCACGGAATCTCTTTCATGAGCTACGTCGAGCAAGTCGGGTCGGTGCGGGCGGAGATCAACCCGCTTGATGTATCTCTCGAAGCAATCGAAGCATCACCTGTTCGATGCCCCGATGCGGAAGCAGCGCTGCGAATGGAAGAGGTGATTCGCGAAGTTCAGAGCGAGGGCGATTCGATTGGGGGTATCATTCGGGGAGTCATTACTGGATGTCCCGTGGGACTCGGGGAGCCAGTCTTTGATAAACTTCACGCTGAACTCGGCAAAGCGATGCTCAGCATTAACGCCGTCAAGGGGTTCGATATCGGTGAGGGATTCGGGGCCGCCGCGATGCGGGGGAGTGAACACAACGACCCTTTCGGAGTATCCACGGACGGCATCATTACCCCGCTTACGAACCGTGCCGGTGGAGTGCTCGGGGGGATATCAACTGGCATGCCGATCGTCTTTCGGGTCGCATTCAAGCCAGTCGCGACAATATCACGCCCGCAGCAAACGGTAACCAGCGCGGGAAGGGAGGTCACCCTCGAGGCACGCGGACGGCACGACCCCTGCGTGTTGCCACGGGCCGTGCCGATTGTGGATGCGATGGCTGCTTTGGTGGTGATGGATATGGTATTGCGGCGGGGGTGAGGTTTAGTATTCCCGATTTTCGTCCCAATTTTCGTCGTCCCCAATTTTTGTCTCAGAGACACCGTGGAGGCAACATTTTTGAGGAAGTGGTTTGTTAATGTTCATGTGCAACGCGCCGTGCCCTATAAATCTGAAAAATAATCCGAATCTAATCTCTTAATTTCATAGGTCTGATGCAGCGTAACGCCAATTCCATGGTCAATCATCAATTGCGCCAGCTCTATTCCATCAATAAGAACTATCTTACTGTCGATTAATGCAACGTAATCACGGGCGCCATCAGAGAATGAGGATGTTGTAATGAATATCCCCTTGCGCGCTCTTACGCCTTGAAGGGCACCAGCGAACTTTTGAATTTCCGGGCGGTGAATTGAGGCTTCCCACTTCTTTGCTTGAATGTAGATCGCGTCGAGTCCGAGTCGATCCTGCTTAATTATGCCATCTATTCCACCATCATGAGACTTCTTTGTCGCTGTCGCAGCATCCCGGTGAGATCCTCCGTATCCCATAGCCACAATTACATCGACAACGAGACGTTCGAAGAAATCAGAGGAGCAGGATTTAATCAAATCAAGCAGCTCATCCGCAAGCTGTGAGCGCAGCTGAGAATAGCCGACTTCGATGGTCTCCTCAGGAGTTTGGGTTGTCGGTGCTATGGTTTCGACCTCTTTTCGATCTGTCCTTGAATTAGTCTTCTGCTGGAATTCAACAAATTCAGGGAATTGCTCAAGATAGGTACGATCAATTCGTGAAGGTTGCTCTGTTAAAGCCTGCCTGCCTCGATCAGTTAATTGGATGTGCCCCCGTTTAGGGGAGCAAAGGAGCCCCGCTTTCTTTAGGTAGGTTCGAGCCCAACCCGTGCGGTTCTTGATGTAGGTGGAGTTACCGCTGGGGATTCTTTCTTCTCGTTCTTCAGGAGTTAACTCAAAACGACTGGCAATGTGCTCTGTAGCCTGTTCCATCGAGTGCTCGGCGCCGTCAGAAAGGAACTCCAAGAGAGGTAACATTAATGTCTCATAGTCCGGTATCGTCATAAATCCTCCGCGTGAATTCGCTGTCGGTATCTCAGTCAGAGCTATTGTCAAATCTGGTGTTCAAGAATCGTTTCAAGCGGCAAGCTGATTGTTCGAATTCAACTCGATACCATCCTCGAATTTGACCCAGTAATCACCGTGGCGACGTAGGTGAAGCCGCGCTGTCGGCGTTCTTCTTTGGGGCTATCCTAAAAGAGTTTGTTGAGCCCCTTGAGGAATTGTGCGAGGGGTAGCACTTCGATAGTGGTATCGATACGTGCGCTGCGCGGGCCTAAATACACGACAATTCTTCTTTTTACCTCGGGAAGTTCCGCTATCGCGCGCAAACCATCGGCAAAATTATCCCGTAAACGCTCAGAGGCCTTTACTTCAATCGCGATCAGCTCGCTTCCCCGTTGAAGGATAATATCAACCTCTGGACCAGTTCCCCCGCTTGCCCAATAGAACATCTCGTCGAACTCTAATCGTCCTGCGTCTCTCTCCGCTCGTAAGAGAGTAATCACCCAACCCTCGAAGAGCGCTCCGCACTCCTCGATAGATACTTTGCCCAACTGTTTCTTAGTCGCTCGTACGAGACCCGGATCGATCCAGTAAAGTTTTGGGTGTCTCTTCTCCTTCACCCTTAGCCGCCCCTCAAAGGCCGGCAATCGGAAGGCAAGCAGCGTATCTTCGAGGATCTCTATGTAGCCCTGAACTGTTGTTCGAGCTACGCCAGCGTCTCGGGCAAGGCCGTCGATGTTCAATACCTGGGCGTGAAATAAGGCAGCGATCGGTAAAAATCTAAGGAATCCGGGAAGATTGCGCACAAGCGCCTCTGCCTGAATCTCCTCCTTGAGATACATCTGCATATACGCTTCGAGCTGTTTTGCGGGATTCCGGGCAGACCATACAAGGGGTATCGTCCCGAGTTGAAGAACCTTCTCCAAGTTGAAGTCTTTACCGAGCTCCTCTGGCATCAGCGGGTTCATCTGTAGCCTAACCGCTCGTCCACCGAGCAAATTCACCCCGGCTCGCCGCAACTTACGTGCGCTTGAGCCAAGCAGGGCGAATCGCACCTTAAGCTCCTCGATCGCCCGGTGAACTTCGTTGAGGAGAGAAGGGATCCGTTGAACCTCATCAATGACTACCCAGTCTCTCGGTCTGCGATCCTGAATGAGGGCCCGAAACAGCGCGGGATTAGCGAGCAATTCCTGATAAAGCGCTTCGTCAAGGAGGTCTATCCTGAGAGCCTCTGGTAGTGCGCCTTTTACCCACGTACTTTTCCCGACCCCCCTCACACCAAGGAGAAAGAAGCTCGATGAGGGGACTCGGAGGAGACGGGGGTATTGTGTAATCATGTCGGCGATTCTGCCGCTAAAACGCCGACGAGTCAACGGATTTCTCGGTGGAGAGATCGAATGAGTTTTTCCAAGTAGCTGATAGACCGAAAGAAGCCTAGGAAAATCAATACGACGCGAGCAACAGTAATGCGAGCGCCCCTAAACCTGAGGTTTGCCCGTCCGGATTTTACTCAAGGTGGCGTACTCCTCGGTTCAATGTTTTGTTTTACAACTAACGATCAACCAGATACGCCGCTTCCTTTCAAACCCTTAAACAGCAGATTCGGTTATAGCTCAAGACACCCTCCCATTCCCCAACGTCTCTGAGACTACTAGAATTCGCTGAATTACCCCCTCAGCTCTTTAGTATGGTTCTCAAGCCCGCTATACTCGGGAGGGGCTTCGGTTATGTCTGAAGTGCCTGCTCCGTCTGCTCGGGCCTGTTTGCCCCTTATTGTCGTAACCTCATGAAATCTCTCACGATCATCTCTGATAGTCCTGACCAAATCGGCGATTCGGGTACTTCTTCGGCTCGGTCGGCCTGTTCCTCGGCCATACACGCTGCTCCCGATGCTCCCCATCTCGGGAGTTTCGGTGGGACGGCTGCGGTGGTAACGCTTGGGTGCGCTAAGAATCATGTGGATTCCGAGGTCATGCTTGGGTCGCTCGGCCAAGCCGGCTTCGAGATCGTGTCGGATCTTGCTGAAGCTGATGTGGTTATCGTGAACACCTGTGGATTCCTCGAGAGCGCGGTGAGAGAGAGTATCGATGCGGTGCTTGAGGCCGCGGAGTTCAAGGAGAAGGGGCGATTACGAAGGCTGATCGTAGCCGGGTGTGCGGTTGAGCGGTATCGCGACGAGCTGGTGGAGAGTCTTCCTGAGGTTGATGCGTTTGTTTTGACCAGTGAGCTTCTCTCGGTCGGGGCGGTTGCTCGGGGAGAGGGGATGGAACGGGCTCTCAGAGACGCCGGGCGGCCGTATTTTCTCTACGACGAAACGATGCCACGCCGATTGGCGTCGGCCCCTCACACCGCATATGTGAAGGTCGCTGAGGGGTGCAATCGGCCATGTACCTTCTGTATTATCCCCCGCATTCGCGGTGAGATGCGGAGCCGTCCCATCTCATCGATTGTGGGAGAGGTCCGGATGCTTGCGGTCCAAGGAGTGCGTGAGGTCAACCTCGTTGCGCAGGACCTCACCTCGTTCGGCACGGATGCCGAGCCTCGAACGAATCTGACGGCGCTCCTTCGTGCGCTTGATGCCGAGAGGGTGATGCCCTGGATTCGACTGCTCTACGCATATCCGATAGGGATTGATTCCGAGCTTCTTCGTGCTATCGCGGAGCTGCCCTCGATCTGTGAGTACCTGGACCTTCCGTTGCAACACGCAAGTGAAGCGGTTCTCCGACGCATGAAACGGCCCGTCGGTTCATTTGCGACCCGCCCAATCGTCGAGCGAATTCGCGCGACCGCTCCTGAGCTTGCGCTGCGAACGACCTTCATCGTCGGTTTTCCGGGAGAAACGGAGGAGGATATCTCCGAGCTTGAGCGATTCGTTGGCGAGGGCCATTTTTCGAGTGTGGGGGTGTTTACCTATTCGCGTGAACGGGGGACTCCATCACACGACTATGATGGCCAAGTTCCGGAGAAGGTCAAAAATGAGCGGCGCCAGCGGATTATGGAGGCCCAGCAAGGGGTGGTGGCGGCGCGCCTTGGGCATTTTGTGGGGCAGCGACTCCCCGTGCTTCTTGAGGGGGCGCATCACGATACTGACCTCCTCTTAACCGGTCGTGCGCGGTGGCAGGCTCCCGAGGTTGATGGAACCGTAATAATCAATGATATCGAGGGCGCTGAGGGCGACGAGATCGATGGATCGAGGTTGCTGCCGGGGAATATCGTGACGGTGGAGGTTTCCGAGGTGGTGGGGTACGACCTTGTAGGGAGAGTGGTTTGAGGGGGCAGGGAGCTGTTTCGATGGGGAGACGCTAAATCCAGGTAGGGAAGTTGAGCTGAATCGGTTACGATGGTAAGCGGGGTCCGCCTTGTGTCACCCCCGCTCATCACCGTTCATAATTTGCCCGCCTCTTGCTTTGCCTATGCACACTCCGCACGACCAGGCTCCGGCCCGCTCTCCCCGAATCGGCATCTTTATTATCGCGTATAACGCAGTAAATCACCTAATAAAAACGCTTCAACGGATCCCATTAGAGGTGTGGGAGCAGGTCGAAGAGGTGTTTGTTATCGACGATTGCAGCAATGATAACACCTACTATGCAGCACTTGGGTATAAGCTGCACGAAGGGGTGGATAAGCTCAAGGTATATCGCAATCAGTCAAATCAGGGCTATGGAGGGAATCAAAAAGTTGGTTACCAATACGCTATCGAGCAGGGCTTCGATATCGTTGCCCTCGTTCATGGTGATGGTCAGTATGCTCCTGAGGTGCTCGGTAACCTTCTCGCTCCTCTCGTAAGGGGAGATGCGGAGATGGTTTTTGGTTCCCGCATGGCGGTCCCCGGGGCGGCTCGAGCGGGCGGAATGCCCCTCTACAAATATTGGGGTAATCGTATCCTTACTGGTATTCAGAACTACCTCACCGGTCTGCACCTGTCCGAGTACCACTCGGGATATCGGCTCTACTCGGTCGATGCGTTAAAAAAGATTCCTTTCCAATCATTCACGAACACCTGGCACTTCGATACCCAAATTATCCTGGCGCTTGCGGAGCGGGGAGCGCGGATCGTCGAGTTGCCGATTCCAACCTATTATGGTGATGAGATTTGCCATGTAAATGGGGTCCCGTACGCGGTAAATTGCGTGATGACGAGTATTCAGTTTGCCAAAAACAGGAAGCGGGGAGTGCTTTCTTACCCTGGGGTTATGGACGTTCCGCGTTTGTAATCGGATACGGTATCACGCGCCCAAAAAAAAGAGCCCGCATTCTTCCCTAAGGTAAGAGTGCGGGCAGAGTAAGATAACCTTTTGAGGGCAGGATTATCATGAGGTGGACTCCATTTCGGCGTTCAGCCTTCGAAGGAGGCCTGAGGCCCACCGGACGTTAACGGTGGCGGTGCCCTTGAACGATGGATACCCTCTTCTCAGTACCTCGCTGAGGTTACCTTGGTAGAAGGTAAGTCCTCCACCTTGGAAGAAGAGCGTAAGAGAATGTTGGTCATCAACATCCCTCGTGATCTGAATAACCGCGGAGCCCGATACACGACCCACTACGATGAGTAATCTTCGTTCCCTGCCTAATCTGAAGGCGGCGCGAGTTTTTTTCTCACGCTTTAAGGACCGTGAGATTTGACCTCCATTTCGGGGCATCGCGCTGCGACCTCTGCTTCGGGCTTGTGACCAGACGCGATTAGCTGCCTCGACCTCGGATACGCCTCGGACACGCACAAGCCTTATCCTTGATGGATTTGTGAGGAACTGTTGAAGTTCCTCTTCGGGCCGTATGCGCGGAGGATCACGAAGCAGACCCAGTATGATGAGGGCCATAAGTCCTCCCAAGACACAGAGAAAACCGACCATACCTCTCAACCTTTTTGAGGACACTATCGTGCGGAGATGGGAATTACAAGGAGTCCCGGAGTCGTTGCGAGTACGGGGTTGATCGGAAAAAGGAGGAGGGGCGCCTGGAATGCGATGCGGA
>OMIW01000188.1 GCA_900299205.1 Pseudomonadota bacterium
CTTCTGGACCGCAGCGAGACGAGAACTTTCGCCACAGAACTGGTCGATTCGCTTCGCTGAAAGACCAAGTAGCTTTGTTTCAGCGATCAATTCTATCGAATCGGCGAGCGAGGTAGTTACTGCGCTGATAGCCGCCTGTCGGGCATAAAATGCTGCGTATAGTCGTTGCGATGTATACCAGGCTCCGAGCAGAAGAAGGGGAAAGAGTGCGATCACTGAGAGCCCGACCGGAACTGAGAGCGAGATTATCCCAACAAAAATGGCAACTACAGCACATATTCGCTCGATTATCCTAAGAAAACACGCCTCAAATAAGGCACTTGCTGACCGTATATCGACGGTGAGTCGTGATAGAAGATCGCTTGGTCCCAGTGCTCGGACCGTACGCCACGGAAGAGAGAGCACGTGATGAAACGCCTCGATCCGAAGGCGGTGTACTGCTCCCTGCCCGATGTGGGAGAACTCTACGGCCTGGAGCCGGGCTGAAACAATTCGAATTAATTCAACCGCTAGGTAACACCCTCCGATAAGGACGAGGACCGCTAACCCCTTGGTGCTCGCTACATCAACTGCATACCCAAGAACCCGAGGAGCAACTGCAGCGGCAACCCCCTGAGCGAGGAGAAGGAGCAGGGCGATGACGGCGTGGATCTTGTCGAGTAAAAGAAGCTTAATAATTCGGTGCCAACGGGAGGCGGGTGATGTCATCATTATTCGCCTCTTCCGTTTGCATCGCTCGCTGATCGCCGCTGACCAAAGTGAGTGGCAAACCAGCCTGCGCAATCCGCACGAAGCTCCTCAGGAGAGCCATCCTGTTTGATCCTCCCCTCCTCCATTACAAGAATTCGAGTCACTAGCGCGAGTGCTGACGGCCGATTGGTCACCATGATGAGGGTTCGATTGTTAATCCACCGGTCAATGAGCGCGATGGTCTGCGCCTCCCGAATCGGGTCGAGCGCAGAGAAAGGATTATCAAGAAGCACGATGGGGGGCGCAGAGAGGAGAGTCCGGGCAAGCGTCAGCCGCTGCCGCTGCCCTCCTGAAAGGCCTGTCCGGGCATCAACCCACCGTTGACCAAACGGCTTGCCGTCCTCGGATGCCCGCTCCTCTCTGGTAAAGAGCTCATCGAGCATCGCCTCCATTGTTGCCGGCTCCACCGATGAATGGTTCCAGTAGAGGAGATTTCGTTCGATTGAATCGGAGAAGAGGCGAGGTATCTGGGGGCAGAGAGTAATCACGTCAAGAGCTGCGAGTCGGTTCTTCATCGGATCATCGTCCGCGGGCGAGAAGGAGATCGTTCCTGTATGCGGATGGAGTGATGCGATGGTTTCAATCAGGGTCGTTTTGCCCGATCCGGTCGGACCAACGATGGCAATTCGCTCTCCCGGATGAACCACAAAAGAGATGTCCCGAAGAATAGGCTCGTTTCGATGGAGAGCTGATACCGAAATATGATTCACGGTGATAGTGGGAGCTTGAACGGTTTGGGCTCCCCGAGGCTTCATCGAAGGAACTCCACCTGCCGCAACAAGGTCCTCAAGACGACCACTCGCTACCCGAGCTTTTTGGGAGATTGAGAGATAGAGCCCTAATGCGATAAGAGGCCACAGGAGCATCGTGAGATATTGATAAAGCGCGACGAACCCACCGACCGACAGCGCGCCACGGTGAATGAAGATACCACCAACCGTAACCAGGATCGTCATCGCCAGGGCCCCACACAGCTGAATCCCCCCGGTGAGGTTCGCGTCAGCGCGGGTGGCATCGATAACCCTCTCTCGCTGGCTGTTCGAGAGGGGAGCGAGGATCTTCGTTAATCGATCCCTGAGCGAGAAAAGGGTGACTGTTTCGTGGTTACGTAGCTTTTCATCAACGCACATCGAGAGCGCAGTAAGGGCCTCCTGGACACGCTGAGTTGCATCCGATATCGCTCGCTCTCCGTGGCGGGCGATAAACGGAACCGCAACGAGGGGAATAAGCGCAGGGAGCGCCGCAACCGGACTCACCCACATCATCAAAACGGGAACAAACGCGAGGTAGAGGACGGCATCGAGACCGATAACGAGCCCATCGTTCAATACGCACGCTGCCTGCTCCGTATCGCTCGTCATAAGGGGCACAATATCTCCGGTGCGAATCGACCCTCGGGTGTTATCCCCTCCCCGAATAACGGCCTGAGCCAGCGCGTTCCGGAGAGAATGGGCGAATTCACCCTGGGCCAAAGGAAACAGCGTGCGGTAGAGCAAGCGCAGAACCGACTGTACCATCAAAAGAGCAGCATACCCGAGAGCAAACCACACGAAAGAACCCCTATCGCCAATCGCGTCAAACACTCCTTTCATCACCAAAGGCAGAGCCATATCGATGAGATCGACGATGATCAGCGCAGCCGAGGCGATGCCGACTCGCCGAAGATGGGGGCGGCAAAGCTGAAGGACGGCGGGGGTGAAGGGGTGAAGTGGGCGCATGAGGAGATGATAGCCGATTGAAAAGGTCAAGCAAATCGGCACCAAGGATTGTGGCTTATCGATACAATTTCAGTCTATGCTCCCAGACTTTATCCAGCATACAGGCCTCTTTTTTTTGATTGTTCATCACCACCATGAATCCCCTATTTCATAATATCCTCATTTCGGCTCCGAACGGTGGAGGACTTTTCTTACTTCGCCATGGAATTGCCCATCGACTTGATTCTCTATCCACCACTGGATTGGGAGTTGGAAGGTCGACGCTGTACCGTGGAGTGCAACCCGAAACTCTCAAGGTATATGGCGCTCACCCGTCCGAGCTGAGCGGACTTGATGGCGAAATGGCCGACATCCACGATGTTGCCATCATCGGGGAGGATCTGTTTGTAGTGGGAACTGATAGAAATGTGGTTGTTCGACTATCCGATACCGGTTCTCTTCTGGAGCGCTGGACACTTCCGGGGGAGCGTGATAGCTGTCACCTGAACTGCATCGCTCATTGGCGAGACAGGATTGTTTACTCCTGCTTCGGGGATTATACAACGCACCGTGGCTACAAGGGTCAAACACGGGAACGGGGAATGATCCGAGATCTACACTCGGGCGAAGTGCTCATCTCGGGGCTCTCTCAGCCACATTCTCCTGCTTCGTGTGGGGACCACCTCTTGGTGGCGAACTCAGAGCTCCATGAGATTCGCGAATATGATCCAATGGGGCGACTCGTTCGAGTTAAGACGCTTGACTCCTACACTCGTGGTATCGCTGTGCGAGGAGATGTCATTTTGGTAGGTCTTAGTTGCCCACGCGAAAAAAAAGAGGACCAATCGTTCCGATTCTCGTCACAGGTGGTGATGCTTGACCGGAACTCCTGGGAAATAGTGGGCAAGGAGACCCTTCCAACATCTGAGATATATGCCGTAGTGCCGTTCGATGCAGAGGATCACTCTGATACGCTGGTCCAATTAATTACCGAAAATGAATCAGCACGTCAGCGGGCTGAGGATCAGGCCAAAGACCTCGAAGCGACGATCGGGAAGCTCGAAACAATGCTGGAAAAGGAACAGATTGAGCGAAAATTGGAGATTGACAAGCTGAATAGGCAGATTCGGGATGTAAGCGAAGACTTGCGTGAAGTGCTCACAAGCTTGTCGTGGCGAGTAACCGCTCCCCTTCGCAGCGGTATGAGTAAGATTCGTGCAGTGCTTGGGGGCTTGTCAGGATAGCGGGTCTCTTTTGACTTTTTTTTCGTCACAGTGTAGGGATGGTAACAAAATAGAAGATGACGAACACAGAACAAATCATGTACCTGAAGAACGCCTC
>OMIW01000189.1 GCA_900299205.1 Pseudomonadota bacterium
CAGGTTGCGATAGAGCGATCCTGAGCAATTTTTGAAGAGGAAAAGACACCGGGAGGTTTCAGGAAAACCCGATATAAACCATCCTCTGCGATTAGGCGGATGAGGGAGAAGGCATGATGTTCAAGGGGGAGGTTTTCTTTCACATTTCAGACGCCAAATAGGCAGCTCCATGAAGCCCCGACAGGGGATCTTTGACGACGTAAAGAGGGGTTGCCTCTACGAGGGGTGAGAGTCGACCCTTCGCTAAGAAGCTCGATACAACATCGCCCTCTTTGAGAAGACTCAGAATCTTGCCCGGTATACCACCGGCGATGTAGATTCCTCCCGAGGCCAAATAGGTCAGCATCATGTTGCCCGCATGCGCGCCCAGCACACTCATAAAGATGGAGAGAGTTTCAGTAGCAAGAGGATCCGAACCTTTCACGGCGGCTTGGCCAATAGCTGCGCTCGGGTCTCCTAATCGGATTGCTTCCGCTAATTCCTTCGATTCGGGCGCAAATCCCGTGTCGCGGAGAAATGAGTAGATGTTTAAAATGCCGGGCCCCGATATAATTCGCTCGACGCTGACGCGGCCAAACTTTTTAATCAGGTAAGTCAGGAGAGCGATTTCTCTCTCTGAGCGAGGCGCGAAATCGGCATGGCCTCCCTCTGATCCGAGAAGAATAGTTCTTCCTGGTTCTCGATACATAACCGCCTGACCCAATCCAGTGCCCGGAGCTATAACGCAAAAAGCATCGCGCTCATGTACCGCCGCTCCAGGGTGGAGAGTGATGTAGTCAAGCGAACCAAGGTACGGAAGCGATGCTGCAGTGGCGACAAGATCGTTAACAAGCCGCACCCGGGGGATTCGAAGATTATCAGCGAGCTCGAATTCCGTGAGTCGCCACGGGAGGTTTGTGGTTCGAACGGTTCCATCACTCACTGGTCCCGGAACGCCGAAGCAGGCGGCCGTTACCAAATGCTTGTCTTTTCCGACGAAATCTCGCGCCATTTCCTGAAGGGTGGGGTACGCCTTGCTGTCAAATCGTTCACTCCGATGAATTGCGACGTGGCCATCTTTTGCATGATAAAGAGCGAGAAGAGTTTTAGTACCCCCGACATCACCAGCTAAGACAAGAGAAGCTGCAACCATACTGTTCCTGCTGAATTTAACACAGTCCTCAGGGCTGACTCGATCGCACAGGATGCGCGCCCCCGAACAAAGATGGACAGGTGCCATCTTTCTCTCGTATACAACAAGTCTGACCTTTCGTCGAACGGTGTATTTACAGAAAGGGTAATTTTTTTGATTGCAAGCGACCTTTTGTTCGGCGATGCATCTATCAAGGGTTCGAAGGTGCAATTCGAATCGGTGAAGAACCTCAAGTGATCTCTCGCGTTTGCGTTAATCGGATAATTTGTTCTGATTAAAGAAGAGTTTTTTTGCTGCTGTTGGCATTGAAAATCACGGCGGGCTGTGCTTGACTTCTGTTATCGGTGGTAAGTCAGAGCGGTTAGGGGGTGGTTGATTTTCCTTAATGGTATTCGGCGGTAAAGGGAGGGTCAGAGTCGTAACTATCTTAACTATCTTACGTGCGGTGCGGTGATGAAGGTACTGATGCTTGGTTGGGAGTATCCGCCCCATATCACAGGGGGGCTCGGTACGGCGTGCGAAGGGCTGACCATGGCCCTTGCGCGAGGGGGGATCGACATATCCTTCGTGGTACCCGCGCTTCTCGGGGGAGAGCGCGCGCCTCACATGACGCTCATCGATTCTCGGGAGGGTCCGTCTAGGGCTCTTCGAAAGGAGGGTTCAGGAGTATCGTTATCGTCCGAGATTGCGAAGAGTCACATAAAGACGCTTTTTGGGTGTTATGCTCGGCAAGAAGAATTAGAGATAGGTTTTAATGAGCTTTCCCAGCGATTGATGGATGCTCAGGTAACTGAGATTGAGGAAGCGGAAGAGGTTGAAGATGAAGAGAGCCTTACATTCAAAAAGGCACCTCATGGGTCGCGCTACGGCGGCAATATGATGGATGAGGTCTACGGTTTTTCTCAGCGCGTTGCTCAACTTGCGACGAAACTCGACTTTGATTTGATACATGCGCACGACTGGATGACTTACCCGGCAGGAGTGGTTGCCTCTCGGTTGACAGGTAAGCCGCTCGTGACCCATGTGCACAGTCTTGAGTACGATCGGAGTGGGCAGACGGTTCATCCGACAATTCACGGAATTGAGCGACTCGGAATTGAAAGCTCGGGGGCGGTGATTGCGGTCAGCGCTTACACCCGTTCGGTGGTGATCGATCAGCATCCGGTGGAAGGTGAGCGGGTATTTGTCGTCCACAATGGGGTGTCAGGGAAATATCGTCGATCCTTTCGACGGCGGACCGAGAAAAAAAATCGGGGGAAGACGGTGCTCTTTCTGGGACGGATAACTTTTCAGAAGGGTCCCGACTATCTTGTTGAAGCCGCTTCTCGGGTCATACGGCACATTCCCGAGGTCAAATTCATTATCGCGGGTACGGGCGATATGCTGCCCCGACTCGTTGGACGGGTAAACGATTTGGGATTGCAGGCCCACTTCGATTTTCCGGGGTTCCTATCGGGTTCTGACGTTGAGCGGATTATGCGGCAATCGGATCTGTACGTTATGCCGTCTGTGTCGGAGCCATTTGGCATTTCAGCTCTTGAGGCGATTTCATGCGATACTCCGTGTCTGATCTCCAAGCAGTCGGGGGTGGGGGAGGTTCTTCGCCATGCGCTCAAGGTTGATTTCTGGGATGTCGACAGGATGGCAGATCTCATGATTAATGCGCTCCTCTATCCGAGTATGCGATATGAGATGGTCAGAAATGCCTCTCGGGAGGCCCAGCGTCTCCGGTGGGGGCCAGCTGCCCATCGTACTGTTGAGGTATATCGTTCGGTCCTGGGGTGAAAGGGATTCGCTTTTAATGGGTAGAGTGGGGTTTAAAGACGGTTGTTTTGCTCTCGGGGGCAGGGGGCCCTCTCGCCAGATGCGTCCCCCGAAAAAATGAAAAAGGTAAATTTTATCGGTGTAGGTGTTTCGCCAGCTTAACTTCGGAGGACTACGGTATGCCATCAGTTTGTTTTTACTTTCAGGTCCATCAACCGTTTCGGCTCCGGCCCTTCTCTTACTTTGACTCTTCTCCTCAGCTATCCTACTTCGACGATCAGAAAAATGGGGAGATAGCCCGCAAAGTGGCGGAAAAATGCTACATTCCGACCAATCGGTTGATGCTCGAGCTGATTGATCGGCATCAGGGTGACTTTAAGATCTCATACTCGATAACTGGTGTCGCGATTGAGCAGATGGAGCGATACACTCCTGAAGTGCTCGAGCTCTTCTGTCAGTTGGCGAAGACAGGGTGTGTCGAGTTTATCGGGGAAACCTACTACCACTCGCTGGCGGCGTTGTATGATCCCGCGGAATTTCGGGAGCAGGTTGCGCGACATCAGTCCATCACTGAGGCTCTCTTCGGTCAGCGACCGACGGTATTTCGAAACACCGAGTTGATATTCTCTGACGATATTGCCCGATTGGTGGCCCCGCTGGGATTCAAGGCGATTATTGCGGAGGGGGCGGATGACATCCTCGGATGGCGTAGCCCGAACTTCGTGTATGACAGCGCGGTGGCACCGATCAAGTTGCTTCTCAAAAACTACCGGCTCTCCGATGACGTAGCTTTCCGATTCTCAAATCGCGGGTGGGCTGAGTGGCCTCTGACGGCGGATAGATACGCTCATTGGATTCATCAGGTGAGTGGTAATGGGGATACGGTCAACCTTTTCATGGACTATGAGACGTTTGGTGAGCACCAGTGGAGTTGCACAGGAATTTTTGATTTCATGCGCTCGTTGCCGTCAATGGTCAAGCAGCACTCCGACTGGAAGTTTAGCACCCCGAGCGAGGTTATCGGCCAGTACCCATCAGTGGCACCCATTTCGTTTCATCGATTGACCTCGTGGGCAGATATCGAGCGGGATATCACGGCGTGGCGAGGGAATCGGATGCAGGAACAAGCTTTTGATATGTGCTATGATCTTGGGTCTGAGGTCAAATGGCAGCAGGATGGAGCGTTGCTCGATGCGTGGCGAAAGCTTCAGACCTCCGACCACTTTTACTACATGTGCACCAAATGGTTTGCAGACGGCGATGTACATGCCTACTTCAGTCCATACGCGAGCCCTTACGATGGATTCGTGAACTACATGAATGTATTCCGTGACTTTCGTGATCAGGTTGTCGCTCGTGCAGGAGGACGGCAGGTTAAGCGAGCGGTCGCGGGATAGAGCTAACGACAATCATGGGTGAAGGGTAGAGGGTTACGAGAGAAAAAGGGGGCTTACGATGATCCCACCGGCAGATGTTAAAGAGAAACTAGCTCAAGAGTTTCCGGGAGCAGTGATTGAAATAACTGATCTCACGGGGGGTATGGATCATTATCGGATTGTTATTGAGTGGAGTGGATTTTCAGGTTTGTCCTCGGTAGCGCGTCATCGCCTGGTACACTCAGCGCTTCGAGAAGAGCTAAAGGGCCCGATTCATGCGATTACGCTTCAGTTAAGTGAGGGAGCGTTGGCAAGATAGTCGCCATTCGATAGCGAGCAGAATTACGAAAAACGGAGGGGGTTTGTGTCGGTAGAGAGAAATGTTCAGGAAGAGATAGAGCAGCTTGTTAAGGGGAGCCGTGTGGTCCTTTTTATGAAGGGTACGCCAAACCGCCCGATGTGTGGATTCTCGGCGCGAGCGGCTGCGATTCTTGGTGAGTACGGGGTGCCATTCCGCGCGGTCGACGTACTGCAGGATGAGGAAATCCGGAACGGAATAAAAGAGTACGCAGACTGGCCGACTATTCCGCAACTGTTCGTCGCAGCGGAGTTCATCGGCGGTTCTGACATCATGGCGTCGCTGCATGAGTCAGGGGAGCTGCGAGAATTGTTGATTGAAGAAGGGTGAGGAGCCTTCGTCGTTACCTAGTTAAATATCTCGCCACGAGGGCGGTCCATCCCGTTTGGTGCGATGCTCCCAATCCGCGACCGTTGTCGCCATGAAAGTATTCGTAGAACAGGATAAGATCTTGCCAGTCGGGTTTTTGGTGGTAGAGCGAGCAATCGCCATGTGCGGGGATGCGGCCGTCGTGTCCTCTTTTAAAAAGGCGGGCATGCCTTCGTGATAATTCTTCGGCAGCGTGTTTAAGGGTAACTCGGTTGCCTGAGCCGGTGGGAAAGTCAACAAGGAACTCATCACCATAGAAGTGATGATATCGTTCGAGCGCTTCAATTATCAGATAATTTATAGGAAACCATACGGGACCTCGCCAATTTGAATTACCCCCAAACATGTTAGTGCTCGATTCGGCCGGAGCGTAGTCGACCCGGAACTCCTGGGAGCCAAATCGCATAATATAGGGGTATTCTTGGTGAATCTTTGACATCGAGCGAATCCCATACGGAGAGAGAAACTGTTCTTCATCAAAGAGATGGTATAAGACGCGGCGAAGCTGACGCTCCGAGGGGATCGCGAGAAGGTACATTCCGCCAAGAGAACCTACAACCTCTGAGCGATATGAGAGGTGTCCGGCCAGATCAGGTCGATTCTCGAGAAACCAACGCATCCGCTTGTCAAAACCGGGTAGCTGTTTGATCACAGCCTCCTCGAGCACTTCGACCGCGAGGATCGGTATCAACCCTACCAGAGATCTGACCCGTAGCGGGATCGGCTTTCCCTCTGATTGGAGCTGATCGTAATAGAATCCATCGAGTTCATCCCAGAGGCCAGTGCCACCCAGTCGATTGATGGAATCGGTGATTGCTACAAAATGCTCAAAGAACTTGGATGCGATATCTCCGTACACGCCGTTGTATGATGCCAGCTCGAGAGATATCGAGAGCATCGTTGCACAGTAAAATGCCATCCATGCAGTGGCATCTGCCTGTTCGAGTGACTCTCCTGTGGGTAGGGGCGCTGAACGATCAAATACTCCGATATTATCGAGCCCGAGAAACCCGCCACTAAAAAGGTTATCGCCGTTCGCATCCTTTCGGTTGATCCACCAGGTAAAGTTGAGCAGTAACTTGTGAAAGGTCCGTTCGAGAAAGGCTCTATCCCTTTTACCCGGGTTCGCGGTCATCTTGTAAACCCGCCAACACGCCCACGCATGGACTGGAGGATTGACATCGGAGAACGCAAATTCATAAGCAGGTATCTGCCCGTTTGGGTGCATGTACCATTCGCGTAAGAAAAGGATAAGCTGCTGCTTAGCAAAGTCTGGGTCGATCTTCGCAAACGGGATCATGTGGAATGCCAAATCCCATGCGGCATACCACGGATATTCCCATTTATCGGGCATGCTGATGACGTCTCGATTGTAGAGATGTTGCCAGTCGCGGTTGCGAACTCCCGCGCGCCCCTTGTCGGGGGGTGGTTGACTGGGATCTCCTTCTACCCATTCTCGGACTGCGTAATAGTAAAATTGCTTGGTCCAAAGGAGGCCCGCGTAGGCCTGTAGCGTAATTTCGGCATCCTCAGGATTTTTGGGTAGCTGATCTCTGTAAAACCGTTCAAGCTCCCGAATTCGTGTCTCGAAGATGTGATCAAACTGCTCGTCGAAAAGAGATTTTCCTCGCTCGGTTGATCTTACTAATCGCAGTCGGAATGTTACCGATTCTCCCGCAGGAATAGTTTGCGAAAGGTGAAAGGCGGCTTTTGTGCCCTCGTGAGCGGCGTTTATGACGTCCCTTCGCCCACCGATCACATAATCATGGAAGGCATCCTTAACGTAGCGGGTGACACTGGGGACCCCGAAGAGTCGCTCTGCATTTGTTTCATTCTCGGTGAAAACAACGGCAAGGGCGCCGTTTCGAGGGTCTGAATGAAACTCGAATTTTTCAAGTGTGGGGTGATCAGCACGGATGCTCCCGTCGGCAGAGAGGGAGAGATGAGGCTTAATGGTATATCCCTCTCCGGTCCTTCCCCATGACCAGGTGTTGCGAAACCACACGGTCGGGAGAACGTGCAGCGGGGCGGCGTCCGGACCACGGTTATGGGCGGTGATACGAATTAAGATGTCATCGACGGAGCTTTTTGCATATTCGACAAAAACGTCAAAGTATCTGTTGTTGTTGAATACTCCGGTATCGGTGATCTCAAACTCCCGATCGCCACGACGGCGATATTGGTTTTCCTGGAAAAGCTGAGCATACGGAAATGAGGTCTGTGGATACTTGTAAAGACCCTTCATGTAAGCATGCGAAGGAAGTCCACGGAGGTAGTAGTAACACTCCTTCACATCCTCACCGTT
The DNA here is from genome assembly GCA_900299205.1 of Pseudomonadota bacterium. Classification (GTDB taxonomy): domain Bacteria; phylum Bdellovibrionota_C; class UBA2361; order UBA2361; family OMIW01; genus OMIW01. The sequence goes on from OMIW01000189.1 coordinate 7,305, forward strand.
GTTACCTTCGGGGCCGGTGAGCCCAAAAAGTCTCTCCTTGAGGATAGGGTCAGCACCATTCCAGAGCGCAGGAGCAAAGCAAAGGCGGCACTCTCTGTCGGTGAATCCGAGAAGTCCATCCTCGCCCCAACGATACGCTCTGCTTCGGGCATGGTCGTGGGAGAGGTAGCCCCAACACGACCCATCGGGAGAGTAATCCTCTCTTACGGTCCCCCATTGTCGGTCTGATAGGTAGGGTCCCCAGCGCTTCCAGTGCTTCAGTCGCCTTTCGTCTTCACTGAGTCGTCGCGATTCAGGGTCATTCATGGCGTTTGGCCTCCTGAAGGTGGAGTTGGATCTGAATAGGCCGGCTCTTGGTGGTAAGATGCTACGGTAATCGGTTCACCGAGTCTCGGCAAGAACTTCCTTAACGAGTCGAATGTACTCTGCCAAGGTCCAGGCTTGAAATGGGGCACCTCTCGGGGTGTGGGGCCAATCACCATCCAAGATCTCGGGAAAGGCAAATGGCCCCGCCTCGTCGTACACCGCCCGCGCAGGACGCACAAAGCGTTCGATAGCCTCTCGCTTTGCCTCAGAGCTGTTGTCACGGACGCGCACCCAGCCCTCGACAAAAGGACCCAGCAGCCAGCCCCAAGCGGTACCCTGATGATACGTGGCATCCCGATCCCACTGAGCGCCGTGGTACCGACCACGGTAGTGTGGATCAAGTGGCGAGAGGGAGCGCATTCCGCCCGGAATGAAAAGGTGCTTTTCGCACCCATCGATGATAGCGCGGCCTCTCTCTTTCGATACTATGGAAAATGGGAGCCCACCCACCGCAAAAAGCTGATTGGGCCGAATGGAGGGATCCTGTGTACCCATGCAGTGATCAACATCAACGACGTCATAGAGCATCGCCGCTTCATCATTCCAAAAGCGGTCTCTAAATGAATTAGTGGCCTGGTCGAGAAGTGGCCGCCACGTGGGATCGATCTCGGCTCCTATTTTCAGAGCGTTGATCCAAAGAGCCTGAATCTCAACTGGTTTCCCGATGCGCGGGGTGAAGACCACTTCCCCCACCTTCGCATCCATCCAGGTAAGTTGAACTCCCTGGGTGCCACATGCGATCAGGCCATCATCATCCATGTGAATATTGAATCTGGTGCCGGCTCGATAGTGGATTAGTATCTGCTGAATCGCCTCCAGAAGAAGGGCATCTTTTTGAGAGTTGTGGTGCGGCGATGCCGACCAGAGGCTGTGGCATCCGACAACAAACCAGAGCGCTGCATCGACTGTGTTGTAAAGGGTTGGGGCTCCTACGTCGCTGAAGGTATTGGGGAGCATACCCTCGGAAATCTCTCCGGCCCAAGCATGCAGGATCGCCGCAGCTTCGTCATAATGCCCAAGACTTATAGTTAGTCCCCGCATCGAAATAAGGGTATCGCGACCCCAATCGCTAAACCACGGATATCCCGCGATGATCGAGGATCCAGTACCGCGACGGACCAGATAGTTTTGAGCATTAAGTTCGAGGTGTTCAGTGTCATCTGGAAAAGAACGTCGGCGCAGCTCGGTGGAACGAATTGTGTCAAAGGATTCGGAAGAGGCAAGGGGCGGTGTTACATCCATACCCGCAGACGCTATCATGATCGCGGGTCGGGCTTCCGACAGCTCAAAACGGAATACGCCGGGAGTCGCCAGATCTTCAGTGCCGGGATATCCCCTCATTTCATCTTCATCATATCGAAAATTGCGATACCAGTCGGGGGTGTGCGTGTAGGAACCATTGCAGGTTATCGCGATCGGAGGGAGGTCGGGGTATGGTTGCCATCTCGCCCCGTGGGCAAGAACGTGGGGAGTAAAGTTAAAGGATTCATTTTCAGCATGAAGCGCGTGTATGGAGCGACCAGATAAAAGGGGCTTTACCTCAAGAACCGCGGGGTGCGTTGAGGCCCCCTGTAATCGCCATGAGCAGAAGAGGGTCTGTTCGTCACGTAATCGAAAAAGCTCGAAGGTGACCGTCTGATCGTCGGGCAGGAGGAAGGTCCAGCTCGGAAAGGGAAACGGAGAAAACGAGGAAATAGGTGCGGACGAGTGTGGTTCGGTGATGCCGGGATGGAAGCGGAATCGGTGTAGAGGCGTTCGCTCATCCCCTTGGATGATACACATGTCGAGAGTGTTGAGGAGCGCCACGCGGCCAGTCGGAGGAGTGCAGGCTACAGATAGAAGGGTATGATATCTCCGGAACGCGATAAGATCCCGAGACCCCATGGAAAATCCGCCCAATCCATCGGTCTCAAGCCACTCAGGGGAGGGAGTGTACGGGGTTTGTAGTGGCATACGGAAAGTTTCGGAACGAGTGTCCAGACGGGCTGGGCGGGCGAGTCCACCACAAGTTCGGCGGAGGTCGACTAGGGATGACCCCCGCCACTACTCTTGCGACTATCCTTAGCCGATTGCCCGTTGAAGCTGCTCCACTTTGTTGGCACGTTCCCAGCTGAAGTGCCCTGATGGTTTGGGAGTTCGGCCAAAATGTCCGTAAGCAGCCGTTTCTTCGTAGATCGGCTTGAGGAGGTCGAGACTCGTAATTATGCCCTTGGGGGTCATTGGGAAGGTATCTCGAATCGCAGCGCTGATCCTATCGGCGGGAACTGTACCGGTACCGAAGGTATCAACGTAGACCGAAACCGGTTCAGCAACACCGATAGCGTAGGCGATCTGAACTTCACACTTCGAGGCCAGCTTCGCCGCGACGACATTCGTGGCGATGTGTCGAGCCATGTACGCTGCTGAGCGATCGACCTTCGAAGGATCTTTGCCTGAGAATGCACCTCCACCGTGACGACTATACCCACCATAGGTGTCGACGATAATCTTTCGGCCTGTAAGGCCACAATCTCCCACAGGTCCGCCGATAATAAAGCGGCCCGTAGGATTGATCAGAAAACGGGTTTCGGGTCGAAGTAACGCAGTGGGTACTACTGCTTTAACGACCTCTTCTCTGATGTATTCTTCCAGCTGGTTAAGGGTAACTTCGTCGGTATGCTGGGATGATACCACGATAGTATCCACGCCAATCGGCTTCCCATTCTGGTACTGTACCGAGACCTGAGCCTTCGCATCGGGCCTGAGGTACGGCACCTTTTGACTTTTTCGCTGATGAGATAGCTCCCGCATGAGCGCGTGGGAGAGAGCTATCGGAAGCGGCATTAATTCAGGTGTCTCATCGCAAGCGAAACCAAACATTAATCCCTGGTCACCAGCCCCCTGTTCCTGATGAAGCCCTTCACCCTCATTGACCCCCATGCTTATGTCCGGAGATTGTCGACTTAGGAAGAAGTGTATCTGCGCCGTCTCGGAGTCGAATCCGATCGCCGGATCATCGTACCCGATTCGGCGAATGACATCCCGTACTACCTTATCTATCTCGAATTCATAAGATGAGGTTATCTCTCCTGCGATAATAATCGAGGAGTTCTTGACGAGGGTTTCGCATGCAACTCGGCTCTTGGGGTCATTTGCTAAATAAGCATCAAGGATAGCATCGCTAATCTGGTCGGCGATCTTGTCTGGATGTCCCTCAGAGACGGACTCAGAGGTGAAGATGTGTTCAGGTGAAGCTGATAAGGACATGGCGATTTCCCCCCAATAAGCGGACGATGGCGACCATTTGAAACAGTAAAGAGGTTTACCCGAGAAACATCTGTGGGTCAAGGTAGGGTTGTTCTTCAGATTATCCAAGACGATAGAACGGCCTATTTATCGATATCCCGATGCCCGACACTCACAAAAATATCGGGAAGGGAGACGCGTCGGGCGAGCGCCTCGGCGATCGCAACTGACCGGTGGCGTCCTCCGGTACACCCCACTCCGATATTTAAGTATGCCTTTCCCTCAAAGGCATACCGCGGAATGAGAAATGTGAGAAGGTCGGTATACTTATCAAGAAAATTTACGGCATCGATGTGTTGGAGAACGAAGTCGGCTACCTCCTTGTCGAGACCGACCTTGGGACGGAGATGTTCAACAAAGTGAGGATTTTGGAGAAATCGCACATCGATGAGGAGGTCGCAATCGCTCGGTGCGCCATGTTTGAAACCGAAGGAGAGGAGATTCACCCGTATCCGAGGTTTGGTGTCAACTGAGACCGATGAGACGAATCTTTGAATCTCGCGCCGAAACTGATGTATCGAGAGCTCAGATGTATCAATCACATGGTCAGAGATGGCACGCAGGGGGTGAAGAAGAAGCTGCTCTCGTTCAAGGGTATCTCGCAAGGTTTGGTCGACGAGGGGGTCGAATCGGGGGTGCGGACGGCGAGTTTCACTGTACCTCTTGAGAATAGTTGGCTGATTTGCCTCCAGGAATAAGAGAACGGTTTGTAAATTGGGCTCCTTTCTCAATGACAGAACCTTCTCACGGTAGGCATCGACATCGTCGGGCGAGTCAACAGGGAGAAACAGAGATACCTTCTCGAATCTTTTTTCCCCTCCAAGTCTCACTAGTGACAGAAACTTGCTGAGGAGAGAAAACGGAAGGTTATCGACCGCGAAGAACCCGAGATCGCTGAGGCTGTGATGCGCACTTGAGTGGCCAGCTCCTGAAAGGCCACAGAGCAGGAGGAGGATTTGGGAGGAGGGGCTGGAAGGCATGCTGCAGTTTTTTTAGACAATCGAGGGCAACCGCGGTGATGGTTTGAAGTGAGAGACCCTCAAGGGGATTTAGCTCCATGGTAGCGCTGGTCGTGCGGGGAGGACCATCCCCCCTTGCCGAGAATTGAGGTGGTTGTGAAGCTGCCTGCACCCACACAAGATATTTCACGCATACGCCCCTCCCTGTCACTAGGAATTCAGAGAAGGTCGCGATTGCCGAGGTGATCTTTGAGGCCCAAAAAATGGATGGAACGACACGGACCGCTTGGTGGGAGAGACCGAGCGCCTCAAGGCTATATTTTTTTGGAGAATTGTGCCGCAGATGCCAAGAAATCAGGATAACCAAGGAGCAGGCTTTTTTTGGGGGCAAGAGGCGTGAAAGGGTCAGAGGCAACTGCTTCGTTATTATCGACGAGTCCGATTGGGATGGCTGGGGTTGGCTTGTCTCAAGGGGGGGGGCAAGCGACCGAGGTGAAGCCGATCGCTCCAGGAGCTCTGGTGGCTGGGATGTACCGAATTGTTCGGTGTCTCGGGATGGGGAGAACCGGGGCCGTTTATCTGTGCGAGGTAGCGGAGGAAGAGGGTAAAGATCCCCCCCCCCTTGTCGCGGTTAAATTGCTCTCGCGAGCGATAGCGGCGGAAGGTGATAGGAATCCCCTGTATGTTCGGTTCCATCGGGAGGTCGATGCGATTTTTCGGATCGCTCACCCGAATGTGGTGAGTGCTTTCCAGGCGATCCGTCACGATGGGCTCGTCGGGTATTCGATGGACTTCGTAGAGGGCGGGAGTCTCGCACGTTTGGTCGGGGATTCAGGAGGTCTGGAGGAAAGGATCGCCGTTTCTCTCCTCGAGCAAATCTCGCGGGGGCTCGAGGCGATCCATGCTGCGGGGGTTATTCATCGAGATATTAAACCGGAAAATATTTTGTTAACCCCTCAGAAACAGGCCAAAATATCTGACTTTGGGGTCGCGTACTGCGGGTTCGGGTCGCGTTTGACATCGAACGGAGCCCTAGTCGGCACGGTGCAATACCTCAGTCCAGAGTACCTTGAAAAGGGGGTGGTAAGCCGTCAGGGCGATGTGTATGCCCTCGGGGTAGTGGCGTATGAACTAGTAACCGGGTCAGCTCCGTTTGGAGGTCTTGGTCTCTATGAGGCGATCGACGCAAAAGTAAGTGGGAATGCTCCCGACCCTCGGGAAGGTAACCCGACGGTTTCTCCAGAGCTTGCTGAGGTCATACAGCGAGCTCTATCGCCGAGTTTGGAGAGACGCTACCGATCAGCGGCTGAGTTTGGACAAGCGGTGAGGTCTTTGGGGGGGCGTGGCGGGACGTTTAACAGAGGCGGCGCTTCGGCAGTGAAGGCGAGAAGGGATAAGGAGGAATTCACCTCAAAAGAAGATGTCGCGCGAGGAAAAGGGGGAAGCTCGGAACGAGAGCGCTTTAGGCGGACTCTCGTGCTCGCCTTAGGAGGTTTTTTAATAGGGTTGGGGATACTCTGTGTTTGGGGCGGGTTATTTAAACTCTCCGATCCGGGGGCTGTGTCTTCCGAGTCGGCTGAGAGAACACCACAAAAATCGCAATCAACGACCCGAACGTATTCGATAACGAGGGCAATTCCGGACTCGGTCGCCGAGCGTTTCGACGAAGAGGAGGATGTGTACGATTAATGAGAGGATGAGAAAGGGAGAGGGGCAATGGCTTGGGATAGTTGGGAAGAGACTCGGCGAAAGAACGACGAACATCGAAAGCGGGTTGAGGAGGAGCGACAGCGCAGGGATAAGCGGCTGGCTGACGAGCGCCAGCGGATGGCTGACGACAGACAAAAAGCCAAGGAAAGTAAAAAGGCAGAAGCGAAGAAGAAGGCTGATCGGGAGGAAACCAAGCGAAAGCAGATTGAGCAATCGAATGCGATGTATGCGGATGCTCTTAGGGGTAAGGGCCCCGAGGCGAAGAAGCCGACGGTCTCTCTTAATAAATTTGGTGGAATGGGAGGGTTCGGTTCTTCAGGGGGAAGTGCTCCTTCAATTCGGTCAGGGCAACGGGTTGGGGGGATGCCGGGACCTGGTGGAGGGGCGACGGTGTCAACGAATTCACCTGCCTCGCCCTCTCAGCAGGTCTCGGTGAATTCGTCCAATCGATTAACATCAGGATCCGTTTTTTCGGGTTTTCGCCGGTAGGCAGACGAGGGCCCTTACAGACCACCGAGAAAGGTTTCCGCCCGACGCCGATGAGCCGCGAATCCCTCCCCCATTTTGTCGAGGTGCGCCGTCAACATGCGGGATCGCGGGTTGGCTTCGAAGAGGGGGCGGTGATCGGCGACGAATGTCCAGTAGAGGGAATCCCAGATATCGCACCACGCACCAACGGAGAAATCGCTCATTTTCCGCAGATATGACGAGCCACTGACGTATGGCTTTGTGGTCATAAGCCCGCCATCAGCATACTGGCTCATCCCGTAGACGTTGGGCACCATCACCCAGTCGTAAGCATCAATAAAAAGCTCCATGAACCATTGGTAAACTGCATCAGGGTCGATCCGGCAGAGGCACATGATGTTGCCGAGGATCATGAGTCGTTCGATATGGTGGGCATATCCGGTAGAAAGGACGTTTTTGATAACGTGATCGACCGGAAGAAGGCCCGTTGTCCCATCGTAAAACGCACGAGGAAGTTTGCTTTGCGCGTTGAGCGCATTCCTGGTTCTTTGCATCCGCCCGAATCGGCGATAGACGAGGCGGACATATTCCCGCCACCCGATCACCTGCCGAATAAACCCTTCAAGCGCATTGAGAGGGACGGTGCCCTGATGAGCGAGAGAAGCGGTGATGACCTGAAGGGGGGAGAGAAGGCCGATGTTGAGGGCCGGGGTGAGGACAGAATGAAAGAGAATATGACCACGGGTTGAGATTGCATCCTCGTAATCACCAAAAAGGGGGAGTCGATGAGCAAGGAAGTCGTTGAGCTGCTGAGAAGCATCAGCGGGGTTAATGGGATAGCAGAAGTCGAGGTCTGAGCCGATTGCGTCCGGAAAATCTCGCGCAACGGATTGGCGTGCGTCGACCACCCACGAAGATTCTGGAGGCTGCCAAATGGGGGGAAGGGCCACCGAACGAGGGAGTCGCTTGCGATTTTCGGTATCGAAGCTCCAGCTGCCGCCGACGGGCTTACTGTGTGGTTCAAGGAGAATATTGAGAGCAATCCGCTGCTCTCGGTAGAAGCTGGTGAAGAACCACCGCGATTTGAGAAGTGATGGCCACGAACCGATCGCCGCGAGCGGGGTGAGAAAATGAGGATCGGAAAGTTCAATGGGGGTAAGGGAGTGCTCTTCGCACGTCGCGGTCAACGCGGCGCTGAGCCAGTCATCGCATGGATCGACGAAACATATTTCATGAGCCCCAGCCCCCACGAGGAGCTTGCCGATATCGGTTGAGCGAGAGAGATCGAGCGACGCGATAATTCTAACAGGAAGCCCACGATCTGCTATCTGGTCACGATACCAAAGCATCGATGCGCGGTGGAGTATCAGTTTTTTTCGATGAAAGCGATACTGTGAGAAGAAGAGAGGATCTTCGATGAGCCATACCTCATCCACGAGTGGAATGGCGGGGTGATCCGCGAAGAGCTGATGAGGGTAGACGAGGGCGATGCGGCGGGACATACGCGATTAAGGAGTCACCACGATATCGACCCGACGATTGAGCTGCCGTCCCTCGGCTGTCGCATTAGACACAAGAGGCCGCTCGGAACCGTGGCTCTCAACCTTGATACTGTCGAGCGCAACGCCGTGTTGGCCGAGGTATCCCATCACAGCTCGGGCTCGCGAGCTCGCGACCTGTTCATTGTAGTCTTTGGGACCCTCATCATCGGAGTGGCCCGAGATAAGTATCTTGCGCGCGTAGGGGTTTGCGATAATTGAGCGGGCTATGGTCTGAAGTAGCGCTGCGGACCCTGCCTTGAGATTAGTCCCATCTTGATCGAAAAAGAGTTGATATACTTGGGGAGCCCCTAGCCCCGCCGGAGCAAAATCAAGCCGCGCTTGGATACGCTTCAGCTGCCTTTCGGTCACCGCGCTGTGCAGTTTCATATCGGCGAGTACCTCGCGCTGGCTCAGAAGCTCCTCCTCCGATGCATCGAGGCCCAGCCCCGTTGCCGCACCCTCAACAAGCCCTAAGCCGGCTCCAACGAGAGCACCATCCCCCTGATTGCCTGTCTGATTGCCGACGACAGCCCCTGCTCCCGCTCCCCATGCTGCTCCAACGACGGCACCCCCGATACTCTTGTCGGGTCCTTGAGCGGGAGCGCATGCAGTAAGGATCGCCATTGCGCCACTCGCAACGGCTCTCCTCAAGAAGCGAGGGGTGGAGGGGGGAAATTCGATAGCAGGGAGAGCGTTCATCATGGCAACCTTCGGGAGACGGGATGATTCGGTAAGACTAAGACCTGAAGAACCCAGAGGCAAGGGATCTTTGGGAATCTTCGGGTTCATGAATTAACCTTCGGCCTTCGGAGCATAGCCGTCCATACCCCCCACAAGAAGGTCGCCCATCCGAGGATGCGGGTCGGCCACTCACCCCAGTATCGTGAAAATGGAGTATCGATGTCGGCGACGATGGGCACCGCTGCCGAGAGAACTCCCTCGGAG
>OMIW01000190.1 GCA_900299205.1 Pseudomonadota bacterium
GTCGAGCGATTAGTTCTCCCCGGTGGTGAGAGCACAACCATGCTCCATCTGCTTCGCATTAGTGGTATGTTCGACCCCCTCGCTACCTTCTGCCAACACCGCCCGGTTCTTGGGGTGTGCGCCGGGGCTATCCTACTCGCGTCAGAAGTTGTGGGGCCATCGCAGCCCTCGCTCGGAGCTATACCCCTCCGGGCTCACCGCAATTTTTACGGTTCTCAACGAGAATCTTTTGAGGCTTCGATTACGGTTTCGCACGACCAGGCGCCACATCATGTTTCGTTTATCCGAGCACCTTTGCTCGAAGCGATCAATGGTGAAGTAACGCCTGTTTCCTTTTTCGACAAGCAGCCGGTGCTGTTCCGATATCGTAATGTGCTTGCTGCCTCTTTCCATTCGGAGTTAGGGAACGATCTCTTTCTGCATGAGATGTTCTTGGCTATTCCTGTGGGGCATGGAGTTTGATTGTGTCAGGAGAGCTTTCATCGTTGGTAATTGACACATCGCCCATTCCTGGGACCTATGCCCTCGTTGATTCGGGAGAGGGGGTACGAGTCGAGCAGTGGGGAGAATATCTCCTGGAGCGTCCCTCGAGTCTCGCCTGCTGGCAACGGCGCGGTGTGGCGGACTATGTTCCTGATGGTGTCTATCTACCAGCAAGCGGATGGCGAACCTCCAGGAAGTTACCCGCTCAGTGGCCCGTCATCATAGATGGGGTCACGATGTTCGCCCGATGCCAGTCAAACGGTCAGGTTGGGGTATTCCCTGAGCACGCAACGTATCTCCCTGAAATTCGCGCGGTCGCATCTCGCCCCGGAGCGCGAATTCTCAATATCTTTGCCTACACAGGGCTTGCATCTATCGCGGCTGCGGCGGCAGGCGCAGAGGTCACCCATGTAGACCTCTCAAAAAGTGCGATAGGGTGGGCTCGGGAAAATGCGGGTGAAAATAACATTTCCTCGATCCGGTTTATTACCGAGGATGCCCTTTCGTTCCTGAATCGAGAGATAAAACGGGGGAGCCGTTACGACCTCATCATCGCCGATCCTCCCTCATTCAGCCGACCCACCCCAAAGTCTCGCTGGGAGCTTGGGGAGATTATCGTCCCGTTGCTCGAAGCGATTATATGTCTCCTTCGGTGGACAGGGGATCGGTCAGAGAGGGGCCAAGAGGGAAAGGGAGAGTTGATTGTAACGACCCATAGTTATGAGGTTGGAAATTTAGTCATTGAGAATCTCATTCGTGACTGTGTGTCGGCAGAAGGAGGGGCGATGGGGGTGCGTTTTCGTGAATCGCGACAGCTCGTTATCAGGGAGAACGCGGGGCGCGGATTGGCAGCAGGTTTTTTGGTTTGGGGAGAGGTGACGAGGGCATGAAGTAACGGCCGCAAAAAAAATTTTACCATTTGGAGTCACCCGTTTCGAGGTGCCGGGCATAACTCAGGACAGCCGTTTAGATATTTGGCTACCGGCAGCGATGTGAGATTTACGAGGAGGGGAGTGTGGCGATTGTGACCCAAGGCGAACGAGAGGGAGCTGGATCGCCAGCTTCAGCCACACCGGCGACAACGTCGGCACCAGCTACGTCTTCGGTGGCGGGAGCGGCTAGCTTCCGACCGATCTCTTCGGTCCGAGAGTTGGCTCAGAGCGATCCCTATAAACAGGGTGAGAAAGATGCGATGAAAGCGCTTCTCGCATCGATAAAGCCGGGTGAATCGGTTACCCGGGATGGGGTCACGTTCACGGTGCACGATAAGGGAGCCGAAGAGGGTTTTCGTCGCGTCGAGATAGCCGACCGCAGCGGTAAAAAATTTGAACTCATCGTCCATGCGGCATCTGGTGACATCGTCAAACAGAAAAGTTCGATTGGCGGGGTGCCCTGGGACAAGGTTCGGATTGAGCAGGGCGTCGCGGCCGTTCATGAGGCGTTGCGTCCGGTGTGCAAAGCAATAGTGCAAAAATCGGCAGATGCGACCGAACGGGGAGCCGAGGCCAGCTCGGGCTCATCACGGGATAAGGGAACGTCTACACCCGTCACTGGGAGGGAGTTGGCGACTCTGGCGAGAGAACATGCAGGCAAAGGACCACAGGAGGTCGGTTCAGGAACTATCGCAAGTGTGGTTCAGCCCGATGGCCGCCACCAAGTATCCGTCCGAGCGCGCTCCGGGAAAAATGAGGAGGTGAGCTTCGTCGTTGATGGTAATGGAGAGATTGCTCATCCGGTGTATCGTGAACGTGGGCACGGGCCTCAGCCCCTGAATCTGAGCAGAAGGGAGGATTTCGATAGCTTTCAGAGGGTGTTGAGCTCAGTAGGGGCTGGGACAAAATCGGAAGCAACCCCTGCTTTGACTGATAAAGCCTGGCTGACATCGCTCGGCAAATCTGATTTCCTTAAAGGCACTCCTCAGCTCATTCAAACGACGACAGGGGGAGTGATAGAGAGCTCGACAACAAATCCATTCCCTGACGAACCGCCTTTCTCGCGAGTTGGTGCCACCTCCTATCTTATTCTGCGACCGAAGGGGCCAAATTCTGCTGCGTCCCTCGTCTTGGCGGTGAACGCGGCGGGCGAGCCCATCGCTGGGGTTCTCGAGGGTAAACCGCTGAAGCTCGATGATCCATCAGATATCGCTGCAATAACGAAGGCTTATCGTGATGTGTACGGAAAGGGCCCGAAGTAACGAACTCTTCAAAGGCTTTTAATTTGAGGCAACTCCGTTGGGGCACATCGAATTGAAAGAAGGTCATAACCCTTTAAGACGCACACCTCGTTTTGAGGCTGGGAAAACAGTAGGATTTAAGGAGGGGTACCGTGACAGCAGCAGCGACTCAACCAGGGCCTTCATCAGCCAGTCCCACGTCCCCGGGAGCATCACCAATTCCGGCAGTGGCTCCGGCGACGGCACCATCTGCGTCCACCAGCTTCCCCCGTCTAGATTCTTCGACGGCGATCGTCAAGAGCGAGCCGTACAAACAGCAAGAGAAGGTCGCCATGAGGGAACTACTCTCATCGGTAAAGCCGGGTGAGTCGGTGACCCGCGATGGGATAACGTTCGCGGTGCACGATAAGGGAGCAGATGGAAAGCCGCTGCCTGAGGGATATCGACGAGTCGAGATTTCTGACCCGAAAGGGAAAAAGGTAGACCTGTTGGTCCATGTGGCGTCGGGCGACATAGTAAAAGAAAAAAGTTTGGTAAATGGAGTTCCCTTCGACAAAGTGAGGACGGAGCGGGGGTTAGCCGCGGTTCACGAGGCATTGCGGCCTGCCTGTAGCGCATTGGTACAGAAGCCATCATCGGCAGGAACGACTCCTCAGCCAGGCGGGGCTACGAGCCCTGAGCCGGGAGCTACGCCCGAGTCGCGACTCTTCTCGCCCCGTCAGGAGGCAGCCATCAGGGAGGCATCCCAAAAGCCCGGGTTTGCCGATTACCTCAGACAAAAGTACCCGGGTGAAGTGACTGAGACAGCGGATCGGATCTCGGTGTCAGTGACCGTGGGGGCGAAGAAGGTCAACCTTGAGTACATGAAGACGGGGGGAGATCCGAGGCTTCCCGGTGCCGACCCCAGCTTGCCCGAGTTGGGGGCTTTAAGGAGGCGGATCCTCGGTGACGTGGGGGGGTTCCTCGATCGGCCGTTGAGTGAGACACCCGCGTCGGCTACCGCACCCGCGTCGGTCCCGGCGTCGGCTCAGACAACAGCGGCTCAGATTACGACTGATGGCACGATTCGCCCCGAGGAGCAGGCAGCCATAGCTCAGGCGTGGAGAACGCGGAAGGCGGAGATATTGGCAAGGCTTGAGGAGGCTAAAGGAAAGGGGGATATCACACAAGCGAGTGTCTCGGGGGATGTGATAACGGTGGGTGGTCGAGTGGGGATCGTTCCGTATCAATTGGTCATCAATGGCGCGAACGGGCAGGTGCAGCTCCTCGTAAACGGCCAACCATCGACAAATCCTAATCACTTGCGCATAGTGGAGGGGAAGCTCAAATCACTCTTCCAAATTTGATATCGTTCTGGAGGGGCTCTCAGGCGTGCGCTCGTGAGCTTTAAGCGGGCTCGAACTATTGAGCGAAGGCGTGCGTCACACTGGTTAAACCGAAAGAGAAGATTCTGGCGGTTGTTTGCCGACGACCAACCGCACGAATCCAACCTCACCCGCCCGCACCATACGGTCATGAGGTTCCTCTCAGCGGAGGGTCGGTGGGGAGAGGATCGCATTCCTCAAACTAGCCGATCCGCAATTAACTAGCCGGTCAGCCAGCCTCGATTCAGCAGTTGAAGAAATATAGGTGGAATAATCGGGAGTCGTCCTTATTGCTCCCATAGTAGCCACTCGCCGCGTGAAGTGACCGTGCGTTGAAGATGACGCAGCGATTGTAGACGTTCGCTACGGAATCGACGAGCTCCATGTTGTTCCGATCGTAGAAATTGTTCCCATTGAAGCTCAAGCGGTCTAATTCCTCCTTCGTTTTGCCAAGTCGACTCGCGTCCTCATCGGTAGCTGCACCGTAAAGCCCCGTAATTTTGCTGCGAAATGTCTGAGTCCCTGTCTGAAGGGGAGCGTGTGGCGAAAGGTATACCATCGCCGCATATTCTTGGGTGTCGTAGTGGTAGACGACGGAGTCCTGAGCGACGCAGTACTGGAATACCCCCGTTGCTCCAACAAAATCAGTTACCTGCTTGTTAAGAAGGCGGCTAAATTCATCCTTAACCCAGCTTGGTATGTATCTCTCCTGGGTGCGGTTTCCCTTGTGGTACATCTCGTTTGCTGTAAATTCACGGGAAAGGGCGTACTCTCTGATGAAATCCGGGTTTTCATAGAAATTATCGACGACAATCAGCTCTATCTTTGCAAGCTGATTTGGCTTGATTATTTCGTCGATGGCAAGCCCTGCAAATTTGTTACCCGGAATGGTGAAGAGAGGCTCCCCTCGAATCGATATCAGGCAGTCACTCGCTTGGGCGGTGAAGGTTATCTCGATCCCGCTATTGAGGTAGCTTAGATGGCTCTGCTGATAGAAGTTATAGACGTCTGGTCTTTGGGAGATGGTGGCGCGACAGGGTATGGCGCAATGCACCGAGGATACAGAGACCGAGATGTCCTCTGCGGTATATGGGGTGCTACCCGCGGCCCAGCAGTTAACGGTTACTTCCCGGTCGTTCCGATTGACGGAGTCGATATATCCCTTGTAAACGGGAGAAGAAGTTTCGTGCATACGTCCTCGCGAATAGTTTCGTCGTTCATTCGTCGTTGGAGATATGGGAGCGCTGACTCTGTCGCACCCCATAGACGCGAGGGTAGTCAAGAACGGGGTCGGGGGCAAGATTTCCCTATCGGGGGCTTACCGAGCGAAGATTTACGACTGGAATCAGGTCGATTGCTGCTCCGGACTGCGCCGGTGTCCGCGAACGGGAGGTAGACCGCATGATGGGAGGATTTGGAATCACGCAGAGTCTTTTGAGGGTGGCATCCCGACGGCTCTCGCTTTTTGCGCGCCACCGCACCGCTTCGTCGATCTCACCCGAGCATCCCTGACAAGAGAAACTATCCCAGTTAAGGACAGCGGCAAGGCTCAGGCAGCTATTATAGTGGTCGCACGCAAAGCGACGGTCGGGGGCAGTCGCCGCATAGTGCGATTCCACCTGGCCGCAACTCAATCGAATGGGGCCCGGCCGAGGGGTGGACAATTCCTGACCCATCGCATCGGGGCCTGAATTCTTATCGGTCGGCGCATCGCCAGTCATGGCTTCTTCAGTCATGGCCTCTCCGCATACAGTACTCCCCCCCGGACAATCTCACTGACGGAACCTCCGAAGGCAACATGTCCTCGTTTAGTCCTAGGCTTCGCCCTTCTTATCGGCTCGTAACTATGTTATACCCAGTTTTTTGCGGTAAGAAAAGAGGGAGTTTTTGGCTTATAAGTCGAGGTGGAGGGATGGCGGAGGGGGCGTTGATGTTAAGAGCAGCCATTGATCGGATGGGCAACGGCCGGATTTCGCCTTCGAGGATTCGGGTGCAAACCGACAGGGGGGCTGGCCGGGCCGTTGTAATTTTACGTTGCGGGTCCCGAGATAGTGATGATTCGGCGGGAAGAGCCGGGTGGGGGGCGTTGTTCGTGCACGACGCCACAAATGGGTCTGGTGCGGCTCATGGACGGGTGATTGAGCTCCTTGTTGCGCCGCCTGCTTCGGGGAGTGAGTGGGAGGCAACGAGTGAAGAGGTTGAAAGGTGTCTTGAGTCGCTTGGAGTGCGACACTGCCCAATTGTCGGGGTGGGTGGTGGTTCGGTCGTGGTTGAACATCTTGCGGTAACTAGACCCAAGTTGTGTCAAGTTGTCGTGCTTGTGGACCCGACAGTGGAGCTAGGGTCGTCGTGGAGTGAGCGAATGGTTGCCCGGCTCGAGAGGTGGCTACCTTTGGGTTTACCCCTGCGAATAGGGACTGATCATTTTTCTCCCGCGCCGTTTCTTCATCGGATTCGATCCCCAGTTTTGGTCCTTGCCACCCCGAGGTCGTCTGAAGCCGAGGCGCGTCAGATGGCGATTCTTGCCCAGCGAATTCCGAATGGGTGGTTCCAGAAGCTTTCTTCGGAGGAGGCGGATAGCGAAGCTGAATTGGTGAGGTCGTTTCTTCTTGTTAAGCACCGTCATCCGATGCGAAGAGGTGCCTCGGGCTTACGCGACCTTCGTGCCGAGTGATACCAGATCATTGCGACGCATCTCTTCGAGTGTCATCACTGTTTCCGAATATCCTAACTCGATTAATCCTTGGAGGTATTCGGGGTCAAGAGCGACATACGTCATGCTTTCATAAGCAACCTCCTCGCCCAGTTTTTTCTTGAGCACGCTGAAAAGTGGCCACACGGGACCTGCGGCGGCGATAAATCGTCTCGTCGAGCTTCCAACAGCCTCTTTGAGAATAGGACCCAGGGAACGTCGGGTGCGGAACAAGGCGGTCTTCGGGGGGCGGAGGCAAAATGTTTCAGGTTCAGCAGCGACCTCCCACGAGGGACGGGTGTCGTGGGGCTCACCAAATCTGTCCAGCCACCAGTGACGCCCTGACACGTCAATCGAATAGACCCGATTTGCGCCGAGGCGAACCGCGGGATCTATCGGCACGTTTATCGAGATACCCCCATCAACCAGTCTTACTCTGCCTCGATCGGTATCGAGCTCTACTGCGGGCAGAATGGAGGGTAGGGCAGCAGAAGCGAAGCCGTGTTTGGCTCGCAGATCCGGTACCATCGTAATATCAAAGGTGGCCCCAGTCATCGCTTCAGGTGAGGGATGCTTGTGGGAGGAGAGAAAGAGAAGCGGTTTACGTTCTGGGCCCTCAATCGTGGTCATTACTCCCACTGAAGTGAGGGAGGGATGCCGTGTTTCGGGTGTGAGCCCTCCACACTCGCTTATTATTCTGTCGACAACCTCCTTAAGAGGGGCGGGGTCAAAAACCGATCTATCTGAAAGGTTGGGACCGGGAGAGCGAAGCTGTTGCTGGGCGATGAGGAGAGCCCTCAGAAATGCCCGGGAGGGGGAACCACTGAAAGTATTTCTAATCGTGCGCTCACGCCATATTAGTTCCATCTGATTGACCGCCTCGTGCACGCCATGCTTCAGGAGTGCGGCGAGCACGAGCCCGTTAACGGCACCGATACTGCTCCCCACGATGGTGTTAATCGGGTGAGAGGGGTGGTCAAAAAAACGGCATAGCGCCCGGAGTGCCCCTACCTGATAAGCGGCGCGCGAGCCTCCGCCGGAAAGAACGACTCCGGTGTCTATTACGTCAAAGGACGGAAAAGTTTTTTGTGGTATTGGGCGACTGAGAGGCGGTTGAGGGCGTCGTCTCATACATGGATTAAAGAGTTACTCTTCTGGTACTATTGGTATCGGCGTATTCGGTTGTCTCCTTGAGATAAATCGGTAAAAGGGTGCTGAATCCGAGAGGCTATTGGCAAGCTCCTGCGACTTTTCCCGAGAGTTCCTTCTGGTATGATGCCTCTCGCCCTGGATCGGAGTGGCTTTATGTTCCATCCAAAGAAGTTTTTTTGGATGAGTTGTGTTTTGGAGGTACAAGACGTGGTAACACCCGCTTCTCGGTTTGTGATTACGGTGGATGGTCTCGCCGCATCGGGTAAGTCCTCCATCGCCCGCCAGCTTGCTCAGCGGTTGGGCTTTGTGCATTTCAGTAGTGGGCTCCTTTACCGGGCGGTGGGGTGGGAGGCTTTGGAGCGGGGAATCGACCTCCTTGATGACCGAGTGCTTGGGGCATTCGTCGAGTCGCACTCATGGGAAGTGGGGCTTGACTCTTCGGGGAGGGGAGGAGTCTTTATCGATGGACGAGCGGTCGCTGTAGATCTCTCTGATGCGCGAATTTCGGAGGCGGCCTCGTGTGTGGCGACCTCCCGACGGGTCCGTCAGGCTCTCGTACAGCCTCAGCGGCAGGCGTATGCTCCACACCCGATAGTTGGGGAAGGGCGGGATCTGGGGACAGTGATCTTCCCCGATGCTCAGTTGAAGCTCTTCGTTGAAGCTCCTGAGCAACTGAGAATCTCTCGCCGAATTAAGCAGTGGTGCGAGGCTCGGGGGGAGGGAGTTATAGCTGATGAGGCGGTCCTTCAAGCCGAAATCGTCGAGCGCGACCGGCGAGATGCCGAACGGGCGATATCGCCGACGGTGGCGGCTCCAGATGCCGTTCTGGTGGACAATGGGGGTCGCGCATTGACGGAGGTGGTGGACTACCTTTATACTCTGGCGTCTTCTCGGGGGCTCGTATCTGGCGTCTGAGGGAGAAGGTCGCTCGGTGGAAAGCTGGGGCCTCTCCCGTTCGGTCGCTTGTCTCGTTGGATAACCTTGAGTGTGACCTCCTCACCAAAACGTTCCCCCGTAGAGTTAAACCAGCGAGGGTGAGAGAAGGGCACGAAAAATTCAAAAATTGTATGACATTTTCTTCTAGTGATGTAGCAGGGACCGCCTCCGGAGAGGTGGGTTCATTCGCAAGTGAGTTTGAAAGGCTCTTTTCAGGTAAGGCGGGTAATATCCGACCCGGGAAGGTCGTTTCGGGCACTGTTGTCGCGGTTAATCGCGAGGTTGCCACGGTTGATATCGGGTTTAAGTCGGATGGCGCGGTTCCCCTGGCGCAGTTTGCGGGTGCCGATGGTAAACCAATAGTCGCAATCGGGGATACCTGCGATGTCTACATCCTCAGCCTCGAGAATGATATGGGCCAAGTGGTTCTCTCGAAGGAGAGAGCAGATCAGAAGAGGATATGGGAAGGCGTAGAGCGGGCCTATCGTGATGATGGCACCATCCGTGGGACGATTGTTCAGAAGGTCAAGGGCGGATTGCAGGTAGATATCGGCATTCCAGCGTTTCTTCCAGGCTCACAGGTCGATATTCGTCCACACCGCAATCTTGATCGATTCCTCGGCGAGACGCATGACTTCAAAGTTCTCAAGGTTACTCGAGAAAAGGGTAACATCGTCCTCTCGAGACGAACGGTGCTGATGTCTGAACGTGATCAACTCCGCGGTGAAACCCTCAAGCACCTGTCTGAGGGAGTCGTGATGGAGGGAACGGTGAAGAACATCACCGATTATGGTGCGTTCATCGATCTCGGCGGTATCGACGGGCTCCTCCACATCACCGACATTTCGTGGGGTCGTGTTGGTCACCCCTCCGATAAGCTTTCGGTTGGCCAGGTCCTTCCGGTCGTTGTGCTGAAGTATGATCGTGAGCGTGAGCGGGTCAGTCTTGGTATGAAACAGCTGACAACCGACCCATGGCAGACCGTGCACGAGCGGTTCCCAGTAGGAAGCAAGGTAAGCGGAAAGATCGTCAGTGTCACCGATTATGGTGCGTTCGTCGAGCTTGAAGAAGGGGTCGAAGGACTGATCCACGTTTCCGAGATGAGCTGGACCAAAAAGGTCAAGCACCCATCCAAGATTGTGAGCGAAGGCGACAAGGTCGAAGCGGTTGTTCTTGGTATCGATCAAGGCCAGCAGCGAATTAGTCTCGGGCTCAAGCAGCTGATGGCTAACCCTTGGATTGACCTTGGTAGTCGCCATCCGGTTGGCTCCCGCATCCGTGGGAAGGTTCGGTCGATTACCGAATTCGGGATATTCGTCGGAGTTGAGGACGGTATCGACGGGTTGGTACACGTTTCCGACTTCTCGTGGACGAAGCGAATCAAGGATCCGAAGGAAATTCACGACCTCTTCAAGAAGGGGGACGAGATTGAAGCGGTGGTCCTCGATGTGGACGCGGACAATGAGAGGCTCAGCCTTGGTATCAAGCAGCTTGAGTCCGACCCCTGGGAAACAATTGCTCAGCGGTATCCTCTTGGAGTTCGGATCAAGGGTGCAATTAAATCAATTACCGACTTTGGCCTCTTCGTTGAGATCGAAGACGGAATTGAGGGGTTGATTCATAACTCGCAGCTGGATGTGCCACGGGGTACCGAGACGTCATCGGTATACCAGGTCGGTCAGGATATTGAGGCTGAGGTCACCAATATCGACAGGGATGAGCGGCGCATAAGCTTGAGCATCAAAGCAATCAAAAAACGGCAGGAGAAGGAGCAGTTCGCAGAATTCATGGAGGATTCTGGGACCGCGGTTACCTTCGGAGATCTCCTCCGTCAAAAGCTTGATGCTGGATCCGACTCCTAAGGGAGCAACGAGGGAGGAGGGGAGCCTCCTCCCTCAAAGGAAACAGATATTTCCGCTGTTTTTCCAAAAGCCCGCAGAAAAATTTGATGACTGGCATTCCAGAATCAACAGAAGCCCTTCCCCCGATGCTTCGTCAATACTGCGAGTACAAGACGCAGTATCCGGAGTGCCTCCTTCTCTTCCAGGTTGGTGATTTCTACGAGGTTTTCTTCGATGATGCGGTGGTTATCGCCCGCGCCCTCAACCTCACCCTTACTTCTCGGGATAAATCGAGTGCTCATCCGGTGCCGATGTGTGGGGTGCCAATCGCCGTTGTTGATGGGTACCTCGATAGATTAGTTGACCTAGGATTTTCAGTCGCCGTTGTTAGCCAGACGGTTCCTTCCTCGCAAGTCACAAAGGGAATGGTACCTCGAGAGCTCGAGCGGATCGTAACTCCCGGCGTCCGTCTGTTGGGGGGGGCTCAGGGGAGAACTGCTCGGGAAGGGGTTGCAGCCATATTTTTCGAATCATCGGCCGCGGGGACTTCTTCAGCGGCGGGAGCGATTGCATTCTCGGATGTTCAGAGTGGGGTCGTTTGGATTCGTGATGGGGTGACTGCTGAGGAGGTGGTAGCGGAGATAGCCCGCCTCATGCCGGCTGAGGTAATTGTATGTGACCGGTGTGGGGATAGGCCGCTCGATGCGCGCACGGGGTGGATTCGCGCGATTGAACGGATCGTTTCGACTCCCATTCGGTGGCGGGGTATCAGCTTCCTTGAGGGGGAGCGATTTGGAGGGATTGCCGGTTCTGCGGTAGTCAGCCCTCGCGCCCGCCGAAGTTGCTGGCTGCTACTTCACTGGCTTGAAGAGACTACCCTCGATGTGGGTCAGGCTATTCGTGAGGTACGACCGCTCACCTATCAAGAGGTGATGGGCATCGATCCGGCGACGAGGAGTAGTCTGGAGCTTGTTGCCTCAGCTAAAGATGGATCAACCCGAGGAACGCTTCTCGACTACCTGGATGAGACAAGTTGTGGCGCAGGATGGCGCCTTCTGCGGAGTTGGATACTCAATCCGACTACCTCAATCGAAGAGATTGAATCGCGCCTTGATGCCGTTGCTGCTTGGTGCAAGCGGTTGGAGGGGGTGCGAGCGCTTCAGGGACTTTTTAGTCGAGCTATCGACGTCGAGCGACTCGCGACTCGGCTGACTGTTCGGGTCGCGACTCCGAAGGAGCTGGGAGCGCTGAGAGACCTCCTCGTTGAGTTACCCGCGGCGCTACGTTGTGTCAGTTCGGGGGACGATCTTCCGGAGCGATTGCGGCGACTTTTCGCGCAGGCGACGGTCTCGGAGGATCTTCAAGAACTTTTAAGCCATTTTTTGGCTGACGATCCGCCACATCATTTATCAGAGGGTGGGATAGTTCGTGCGGGGGTTGCCGAGGAGCTCGACCGTCTGAGAGAGTTGCGCGATGACGGAAAATCTCAAATTGCGGCATTTGAGAGGGGAGAGCGGGAGCGCACGGGAATTGGGACGCTAAAGGTCAAGTATAATAATTTTCTGGGATATTTCATCGAAATTCCTTCATCCAAAGCGCAGGTTGTTCCAGAAGAGTACATACGGCGACAGTCGGTTGCTCAGGCAGAACGGTTTGTCGTTCAGGAGCTCAAGGAACTTGAACATGAGATTTTAGGCGCATCGGGACGCATTTGTGAACTTGAGGAGAGGCTGTTTCGGGAGTTTCGAGAAAGGTTGACTCCTTGGACTGAGCAGTTACGGCAGTTGTCGCGGGCGATAGCGGAGCTCGACGTGTTGATGTCATTTGGCCTCGTCGCTCGCAGTCAACGATTAGTTCGCCCGGAGATAGTTCTCGAGCCGGTGCTCTCTATCGAGAAGGGTAAGCATCCCGTCGTCGCATCGCTCCTCGGTAACAGATACGTCGCTAACTCTCTCGATATCGATGGTAATAGCACTCGGTGTGCGGTTATTACGGGCCCGAACATGGGCGGGAAATCGACTTTTCTCCGCCAGGCTGCATTGATGATTATCATGGCTCAGATAGGATCTTTTGTGCCAGCTGAGCGGGCGCGGATCGGGATTGTTGATAAAGTATTTGCGCGTGTTGGTGCCTCGGATGACCTGTTTGCGGGGGAGTCGACCTTTATGGTCGAGATGCGGGAGGCCGCGGCGATAGTTCATGGAGCCACTCCCTCGTCTTTGATACTTATTGATGAGATAGGTCGTGGTACTTCGACTATTGATGGAGAGGCCCTCGCGCAGGCGATTCTCGAGTGGGTATGTGATACCTGTCGGAGTCGCACGCTCTTTGCCACTCATTTTCACCCCCTGACGATCGTCGCCGATGAGCGTGGCTCGATGATCAATCTTTCAGTGGGTGCGATTGACAGGGGAGATGCGGTTTTCTTTACTCATGAGATTGTTGGTGGGGCTGCGGGCAGATCGTACGGGTTGCAGGTCGCGCAGCGAGCGGGTCTCCCTGAAGCGCTGGTTCAACGGGCGCAGGAAGTTTTAAACGGATCTACCCCTAAGGGGGAACAGATTGGATTATCGGCGAAGCGGGGTGGTCGGAACCGGCGGGTAGCCGAGAATGAGCAACCCTCGTTTTTTAATTTTGTTCCCCCGCCCCCTCCGGTTGATAATCGTTTGGTTCGATTAAGGGAGCGGGTTGAGTCTTTTGACTTGGATGATTGTACGCCCCGTCAGGCCCTGGAGCATCTGTATGAGTTGCGGAGGATGGTGGGTCGGGGTGACAATGAGGAAAGAGAGGGGCGTGCATAAAGAGACTTTTTCCCCGCTCTCGCGTTATGCTGTTATCTATTGGCTGACGAGTTCTGTGTAAATCAATAGCTCCCTCTGCTTGATTTGAATCCTCGCACTGGAGAGATTAAATCTAAATCCGTTGAAGGTTCCCGCTTACCTCTCTGGATTTGAGTAAAGGCTTTTGTCGATGGCCTCGCTTTTTCTCCTCCTCTTCGATAGACCAAGAGTACTTGCTCCACATTGTTTGGTCTGTATGAGGACGGGGCTATTGCTGCTCCTTCTGCTTGTTTTGGATCCCCACGTTCTGGAGGCAGAAGAGTCGTCTTGTAATCTGTCCCCTCTCTTGGCTCACGTGATTTCGTTGCGGGCGGGGGGAGATATTCAGGATAGCAGTCCCCTAGATAGTATTCGTCAGCGCCGAACTGTGGCTGAGGAGCTTGAACGGTGTGCTCGTCTCGCTTCGGATTCTCCCCTGGTTGAGCAGGCATTCCTCAACGCGACGATCTTGTGGGATGATGTTCATAGGATGACTGCGGATGCGGGGGCAGCCGCGAAAGTTCGTTTCCTCGTTCGCGAAGTTGAAGAGCGGTACCGAAACTCATCGAGTCTGGCGGCAGTAAAACTTATTCAGGCGCAGGTCGAGTGGCGCCTTGGTCATGAGCAGCGAGCTCAGGAGATAGCCCACGAGGTCGAGAATCTCTTTCCGCGTTCCGAACACGCTCGCAAGGCGCGTTCTTTTGAGCAAAGTTTTGCCGAGCCATATCGACCTGCGATGCCGTTTGGGGGGGCTGATCGCAGTAAGCGCAAACAGGTGGTGGTGCTTGATCCCGGTCATGGGGGGGAGGATCGCGGGGCGGTAGGGCCTCGGGGACAAACGGAGAAGGAGGTAGTGCTTTTCATCGCAAAGCGGGCAGCGGCACTGATCGAGCAGCGGGGTAAATTTTCGGTGGTTCTCACGAGGGAGTCAGACCTTGCATTGCCATTGTCAGAACGGACTCGGCTCGCCAATGAGCGGGGGGCCGTGCTTTTTGTCAGCCTGCACACGAACGCTTCGACCGATCATCGACCTCGCGGCCTTGCGACGTATTATCTTGACAATCCTGATGATGCTGCGTCGCGTGCTTTGGCAGAGCGCGAGAATGCAGTAGTATCAAAGGCGGGTGATAGCGAAGATTCTGACCTAGCATTGATGCTGAGTTCGCTTGTGCAGGCGAGTAAAATGGAGGACTCGGTTGTTCTTGCCCACTCCCTTCATCAAGGTATCAATCGGTCGGTCCGAGCACCGAATATATGGCGGAGCTCTGGGCTCCGAGATCTGGGTGTGAAGAAGGCTCCTTTCTTCGTGCTCGTTGGAGCCCACATGCCGTGTATTCTTCTGGAACTGTTCTTTATCGATAATCGCGATGATGCTGCGCTTCTTGCGGAAGAGCAGTTCCGCGAGATGATTGCTCGGGGTATCGCGGATGGAATAGAGGATTTCACTCGGGCGACATCGGTCGCCCAGTAGTTGGATCTCAATAGGAGGTGAATGACCAATAATCATCAGTCCGAGACCGGCGAAGTCATAGCAGCGATTATGACGAAAGTTGAAGATGTGGCGTATTGTGCCGGCGGACGAGGGTATGTTGTGGGTGGTGTCGTCCGAGATATCCTTTCTCGGGGAGATTCCTCGGCTCTTTTTCAGGATGTGGACATTGTCATTGAGGGTGATGCAAGAGAGATAGGCCGTATAGTCGCTCCGCAGATTGGAGGCCGATTAGAGCTTTTTGACCGGTTTTTGACGGCAAAGATAATTCGCCCTCATTTTCCATTTGAGATCGACCTGGTGTCAGCGCGAAGCGAGAGATATGAACGGTCCGGCGATCTTCCTACCGTGACCCGTGGCTCACTATCCGATGATCTCCGTCGACGGGATTTTACGATTAATGCCATGGCTCTTCCGTTGAGCGTGATCGTGGGATATCTCCGGGGAGAAATATTTCACGATGACATGGTGGGAGAAGTGCTCGATCCTCTCGGTGGTCGTGCGGATCTGCGCGAAGGTATTGTGCGTATTTTGCACCCCGAAAGTTTTTTTGACGATCCGACGAGACTTTTTCGAGCCATAAGATACGGAGCTCGATGTAACGCGGTGTTTTGTCCAGACACTGATCTGGCTTTTCATACAAGCATTCAACAGCTCGATCGGGAGATTGTTTCGGCAAATCGAGTTTTGCAGGAGATTCGAAAAATCGTAACCGAGAACAATCCGATCCCAGCGATAAATTGGGCACTCGAGAGTGGGATTCTCGGCCTCTTTCTCGGTATTGATACATCCAGAGGGAAGCAAATCTCGGAGGCTATTCAACGATTGTTGCCCGTTCGGGAAAGGGTAACTGCCACTGAATGGTGGCATATCATCCAGTGGTTGCTTTTCTGGGCTGGAATGATACGGAGTTCTCGTATCGAATCTGCACTTCAGAGACGTCGACGAGATATAGAGACGATGTATCAAGAGGTGGATTTATTAGCAGGATCTGGGGATTCTGCTGCCCTCGGGGCGCGTGGGAAGATCGCATGGAGTGGTTTAATAGGCGGGAATATCGAAAAGGAGGTGGCGATTGGGCCAAAGAGAGGTATAACGGGAATAAAGGATTCGGAATGTTGATATTCCTCGGCTCTTCCCGGCGGGAGCTTGGGTGGGCTGGTGTGGAGTACAGAGGATGCCTCTATGTTGATCTCATCATTCTACGTCGTGTTGTTCGAGGAGAACGATGAGGATTTTTACCGCGTTACCGAACTGCTTCGGTGGCACCATGCGGATGTTCTGGTTCGTCGAGTTACCCATCCTGGTGAGTTGCGGGCGATGGCGGGTGGGGATGATACGACCGATCTCATTCTGATCGACATCGATAATCCGGCGATTGGTGGACCGACTGGTCTCGATTCTTTTTCGGGTTTATTAGAGGCGTTTCCAGTTATCGCATTCGGGGAAAAGCGGTTCCGCGACGATATTTTGGCTTCCATGCGTCAGGGGTTGCAAGATTTTTTTGCCAAGTGGGAGGTTGATCGTGATCAGTTAGGGTACCTGCTTGCCCGTGCCTGGAGTCGGCGTCATCTCATAACCAAGCTCCGTCTTGCCGAGCATCGGGCATGGGAGGAGGGAGAGGCGAAATCAAGATTCCTCGCCCGTATGAGCCATGAGATCCGGACACCTCTTGTCTCCATTCTCGGCTTTTCTCAGTTGCTGGCGGATGGTCAGTACAAAAAAGATCAAACAGCAGAATTTGTCCGGGCACTCCAAAATAATGGTCGTTTCCTTTTATCCCTCCTTGATAATGTGCTGACCTCGTCGCAGCTCGAGGGGGGAGAATTCAGGCTGCATGAGGGTCCGGTATATCTTCATGAAGTTCTCGAGCTCGTGAATGCTGTCGCGGATCTTCAAGCATCGGCGAAAGGGCTCACCTATTCCGTCCAGGTTCGGGGAGATGTTCCCAAGCGGTTTGTGGGTGATGTCACTCGTTTAACCCAGGTTCTGGTTAATCTAATAGTCAACGCAGTAAAGTATACTGAGAGCGGCCAAGTGACGCTGTCGGTCTGGCGTGAAGGTGAAGGACAGCTTGAGTTTGCAGTCTCGGATACGGGACGGGGGCTCTCCGAGGAGGGACGTCGGGTTCTCTTTCAAGAGTTCTCTCGCACGGAAGATGTTGCAAGTCGCGGCACGCCGGGGGTCGGGCTCGGACTTTTTGTCGCGCAGTCGATCGTCCGAAGGATGGGGGGGTATATCTCAGTCGAGAGTGAGATGGGGGTCGGGTCGACCTTCAGAATTTTACTTCCCCTTCGCCCAGTGATTGAGGAGCAAATCAGCGATAACAGAGGAGGGGCCACTCGACTTAATGGCCACGTTCTATTGGTCGAAGATGCGGTCGACTCCGCTCGGTATATTAGCCTTCTTTTAGAGGATTTAGGCCTGTCGGTAGAGATTGCGCCAACTGCGGAAGAGTGTCTTCGGCTCATTGACGACGGGGAGCGGTTTCAGGTGATTCTTATGGACATCGGTTTGCCCGGGATGGATGGGCTCTCCGCAATCCGTGAGCTTCGTGCAAGGAACATAGAGTCGCCAATACTGGCGCTTTCGGCTCATGCGTTCGAAGAAGAGGTCGATGCTTGCATCAGAGCGGGGGCAGATGCGTATCTCACGAAGCCGTTTCGGGTGCAAGATTTCCTCCGGACAGTCTCAGCTCGGCTCGCTCAAGGAATGCTGCATCCTCCTGAAATGGGCTCCGATGATGGTGCAGTGAGAGTCGCGGTCGGTAAGGGTGCATCCACAGAGGGGCGTCTTAACGAGATTCGACATCGATTCGTCTCAAGCCTTGAAAAAACGGTCTCCATCATCCGGGAGGCAGAAGCTCGCTCGGGATGGGCGGAGATTCGGGAACAGGTTCATAAGATAGCCGGATCGGCGGGGCTCCTCGGCTATCCCGTGCTCTCTGATATGGCGCGCGATGCGGAAGTCACAATTAAACGGGGTGAGACCACCACACTTGCCGGAAATCTTGATGAAATTGAGAGGGAGGTTCACCGCATCGTTGAAGGATTCGAAAGGGTTGATTAAAAGTTATAGCCAAAAAGGCCCGCCCTGGATACGGTTGCTCTTTTGCTCTCCTTTTTTGAGGGGATGCTCAGTGTCTTTTCAGCAGCATTCTCGAGGGGTGTTACCCTAACGCACTCCGCCTCGATTTGAGACCTCTCTGACAACCTGGGCAATAAGCCCTTGATCAAGACCCCGCTTGCTGAGATACGCATCAAAACCGGAAAAGGTGGATTCGAGCTTCCCGGCGAGAGATGCATCGGCCGTCACCGCAATCAGTGGATTCTGATATCCCGTGGTCCTTAACGCCACGGCGGCTTCATTCCCATCAACGAGGGGCATTCTTATGTCGATAAAGACGAAGTCAAACGGCGCACCATCCTGTTCGGCCCGCTTCACAGCATCCATGCACTCTCGCCCGTTGCTGACGGTGGTAACATCATAGCCGAGCCCTTCGAGAAGGATGCTAATAACCTCCGATGCTTCTTGAGAATCTTCTGCCAGAAG
Organism: Pseudomonadota bacterium; assembly: GCA_900299205.1. Taxonomy (GTDB): domain Bacteria; phylum Bdellovibrionota_C; class UBA2361; order UBA2361; family OMIW01; genus OMIW01. The sequence goes on from OMIW01000190.1 coordinate 18,502, forward strand.
TACCCGCTGGGACGTGCTCAGATTCGAGGTTGATTGATAGTTTGTCATGTCTATCATAGGTCAAGACTCCAGTGGGGGTGATTTTCTTCTTTAAATCTACCATGGCACCTCAGGTGCGCTAGACTAAAAAGTGCGATCCTTCTGCCATCGGGTCCCATTAAGCGATACCTCAACGCCAGAACCGTCATCCTAATACTAACCCACCACACTAAGTTATCCCGGGCCTTGACCCGGCCCCGACACCTCCTCTCTTCTCTTTCTTTGATGCTACGTCCCCCGAGGACGATTAAAAAAAACACGTCAGGAAGTTACCTCTCCAAGCGAACCCTCGAAAAAACCCTCTCATTCACCCGCTCGGGCCCACGCGAGACCGAACGCCACCCAGTAGCGTTCGGACAGTCTCACTCTTCTCCCCGCCCTTCTCGGGGAGATATCGGATATCCGTTCA
>OMIW01000191.1 GCA_900299205.1 Pseudomonadota bacterium
GATTGTTGCAACCCCCTGAGTAATTCGGTCCTGGATAACCGGGTCGGAATAAACCACCCCGTCAAGGACGATCGCTAATTGCCTACCGACGTGTTCAGAGGTAATCGCACCGAACGTCTTTCGGCCCTCAGCCGTGAGGGTCAGAACCACCTCGACCCTTCCGGTGCTTCGCTCCGGCCTCGCATCCTGCACCGCATCGCCGCCCATCAAAACATCCTCTTCGACACGTATCGGAGAGCCTTTACGGTCCTTTAAAGAGAGCGAACGCGCCGAGGGAGATACTGGAACAAGACGAAACTCGAGTTTGGCAGTTTTTCCCACGACCCGCTTCACCCGCTCTATGTCGGAGAACCCCGGCATTTGAAGCAAAATTCGCTCAACACCGCTTCTAGTGATGAGAGGCTCGGCCACCCCGAATTGATCAACACGATTGCGAAGCGTCTCGATCGCCTGAACAACTGAACGCTCCTTGATCTGACGAGCGGTCTGATCCGGCAAATGATACACCAATCGCGGTCGACCACCATCAGCGGTTTTTTCTACAAACTGGAGCTCGGGAAATTTATCCTCTATCACCGCTCTCGCCCGCTCAGTCATGGAGTCTGAGAGAAGAACTACTTCTAAACGGTTTGCATCAACCGGATTCGACCGCACGACGATCAATTTCTCGGCCCTCAACACCGACCGTGCAGATTGGGCAGTCGTCTGAAGATGACCTTTCACCGCCTCCTCAGTTGCAACCTGGTAGACCAGATGAACCCCTCCCCGAAGGTCAAGACCTAGCGAAAGTGCCCGTGAAAGTGGCCATTGGATTTCGCGACCAAAACCCTCCTTGGAGATAGTTGGTACGAGTAGGAGGAGGGCAACTACAATGACAACTGCTATCCCAATGATTCGCTGCCTGGAACGAGAACCCATGTTTATTTCCTTTACCTTTGGCAGTTCGTGTCTCCCTGCGGAAATCATGAACTGCTCAGCCCTGTCGTAACTCGCTGACGATTCCGTTCTTCACCGTGCCCACCGGGGGCACCGAATAAAGCCGGCGCTCTGTCCCTCAGGAAATCCCCGTTTTCCCTGAGGACGTTCAACCTCATCGCCCCCACTCGAGGCGGCTAGCCACTCACTTAGCGGAAGACTGCTCGCTCTCTTCCCGCTTGATGACGGTTCTTCGCTCGACCCGAACCTTCACGGTAGGTGCTATCTCGAGGGTGATCGAACCGGGGTCTATACTGACGATTCTTCCGAACAGTCCTGAGGCTGTAATGACCTGGTCGCCCCTTTTTAGTCCTTCCAGAAACTTTTGCTGCGCCTTCTCCTCGGATTGACGGGGACGGATCACCAGAATATAAAAAATGACGTAAACCATGAGGAGCATCGGCATCATTTGCATGAGCCGCTCCCCGAAGCTCGGCATCGGAGGCTGTCCAGCCGGCACCTGTGCGAGAACCTCTCCTTGTATTGTCAAACAAAGGGTAGCAAGCGCGATACGAATACTCGTACGGCCAGCCCATTCTCGGATGCGCATCACACCTTTTTTCCATTCCTTTCCCCAGAAGTGCGCGTCCCCTGTTCCTCCAAAATCAATTCTCATTGCGTCTCTCAATCTCATCCATCTGGCGTCTGCCGTTATCGTGAGCCCCAGGCGACGATCTAACAGCAGCTCAAAAAAGCGAGAAGCCCTCGCTAACTTCAAAAACTCGCCGAAGTTATATCCGAGAGCTCTCTGCCGGGCAAGCCAGCACCTCGGTCCTTCGTAAACGACGCGTCGCTGAAATACCGATTGTATTTCCCGGATCTCCCCTAATCGCGAGTTTCGTGCGGGATGATAAGCCTGATTCCCGAACGCGATCCATCAGCACGCCGAAAGAGAAGGGAACCATTCACCGGCGACACCGCACCTCCATCAGACGAAACCAAAACTACCTCTGTCGCCATATTTCCCCCGTCATTTTTTCGCGACCGCACCTCCACGCTTTTCCCTCCACCTCCTCCTGACCGTCGAGGGGCCGGCTCATCGGGGAGGAAATCGACCTCTGAGACCTGCTCGCTCCAGAATACGGTCACCCCGACTCCCGGGATAGCTTCGATAGAATGTATTGCTGGATGAGATCCCGCATCGACGGGGTCCCGCGCAATCCACCCGGAAAAGAAAGAAGCTGGCTCGCGCATGCGTTCGGGTACCTCGCCAACCTTGAGTACGAAGCTCGTTTCGTTTGAATCTCGGACGCACGACCGAGGACTACACCCAAGCCATGAAGCTCTCGCCGTAATTGGAATCGGATTACCTTGAGCGAAATCAGTGGGTATCCCGACTTCAGCAACAAGAACGACCTCTCCCTCATAGCCGAATGTCTTTGGTTGTCCCTCGTTGCTAAAACGAACGGGAACGGGCCAATGGAGAGATGGAAGGGAAAACCCAGCAGGAAGTTCCCACCGTATTGTTGTGGGCAAACCAGACTCCCCCGGGTTTTTTGCATAGATGTGCCAGCCAGGAGCTATTGAGAAATGTGCTGCTAGGAACAACCGCTTTTCCGAACCAACCTCCGAGGAGATGTGAGCGACAACTTTCATCTCAACAGGATCTTCTGCTGCCACTCCTTGAGGGGGAAAACCCAGCACCCAGACAGCGAGAGATATCAAGACCATCGAGACGAATCGTGCCGATGACCTGAAAGAACTGTGCATAATCCGACTCCTTGCGCAAAAGCACCCCATCCCGTCAATTATCTTCCTCTCGGTCATTTGCCTGAAATAGGGTGAAGTATACCGCTCCGTGTTCGTAAAAGAAAACCTCTCGGCAAATGTCCGCCCATCATGTTAGAATAGAGGGAGCGAAGTGGAATTGTTTGTTGGTTGGATAGGTACACCGCCCCTCTTCCGGGGATTTATCGTGTGTGCGAAAGGCAGCTTCTCCTGCAACGTGCTCCGCACTATCAAGGCAGAAAGGCTCCGATTAAACGCCAAGAGAACCCGAGCCCATGGCCGCCGAAAAAAAAGTCTCTAAATCCATCCCAAACGGTCTCGTTGACGCGCTTTTTCAACTTCCACTTCCAGCCCGGCAGGCACTTGTCCGTCGCTTTAATCTGCCAGTTTCTGAGGACGAAGTGGCGTTACCCACCGACCCTGAGATTACTTCTCCGATCAACGAGGCGGACGCTTGCGCCGGTGGAGAGGGTTTAGGACTACTCCCTGAGTTTTTGGAACCTCTTTCTTCCGCTCTCAACGCAAGTGTGAACGGCTCCCATACCGAAGATGGGTCACCATCATCAAAGATAGAAAAGGTATCGTCAAACGGGACGTCCTCAGGTGCTTTGCCCTGTCGCGCATCCTCAAAGCTCGATCCGGAGCTTGAGGCAGATGCCCTGAGAGCATTGATGGGCTACGGTCGATTAGCCCGAAATACCAAAGGTTCGCACGACTGTTAAATGACGCGCGACATTCTCGCTCACGCTTGGCGAGCACGAGATCCAAGGAGGTGCTCGTGCCGATGTTAAGATCAGTCTTCGCGCGGCCCTTCCTCGCTCCTTACATTACTCAACGCCACGAGGATTTTTCGATGAATATCCTCCGAACGCGATGCCACAAAGCCCACAAGCTGCTTTTCAGCGTTTGCCGAGCGAGGTGGGGGCATCGGCTCACCGGAATGGGTGGACACCCATGCGCCCCCCTCTTTGGCAACGAACGCAATCGCCGCCCCATCGATGAGTTGAGATGAGTTCATCACCACCGCCGAGACATCTCCAAAAAAGAGTCCCGCATGAATCGGGGTCGCTGGCCCGGGTCGATAGTCACGAGCAAGGTGGAACACCGGGAGGGGGGCAAGCGCGGATTCATTCAGCGACGCGTGAAGGCTGCAATAAATTGGGGGTTCTTCCCCTTTCTGCGAAGGAGTTTCCCCGAGCTGAAGCTGGGAAAAATTCCGCAAATTCACCTCCGACCAGTCTCCTACAAACGCTCCCTGCCCTCGAACGGCATAAACAATTTTCTGTCTCCGCGGAAACAAAAAAATACTCGCCTCATAACTATCACGCGATATCACGCTGAAGATTACATGAAACTCCCCCTGATCGAGGTAGTATCGGGTGCCATCAATCGGATCAAGCAACAATACTCGGTCATCTCCTCCCTCTCCCACATCCCCCCACCATGTGGCAGCAAGATATTTCGTATTTACCGACGACGCATACTCCTCCCCAAAAAATCTGGCCTCGGGATAGGCGGCCAGAACAGCAACCTCGACCACTGTTTGTATCGAGATATCGGCATCAGAAAGCGCCGCCGCGAACGGGTTCTCACCAAAGGTTGATTTATCAGGTTGGTGACCAATACGCTTCTGTATGTGGGCCGCGTATGCCGCCCCCGCTTTGAGATGAGGTAGAAGGGTTTCGAGGATTTCGAGGCTATCGGATGGAAGGGAGCGACCAATCATAGAGTTACGGGCAGAAAAGGGTTTTTATAAAGGGAGCAAATACGCCGAGTTTATCATACCGTCAGCCTATCCTCAAAAAGCGCTGCGCGCGTTTTCACACTTTTGTCCTTTCACACAATCCGCCGAAGAGCGAGGCATCCAATCATCGCACACATCGTAAGGTCATACGTACTCACCCAGATGACGAAACCTTTTGAGCCTTTGACTGGCACGACCGTATCGAGATACGGTGAGAGGAAGAAATGCTCAAAAATGGCGCAGAATCGGTCCGACCCCATCCAGCGAGGTGGTAAAAAATGGTTCTTTCGAGAGCATTTTGAGAGTTTTGACCAAAAAAACGGAGATATATTACCTGAGATACCTTGAGGATCTTTTCGTTGACTCCGATGAAGTTGCAGTCAAACTATCAAAGTGCACAACTGAAAATCATTTTTCACCACCTTGCGAGTCGCAGATATTCTTTCTTAATCCAGCGCCTGGATCGCCGACGTAATCCCAGCACCTCGTATGAATGCGAAAACCTCTCCCCTTATCTCATTTCTCTGCGATCCCACCTCATACCCCCCCGCATCTTCGATTCACTTCCCCTCCGGGGATTCCGTCACCCACATCGAGACCCTTGCATCCCACCTTTTCCTTGTCGGTCCCTACGCTTATAAATTAAAAAATCCACTCTATCTCGATTTTATCGACTCCCGAGATCCTCTTCGCCGCTGGCACTTTTGTGAGGAAGAGATGCGGCTGAATCAACGGCTTGCTCCGGGACTCTACCGCGAGGTTATTGGTATCATGCGGCGGAATGACGGTTCGTTTGAGCTGTCCCCGCCCTCACCCGAGTGCGTCGATTTTCTTTTGAAGATGTGTCGATTTGAATCGGGCGCGACCCTCGAATCGCTCCTCGCGACGGATCCCCCGTCCTCCGCGCAACTCGAGCGTTTGGCTGAGTTAATAGCAACCCTTCATTTGCAAGAACCGCCCCATCCAGATTTTCCCGCCGCCTCGGTCCTTAGACGGCAGATAGAGGCGAATCGTCCAGTTCTTCTGAAAAGTCTTCCTGATTCTATCCGAATCGATGCGCTCATCGCCCGACAGATCGCAGCATTCGCCTCAAACGAGTCACTATTTGCCTCTCGCGCACCCTTTTTTGTGAAGAAAATCCACGGCGATCTTCACAGCCGGAATATCTGTCGTTTCGACGGAGAACTCCTCCCATTTGACGGAATAGAGTTTAATCCCGAACTAAATACCATCGACACCATGAACGATATTGCGTTCATGGTTATGGACCTGATGTACCAAGAGGCGTGGAGCTGCCTGTCCATCTTCCTCTCACATTACCTTCGCATCACGGGTGACTACCAGGGGCTCGCCTTGATTCCTCTGCTCGTTAGCTATCGGGCAACAGTTCGGGCGAAGATACTCGCGCTCTCACCATCTGGCTGGAATGCTGATGCCGAAAAATATCTCCTTCTCGCCGAGACCGCTCTTTCGTGGCGACAACCTACTTTTATCGCAGTCGGGGGGCTCTCTGGTGCAGGGAAGAGCACCGTCGCCCACCAGATCGGCCGCGCACAGGGTGCAGTGGTCATTCGCAGCGACTATATTCGCAAAGAGCTGACGGGAGTCGAAGATACGGAACCCGCTCCCTCTGGTGCCTACTCTGCTGAGATGACAGCTCGTGTCTACGAATTGATGATTACCCGCGCTGCCGCTGTCCTTGCCGGTGGGCTGCCAGTCGTTCTCGATGCGACCTTTCAGAGCCGTGAGGCACAGCTTCTCGTTGCCGGCTTGGCGGACATTCGGGGAGCAGAGTGCCACTGCATCTGGTGCCACTGTCGAACCGAAATCGCTCTCGAACGAATTCGCAATCGGACGGGCGATCCCTCTGATGCGACCGAAGAGA
>OMIW01000192.1 GCA_900299205.1 Pseudomonadota bacterium
CGACAGAATCGCTCGTTTTTTATGGTGAGGGCGAAGGCAAGGCAGCCCTCACCGTCGGAGCGGTCGGTGTGGTACCAGTCGGAGTAGTCCCCTTGGTTATTCCCGGTCCCGATGCCATTCCCCAACAGCGAATCAAACTTCCCCCCGAGGTCGTACAGTCGATTAACGCTCGCGAACTAAGCGTGATGAGAGTCTCTGATATCGACACGAGAACGGTTCAGCGTTTTGCAAGCTCTGCGGACACGGTCAGGCAACATCTCTTTGAACAGGCCAGTGGTGGCGTCTCCCCCCTTTGGGCAGACGGTACCGTAAAATCGCGTCAGGAGCTCGAACAGGCGTTGTTAGCCAGACAACGCCTCACCAATCCCGAGATCGCCCCGCTCGAGACCGCAGCAAGATCGAATAAAACGGATATCGCCCAAGAGGCGCAGGAAAAGCTCTCCGCACTCCGCACAACCGCCTTGCAACCGATCCAAAGCCTCGCTACCCCGATGACTGCGAGTTTTTTCCCGGCCAACGCAGCTCTTCACGTCTTTGCACAGGCAGATATGCACCAGCAGGGGGAATTGGCCAAAAACTTTGAAGCGGTTACCGGTGTTTCAGCGTATCAAGCTGATGGGACAGTTAAGCCGAGAGAACAGCTGAACGACGCGGTGTGGCGTTGGTTCGAGAGAGAAAATAAAGTTCTGGTCAGTGCTCTCGAGGAGCGGGCCTCCTCGACCAATCCCACAGTTGCGCGCGACGCTCAGCAGCGACTCGCCGCGGTACGTCAGGTCGCGGTTGCGGCGGTTGCAGAACCGGTGATACCCACTCCAGATGAGCTGCGCGCGGCGATTCACGAGCAGCAACGGCTTGAAATCAACAGTCAGCGAAGGGGTGGAGAAAAGCCATGGGAGCATCGGAGCCAGAATCCTCAGATCGATTATCGTCGCCCGTACTCTCACATCTACGATATGGGGGTAGACAGTGGCGCCAGCGTATCAACCGAGAATGGTCAGTCAACAGCAACGAGCAAGATAAGCCTTCGCGTTGACACTCCCGACACCGCCCGGCCGATGTCCGCTCGCGCCCAGCGAACAGGCATCCCGGATTCAGCCAATCAAACCCATAGCGTGACCTATGAACAGCAGGTACTGCTCAATGGCCCGACGCCACCGTTGGTAACTCAACACCAGTTGAGGGGGGATCTTGAGACTCTGGAAACGCGATTGCTCAAAGCTGGGCACGATACCCTGTCTCGAGAATCTCGTCAGAATGGCCGAGTGGACCCGAATACGGTGCTATCTCTCTTCGCTGGCCTGCCGATAGCAGGGCTGACTCCCCGGGGTGATGTGACATCGCAGAGGCTGTCATTTCAAATTCCGGGTCACCACGATGTGAGCGTTGGAACCTCCCAGAACGTGCAGCTGGTAAAAGCGGCCAATGGAGCGCAGGTCGCGGTCACTCAGATCGTTGTCGAACATCAGACCGCTGATGGTATTTCATCCGCGACGCGAGAGCAGGTGATTCCCATCCCGACTGATCGTCCCCTGGACGCGAGCCTAGCGGCTATAAGAACGCATCTCCATCGCCAAACGGCCGGATCAGAGGGCTCTCCCGGGATCCTTCAGACTGCAGCACGGAATGCGGTGTCGGCCGTCACCAGTGGACAGCGGATAGCCCCGCTCACTATCGAAGGATTCCAACCCCTCCCTGATGGACAAAATCCGCACATGCGCATGGCGGCACTTGTCGCCTCTCTAACCAACCCACCCACCCAAGGGGTAGCGCGTCCCGCCGCGGGTCCAGCTCGCTACGCCAGATAGGGTCAGGTTAAAGAAGCAGGAGTAGGCCGGGGCTTAGGCGACACCGTCACCCGCCGAATATCTCGACTCACCCGTGGACCCGCCCGAGCCGTCAGCACGACCAGACTCGCATGAGCCACCCCCAAAAAAAATTGAAGAAAGGAGTACGAGGGGATACCTCGTACTCCGCACCTAGGGGACAACCTTGACCACGGTGCCTATTGAGACGTACTGGAAGAGCGCCTTTACGTCCGCATTGCGCATTCGCACACACCCGTGCGAGGGTTGCAAACGCTCGAGGTTTGTTCCATGGAATCCTATCGCTATGCCCTCATGATCTTGGTAAAATCCAATCCAACGAGGACCCAGCGGGTTGTTGGGAGCACCCGAAGGCCGAATATCCGTCAGATCGAACGGACTTCGAAAAACGGGATCCTCCTCCAGCTGGATAACATGAAATGTGCCGAGCGGAGTCTCCCAACCCGGCTTTCCGACAGAAACCGGAAAAATGCGAATGACCCTGTCTCCCTCCACCACTTCGACAACATTACCGCCCCGGACGATTCGGAGGTAAAACTTCGTCGTTTTTTCCTTCTCCGCGGGAAAAGCGGAATCTGACTGGTGCTGCATGGGACCGGACATCTCATGATCAGAAGGGCCCGACCCTTGAACAAAGCCGCCTGCTTCCTGCTCCAACTGCCCCGACAGGTCGGACCAGAGCGGACCAGCCGCAGCGGGCACTGAACCGACATTGATCAACCAGAGGGACATGAGAGAAATAGCGACCCCTCTCATCGGTGTTACCTGAATGACCTTTCGGATTACTCCTGTGGGCTCAATCAACCGAAATGATTCCATCTCTCTAAAAAAACCTACCTCTCGAGTATCCCCACTTAATTGGAGAATGTAAAGCTTTCGGTCTTACTTCCTCGTTCTTGGTTACCCTCCAACATCTGAGTTTTTTTCCGCGGTCCGACCAAGGATTTTTAAAAAAAACCCTTGGTCGGATATTTGTTTTAGACTTGGGAAATTGCTATCCTGCGTAGGCACTAAGGTTATTCATGAACACTCTTCTTGGCGCCCTCACCGCAGCGCTTCTCGGTTTTTCATTCGTTGGCCCTGCCAGCGCGGAAATTTACCAGAAGTGGGGCGGTTCATCCGTACTGTCCAACGGCACGAGCCTGTCGGAATCCCAGAAGTCCATCACTGGGACCTTCAGTTCCCGGCAGGAAACCGTGGATAGCGCTTCGTATACCCTCCTTCCCGACTGCAATTGCACGGGGACTGGGGGTGCACAATCGGGGACTCAAACCACCACTATCAACAAGTTGGTGGAAGAGTCGCAACAGTGGACGGAGCAAGTCCGGAACTCCACCAATCTCACAATCCAAGCGGAGGATTGGAGCGAGTTCCGATTCATCGGATCCGGATCGATTTTCAATTGATCCCGTCAGCAGGGTGGCTAATCTAGGTTAGTCGCCGAGAGGGGTATCGCATCAGCGAGCCCCTCTCTTTCATTTTTTAGAGCGCGCTATCTGCGAGATTCCTCGGATATCACAAATGAGTAAGAAACAGCCATAAGTTTAGGACACGATAGAGTGAGGAACCTCGATTAAAAAGAATCAATTTTTAGTGAGAGCTTCCCAAGAGAGGTGGAGGAGCGTTGACGACCTACAACAGGGGTGACTCGGCAATAAAGAGCTGTGACAACCCTTGACGCGTAGGGCATCAACGGTAATTCACTTACCCACATGAAGGTTAAAAAACTGGTTAAAAAGGGTATTATCGGGACGCTGGTCGTCGTGCCCCTGTTGCCCATGGTCGCTCTCCCCTCCCTGGCCTGCCAGGATGGGAGCTGCACTGGCCTCGCCGCCAGTCAGCAGTCGAACACGACCACCAATACGGCCAGCCCAACGGCGATAAGCAACACTACCGCCAATCCGACGGCGATAGGGTCAGGGACGAACTACAACTCCCAGATGGTCTTTAACCCATCCGGGGAGAGTAAGTTCGAGGGGGTTGTCACTCTCCCTGGCGGGCCTTCCATTAAAGGAGCCGTCCAGTGCGGGAACAACTCAGTTTCCCTCGCTGCTTTTCCCAGCTCTGGGTTGAACAATCAGTGGGTTTTCTCCGGAGGGATCGAAGTGTCTTTGGTGAAAAACGCCATTGATTGCAGATCTCAGCAAGAAATTGTTGAGTGTGCCCAACTATACTCCTTCGGGAGTAGTGGGGAATACTACGATTCTCGCTGCGGGAAGTACGGCTTCAGAGCTCGAACTACGGCAGCCATTCCTGCCGAACGACCTGAGGTGAGACCCGCCTCGGAATTGCTGATGCCTTCGACGACATCAGCACCCGCAGAGCGTCCGTCGTCGCTGCTCCCGCGTCAGCGCCTCTGATTTTGCCCGAATCAGGCCCTTTGCTCTTTCGGGAGCAAGGGGCTTCTTCTTTTAACACCCACCAGTTCAGGGATGCCACCCACCTGACGACAATCCCGCCCCATACGACCGAGCAAAAGAGGTTAAGGCCACACTTTCTCCGCTCTCACTCACTGCGGGTCGTTTCTGAGCCCCTGCTCCATCGCCCCCCTCATTCGATCCCGCACGACCACAATCCCACCCACCGCCGCAAGCAGGTATGACTTTGCGCGAAGCACTAAACTAATTGCCAGGCTATCGGCTGGTGATACTCCCACCTGGCCCAGAAAAAAAACCCATACCCCCTCCTGGACACCGAGTCCACTCGGGGTGACCGGGACACTCCCGAGAATGAGCACTAACGGAACAATAACAAAAAGATCGGCAAACGGAATCGAAGGAGCACCGATCGCCCACGCTGCCGTCTGGGTATTAATCACTGCGAGGGTATGAAAAATAAGAGAGAGAAAGATCGATTGGCTGAGGACCGCCGGGGATTTTCTCACCAATGAGAGGGCGTGCTCCATCTTAGCGAGTTGCTCCTTTAACCGAGGAGAGGGAATCCACCCCGTCGGAATCATCACCCAAAGCGCCACTGCTCCTCCCCATACCACGACCGCGAACAACACCACGACGAAAACCACGAGGGGTGGTTGAGCCGTCACCAGTAAACCCGCCGCAGCGATAGTGACCATCGCAAGAAGCCCAGTAAAACGCTCGAGAAAGGTGCAGATGACTGTGGACAGTTTGCCCCCCGGCTGCGACGCAGACAGGCTCCGCGCGATATCTCCTCCTATCTGAGAGGGCAAAAAGAGATTAACAAAATACCCAACAAGGTAGAGCTCTGTTAGTCGCCATACTCCCGGGGCGGTCCCAAAAAGACTCAAAAAAGCTCGCCATTTGATGACGCTTACCAATATGAGGGGAACCGAAACTCCCACGAGCACAAGCATCGAGAAAATGGTCACCCGCGAGAGCGCACTGAATACGTCACCGCTCCCCGCAGC
>OMIW01000193.1 GCA_900299205.1 Pseudomonadota bacterium
CCTGCGATTTACCGAGGATTAAAAATGCCCCTGCGCCCCCTCCGCCAAGGAGAAGCAAGAGGAGAAGAAAAGTGACAATCTTCTTCTTTCCCGATTTTTTGCCCCCTCCCCCTTCCGCTGGGGATTCCTCAGTTTTTTCAGCCATATCTCAAGACATAAAGCGCGCAGGCAACCTACTATCAGAGAACTACCCTTCGGATTAACGGAGGGGCTCACAGTGAGATGCACGAGATGGGCCATAGGATGCACCGAGGGTAACCCCCTCTCACACCAGCGGCTTATCGCTCATTCATGAGACAGACGAGATGAGATCATCGCACAAAGGATGCGCGACTGGGCGCCTCTAGGGGCGCAACGGAACAAAACAGTATCGCATCAGCGAGGCGACCGCGACATACATCGCTGCATCGACCCGAAGCACCCGATCCCCGAGAGATAACGAGTGGTAACCTTGTTCGCGAAAATAAGTGCATTCACCCGCACTCCACCCCCTCTCTGGGCCGATTGCAATTGTGAGCCCAATTTTCGATACATCACGGTCGTCCCTCTCTGAACTCGCCAGCGACAAACCTTCACCCGTTTTCATCTGCTCCGAGCCACTCAGTCGACGCGCCCCCGTCATCACCTCTGGGTGAGCGAAATAACCCCTCTGAGAGTGAGAAGATTGCTTCAAGGCATCGGACAGCGCACGATGCACCGATATCTGTGGCGCACAAGAGTCGCTGCACTGCTCAAGCGCCCGCTCCACCTCTCCTGCGATACGCTCGGAGCGCAGCTCTCGCGAACCGAGATAGCTTTTGTCGGTGAGGTCAGTCCGCGCGAAGAGGAGCTGCTCTACGCCGAGAAACACCCCGGCCTGGATAACCTTTTTGATGGTTTGTGGCCGAGAAACGGCAACAATAAGAGAGACCGGATTCCGGGGGATCGCGGCGGCAGTCGGCTCAAAAAAAAGGACAACCCTTTCTCGACCGATCTCCTGATAGGTTGCACAGCCCCGAACTCCCCCGAAAATCGATGCAGGTATCGATACCCCTGGGGCAATGTCGTGGAAATCGTCTTGCGCGTGAAGCGCCCGCGCTCCTTCGAGGATCACAGATCCCGAGGAGGTAATCTCTTCCGGATACACAAGGAGAGAATTTGCCATAAAAAACACACGATATGATGCGGGGAATGGCTGTGCTATTCACGTTCGCGCCTAAAATTATTGCGACGATGAACTCTCGGAGCCGGCTCTGCCCTGAGGACTAAAAAATTCCATCACCATCGAACCATTTGGCATACGACATGACCGCGGCGGTATCGGGGATTCCATCTTTCCCCCCATAGCGATACAGCCATCAATATCTCGAGCTACCCCGCTCCGGTTAATTTCAGCCCGAGAGATTGCCCCTGGCATGAGGGTCGGATATCCACAACCACTCTCTCCCGAGGGCGCACACGTGCGCGAGGTGCAGCCTACCCAACAACTAATCACAACCGCAAATCCACCAAGAACAGCCATCCGAGAGCCTAAAGACTCAAATTCGAGCGCCCCTACCTTCACTCCCTTCATCGTTTTCTCCTTTGCGCGGGAAATTAACGGAGGAATGGTAACTCACTGTCGATCGCAGAGAAACACTCGTCCGTTGGCATAGCGATTCGGTTACCAGCATCACCCATCGCCATTTAATACCCTGTTGCAGAATGGTCAACTATTTCGTACGGTAAGGGGGTAAAACCCCTTATCGGAGACAGCTATGCGAATTGCTACCTGCGGAGGAGATACAAAATGGCGTGGATTAGTGGTGGCCCAGCTTGCTGCCACATGGGTCTCGCACGGTCGCCGCGCAATGATTGTGGACGCAACGCCACAGCAGGAGCTCATTGAGATACTAAACGTCTCGCCCTCGCTTGCGTCACGACTTCCTCGGCTTGGCGAAGAGGGATTTCGCCTCAAGGAATACGTTCAGGGAGGCCAGAGTGGTCTTCGGGCCTCTTCGATTACCGAATGCTCCGTTGCAAATGCACTCAGCCGGCAGGTGGGGTGCTCCCCATCAGATCCCCTCATATCATACTATTCCGGTCAGGTGTCTTGTCGGATCCAAGCCGATGCAAACCTCGAAACAAAGTCGGAAACGCAAAACGACCTACCCGCGCGGTTCATATCGCTCGGTGCGTGCGAAGTGGATGACATCACCTCCCTGAGCCGTCACCATCAAGCGCTTTCAATCCTCCTGAATCACCTCGCCGATACGCCAACCGATGGCGTCTTTATTCACCTTGATGCCGGGCAACTCCCCTTTATCGATGGCGTGTTGGGGCGGGTCGACCTTGCAGTGGTCGTGGAGGAGGGGGAAACGTCGGACCTTCCCTCGATGCTGGAGACATTGCGTCGATTTCGGACCCCTGCGGTAGTTCTTCGGTCTGAAAGTTTCAATCCCAACACTCCTCCGACCGAGAGGATTGAAATGTCCCTGCGGATTGTATCAAGTGAGGGCGCAAGTATTGCGACCGCCATCCGACAGGGGATAACGCTTCATGACGCTGCCCCTCTCATCATAAACCACGCAGATACTCTTCGTCGCGATCCCTCTCGAATGGACCGAAATAATCAGGCGATGGCGGCACTCACTGCATCGAGGGCAACGAGAGTCGGAGCCAGATTGCTGGGCTGAAGTCATGACAGCCGAGAGTAACGGGAACCTTTTTCCGACATTCAGTCGGCCACCATCCCCGCCATCGAACGGAGGTGCACGCGGATTGCTGGGGGAATTAAGGAAAATAACCGAGGGGCTTCTTTAGGAGCCCCTTCTACAGCTTCACCTTCGAGGCTAATACGCCTTCGCGTAGACCGCATCAACCGTCGCGGGCTTACCCGTCACCAGACACCGTCCAGTCGGCACCTCCCCTTCATCCGACCGCTGCGGAAGCAAGCATCGAACCGTCACCTTAAACTCAGCGAGAAGTTCGTCAATCGACGGATCGCCCGACCATTTACCTATCACAAATCCCGATGGCCCCTCCCCCGAAAAATGCTCTCGCATCTCCGCGAGCGATCCAATATCCCGACGGGTGAGCCGCTCATGATAAGCGAGCGCTTGGGCATAATAGCTCTCATGAATTGTATGCAATAGCTCCGGCATCCCTGCGACTGCGGCGTCCACGGAGAGAGAAATGCGATCCTTGGGACCCTGGTCGCGCCGGTAGAGACTCACCTGCCCCTGTTCGATATCTCGGGGTCCAATTTCAATCCGAACCGGCGCGCCCCGCTTGATCCACTGCCAGCTCTTATCGCCACCTCGGATATCACGAGCGTCCAGCTCCACCGTTATCGGACGACCATCAAAAAGGGTTGCCTGGAGCCGCTTCTGCAGCTGCTCGCACGCCTCGAGCACCGCTACCGTTGATTCTGGCTTCGGGGTAATCGGGATAATAACGACCTGCTTTGCCGCTACTCGTGGCGGAAGTCGCAATCCATCGTCATCTCCATGCGCCATGATCAACCCACCAATCATCCGAGTCGATGCTCCCCACGAGGTGGTGTACGCATATTTGAGCTCACCATCTCGATCAAGGAACTTGATATCGCTCGCCTTTGCGAAGTGTTGCCCGAGGTAGTGCGATGTACACGCCTGCAGAGCTTTCCCGTCCTGCATCATGACCTCGATCGTAAATGATCGTTCCGCTCCAGGAAATCGCTCAGAGGGGCACTTTTCTCCGACAAACCCGGGTAACGCAAGGACCGTCTTGAAAAACTCCTCGTACACCCCGTGCATCAGCACCGTTTCGCGCATCGCGTCCTCTTCGTTCGCATGCACCGTGTGACCCTCTTGCCAAAGGAACTCGGCTGTTCGCAAAAATTGGCGCGGGCGCATCTCCCACCGCACCACGTTCGCCCACTGATTAATCAAAAGTGGTAAATCACGATACGACTGCACCCACCGCGAAAACGAATCCCCGATGATAGTCTCAGACGTAGGCCGCACGATGAGGGGCTCCTCAAGCTCACCCACCGGCACCAATTTACCCTCACGCTGCTCAAGCCGGTGATGCGTCACAATCGCGCACTCCTTCGCAAACCCCTCGACGTGAGCGGCCTCCTTTTCAAGAAAGCTGAGAGGAATAAAGAGAGGGAAGTAGGCGTTCTGATGCCCTGTCGCCTTGATACGGTCATCAAGCTGCCGCTGAATATTCTCCCAAATTCCAAACCCCCAGGGGCGTATAACCATGCACCCGCGAACAGGCGACGACTCAGCAAGGCCAGCGGCTTTGATGACCTCTTGATACCACTCAGGGAAGTTTTCAGAGCGGGTCGGGCGAATGGCGGTGGGAGAGGGGTTATTGGACGATTTCACGGGAGGTTCCGAGGGGTGCGCTTGGATTATCTTCTGATGGTCCTCTGAGAAAGAATCGCAGCAACTAATGGACCTTCCCTCATCGCCTCGATAGTGCGAGCCATACCGCTCCCACTCGCCCGATCTTTAATTGAAGGGGCAGGCACCGTCAAGTAAACGGTCCTCAGAAGCTGGGGACGACTCGGGCTGCCTGTCCATAATCAATCCGATCCGAGAACCCCCGCCCCAGACTCCGAAGCCTCTCGATGAGCAAGTTCCCTCTTCATCCCTTGAGAAAGGGCGGGGTATTACAACTCTTAAGATCGAGGTGGTCTCGGCTTCGGGACCTCTGGATCAACAGAGCCACACGGGTCAACAGGTCTCACCATCCCCCCCATCCTTACAAGGATTTTATACGCCGTTTCATGACCAACAACGAGGGCTTCTGAGGTTCTTTCAGGTGTCCCCTGCGAGGATACGGTCTGAGTCTCTCTCACCCCGAGTCTTCTTTGAAGCTCCGCTAAACCGCGTTGGGTTTGGATATCCTCTCCGAACATTTTTTGAACGACAGCTACCAGCGCGCCACGCTGATTTGGATCACCTCCGACTAGGACATTGACTGCGTTACCAGCCTGCATTCTCACCTCCTGAGAAAGTACCTCGTCCCCCTTTCTCATGCCGTCAAGAAGGGCTACAGCTCTCACGAGGTCATCCCTATTGAGCCCGTTCTTCGCAATCATCCTCTCGCTGGCCTGCGTATCATTGACTCTGAAGTCCTTATCCGGAGGCCCTGAGTGGTCTCTGGTCCTGACGAAGGTTGCTTCTAAAGCGTTTCCCGCCCTGCATAATTCCCTTGATAAACTTCCCATACCCCCCCAAGTATTTGATTCCTTTCGTCACGAACTCTGGCACGCTGCCTTTTCGGCAAGCCCCTGACCCTCCAGGATTTTCACCAACTTACGCGCTTCTTCGGCATTAAATATCGGGCCTATTCTCCACGGTTCAGAGGACATCAGCTTATCGCTTGCCTCCACGGTGAAATTGGGCGACTTCTCGTCGAGAGCCAAAGTATGGGATAAGAGGTGCTTCAACGCAGGCGGCATGGAGCTTCCATCATTGTAGCTTTTGTCACCGTTGGCTACCTGGTTCAACAGTCTCATCGCGACTTGGGCCGTCACCGGACCTAGGGCATTGATCAGTTTTCCCGTGGGAACCATGTCGGGATTCGGGTCAAGCAGTAAGGAGGCCGCACAGCTAACGCCCCTCATGACATCCCCGATTGAGGCCACCCGCGGAAGCCCCGATATGGGATCTTTTCCAGCTTCTGTCCCTATCCCTGGACCTTTTTTATCTAAACTTGTCCCCGTTGCCATTCAAGCCCTCCTCATTCAATCCACTTTCAAGCCCCTTGAAATACTTTTCGCTCCACGGCCCTCTTTGGTTATGCGCGAATGGTCCGAGAAGCAACTCAATTCTTATAAACTTATTTGATTTTCTACTCCAACCTCCAAGCCCGCACCCACCGCTCTGCCACCGGTACCAACCCGAACCGCCCCCTGAGCTCCTCCTCCATCTTCACCAGATGCGCTGCACCATAAAATATCGCCACGCGCAGGCCCCGCTTCCTGCCTGTCCTTACCCCATCAAACCCGCTGTGATCCCGTCCTCCCTCTCCTCTCGAACCGGCCTGGTGAAGCTCTTCCTCAAGTACCCGCAGCGCCTCATCATTACGCAAATCAATGACATAGCCCTCGAGCGTAGGGCCAAGCCCCTGGCCTCCGGTGCGCTCCATGACCTCGGCAAACTGCCGAAGAAGGGTCCGTGGGGTCATCTTTTCTCGGTTTGCTTTTTCCGTAATCAATCCCCACGAAGAATCGTCCCCCCCCTTTTCGCCCGCTAGTTCCTCCTCCATCTCCTTCATCTGTTGGTAGGAGCGCATCATGTCCCCTATCACCCCCGCCCCGAAAGAAAAGACTGTCTCCCCCTGCCGTTTTCCCGCCGAGACAAGGTCCTCAAACGCCAAATCTGCGTGCACGAAGTGTCGTGGTGAATAGTCAATTTCATCTATCTGATGGACCATCCCGAGATAGTTGGTCAGGAGTGACTGAATGATGGTGATGGGGTTGGCGCTCGCCTTGGAACGGCGCTCGTCCCCTCGGGTCGGCTTGGGGCGAGCACCCCGCGGCGCAACGAGCTCATAGAGAACCCGGTCGTATCGCTCAAATTCACGATTAAGCTCTCGAAAATAGGACGATTCCCCGATATGAACTGCGCCGATCAGTGAAACGACTCCTTCGGCCCCGAGGGCATGACCCCAAGGAGATCGTGCGGTCGGCCGAAAATCAACGATGGCGGTTTGAAGCGATTGTGGCTCCTGCCGGCCATCGCGAACCACCCGAATGTAGCCCCGCGATTTCCGATTCGGTCCCCCGAGTTCCCCGAGGTCTCTGACACCTCGTGCACCCGCCGGCGGAGGCTCTCCTCCACCGACTCTAGCCCCATCTCGCTTTCCGAGGTCTATGATAGATGAACTGCCCTCTTCCCCAGGGTCTCTGATACCGCGCGATTCCTCTTCTGCGAGGAGGCGCTCGACCTGCTCAAAGGATAACCCCCGAGTACCCAGAGAGCTTCCCCCGTCATTGATCTCCCCTATACTGGTGTCGTCAGGCCCAGCTTCACTACCCGACAGCCTCGCCACTACCGATTGATGCCACCAATCCGAAAGTGACCCACCCTGCCCCTGCCAAACCCCCACGCCGTAGCTCGCCAAACCGATCGCGAGGGCTACCACAACCCGTGTTATCAGCCGCAGACTCATCCTTTCTGGCTCCAGTCCAAACTCCTCGAATACCCAAAGCACCGATCAACGAGCCTCTTAGCGGTCGCCCCCAGCTCCCCAACCGGAGACTCTCGAAAGGTATGAATCAAGGGGTTGAACTTGCGGCTTAAGGTTCACGCCTATAAAGAAACGGACCCCGCCAAGCAGTCGGGTCAAGCTTCCTCAGTGAACAGCCGGCGCTCCTGGGACGTGGGCTATCACCTCTTCAATGAGGTGAACCAGGTCCTCTGGATTATCGCTACGGGTGTAGAAGGCATCGGCCCCTCCCGTACGCGCAGCTTCCTCGATAAAGGCGGAATGCTGATCAGCGACAGCTACGAGGGTCATCAGGCCGTCACGCCATCGCTCGAGGAGTGAGAAGGCATCACCATCACTCAGATGAAGGTGAAGGAGGACGCAGTTCGGGAACCACGACTTGGTTATTTCAGCCGCTTCATCTTCACTACCCGCCAGCCGACAGTCGATAGAACACTGGAAGGCGAACAGCTCTGAATAATCCTTAATGGCAAGACCAAATGCGGGATTGTCATCAACTATGAGAAGCCGGATATGCTTCTTCTCAACCTCAAAGAGGACATCGCTCATTACCTCTTCGGGTGGTGGTACCGGTCTTGACTTCGACATATCTTAAGACTCCGTTATAAATAGGTGCGGAAGGAGGGAGAGCGAGTGGATGCGTCGGCGTGGCCGCCCTTCCCCAAGTAAGTGGTTCAACCGTTTCTTATGTGTCGGAAGAGATCGGCTCTGATACTCAGGAAGTTAAGCACAAAAGGCATAATGCCGTTCCCATCTTAGCAAGGCGGAGGTCCAGGAGAATGGCAACGCTGTAATCACTTGCGGAACTCCGCGATCCCTTTCCGCTTGCCCTATCATCAGAACTTTGCGGGTAAACAAGTTGACGAAGAACAAGCATGTCCGAGCACACGAAGGCCACTACTCACCAGAAGGCGCTCGAGATTAACCTCGATACCGCACGTTACGGCACGTTCGCTGAGATCGGTGCTGGTCAAGAAGTTGTTCGATGGTTTTTTAGGGTAGGCGGAGCCGCAGGGACAGTTGCAAAGAGCATGTCAGCGTATGACATGACGGTGAGCGATGCCATTTATGGAACGACCCGCCGTTACGTCTCATACGACCGTCTCCTCCAGATGCTCAATCACGAGTTCGCCCTAAACGTAGACCGGCTTCACGACGGGACAAAGCGGCTATTCGCCTTCGCTAATACCGTTACGGCCCGGCGATTTGGGGTTGCGCACAGCTACGACCACGGATGGATGGGGCTCAGATTTCAGAACGAGCCAGGAGGACTTGTCTCTCAGGTGCTCATCCACGCTCGCCTTCTTGATCACACCCACATCCTTCAGCAAGAGGCGGTGGGAATCCTGGGAGTAAATCTCCTTCACGGTTGCTTCTACCACAATACGAGCCCTGATCGGATCATTCATAACCTTCTGGACAACCTCTCTCGCGAGCGTATAGAGATCGATATGATCGAATTTTCAGGGGAAGCGTTCGCTCATGTCGACAATCGGTTGATGGCTCTCGCCCTCGTCCGCCAGGGCGCGGCGGATATCGCGATGTTCGACTCGCACGGAAACGTGCTTCAACCATCTGACACTCTTTACAAGCGTCCGATTCTCATTCAGCGGGGCACCTTTCGACCAATCACCCACACGCACCTCGACATGCTGCTCGCAACTCATGGCCAATTCAAGCAGGACTATCCGGAGCATGCGAGTCGCACTATCTCGTTCATGGAGCTTACAACGAAAAATCTCCTCATGACCGCGAACATGGATTCCCAAGATTTTCTCGACCGTGCTGAGATCTTGGGAGCAATCGGGCAGCGAGTTCTTATCACCCGATTTTCGGGTTCGCACGGACTCATTCGTTATCTGCGGGGCTTTACAGACCAACCGATTGGATTATCAATCGGAGGGGCTGCTCTTGTTGATCTCCTTGATGAGAAAAACTATACCGATCTCCGCGGCGGTGTGCTTGAAGGACTAGGCAATCTCTTTCGAGAACAGGTCAGAGCCTACTGCTATCCGCAGTATCTCCCCGACGGAACATTACTATCGATCGACTCCTTTTCGGCCGCACCGCACATCCAGCACCTCGTCGCTTTTCTTCATCACACAAAGTGTATTGCCCCGATCCCCTACCGAGGAAGCAAACCTAGCTCCATAACATCAACCGAGGTACTCGCGCTTCTTCGGTCTGGCGACCCAAGTTGGGAGGAGCATGTGCCCGTAGCAGTCGCCGACAGCATCAAAGAACGAAAACTATTCGGGTACCGTGGGCACTGAATCCGACGGGTATCAGCAATCCCTTTTTGGGGGCGTTGCCGCACTTGCTAGTCCCCGTTTCCTCCGAACAATCCACCGAGGATATCTCCACCAACACCTGCGACACCACGACGTTCCTCGCGAGCTCCGCCCACCCTCGTTGCCGCAACAATCCGGTCAGCCATTCTCGAGAAAGGGAGACTTTGCAAGTACACCGTGCCCGGCCCGGTGAGCGTCGCAAGAAAGACTCCCTCTCCACCGAAAAGGGCATTCTTAAATCCGCCGACAAACCCAATATCGTAGCCAACGCTCTCTTCAAATGCGACGAGACACCCGGTATCGACCCGTAGCCGTTCACCCGGGCCGAGTTTTCGTTGATAGATGGCTCCTCCTGCATGAATAAAGGCCATGCCATCTCCCTCGAGACGCTGCAGAATGAAACCCTCACCCCCAAAAAAACCGGCTCCTAATCGCTTCGTGAATGCTACCGAAATATCCGTTCCTCGAGCAGCACAGAGAAACCCATCCTTTTGACAGAGCAACCGCCCGCCGAGATCCGCGAGGTGTACAGGAATAATCTTCCCGGGATAGGGAGCAGCGAAAGCGACTTTCCTCTTTCCTGAACAAGAATTGATGAAGGTTGTGATGAAGAAGCTCTCCCCCGCGATCACCCGCTTGAACCCGGAAAAGAGTGCGTTCATCGCACCACCCCCGGTTCCTGCAGAGGTTTGCATCTCGACCCCCTCCTCCATGAACATCATCGCGCCCGCCTCAGCACGAACCCCTTCGCTCGGGTCAAGCTCAACCACGACCATTTGCATGTCGTCACCAACCAGCTGATAATCTATTTCGTCTGCCATGGATGTGATTGCTCCTCAAAACGATCAAGTAACGGAAAAAAGGCAAAAAAACAGCCCGCCGCCCCTCATGAAGTAGAACGCCAACGACTTACGGAATTTGATCTGCCACAATCTCTGCAAACGCGAGATCCTCGGGAGAGGTCACTTTAAACCCGAATCTACTGCCACGAACAACATGAACTGGATGGAAGGGAGACACGAGGGCCGTGTCATCAGTGGCGATCGTGGAATCGGGTGAAAGTCCAAACTGACCACCATCGTCTCCACGGTGATGACCGCGCCACAGAAGCTCAAGCTCAAAGGCCTGCGGAGTTTGAATCTGCCAAAGGTACGCTCGGTCAACCTCTGCCCCAAGCACACCGGCACTTGGATTTTCGTTCTGTTCACCGGGGAAACCGTGGTGAACAGCATCCTCTATTCGCCGAAGGGTATCAACTGCTGGAAGTGCCGCCGTCGCAGCCCCGTAGTCCCACGCAGCCTCGACAACCCGACGGATGACGCCAGCGGGCATGAGACAACGGGCTGCATCGTGAATAGCAACAAATTGAGCCCCGGGTAACGCCGAACGACACCACATGAGAGCTCGCCGAACCGATTCTTGCCGCGTCTCCCCCCCCTCAACGGTACATAGAGGCCCATCGCGAGCAAGCCGCTCCGCGAGAGCCGCGGAGTGGTCTTGACCGGAATCGCCACGATTTTTTGGCGGGACAACAACAATGATAGAGGCCACGCACGCCGCATCACGTATCGCTCCGACAGCGCGGTCAACCATCGGTTTTCCCCGGACCGGAACGAACGCCTTCGGCACACTGGCTCCCAAGCGAGAGCCACTGCCTGCAGCGACGACTATGCCGATCGTTCGGCTGATCAGCTCATCAGCAGCCTCTCTCGGTTGCTCACAGATCTCGGTCGGGGAGTGATCGGACACACGATAGGACACGACAAACCTCAAACCACACCGTGGATATGACCACCCCGAATATCGATACCCCCGCCCGCGTTACTCACCATTAGGCGAATATTTCCGCTATCTCATCGCGAACCCAATGTTGCTCCCGTGCCTTCACCAGAGATACCTCTGAAACAAGCAAGTGCTGAGCACTTTCGAGCATCTTTTTTTCCCCGTAGGAAAGCTCCTTACCCGAACCAATAACCGAGATGTCACGGACAACTTCCGCGATTTCAAATAATGACCCCGTCTTGAGTTTATTTGTATACTCGCGGACCCGACGATTCCAGGTCTGCGTGTCGATCTTCACCCTTTTCGAGCGAAGAATTTCGTATACTTGGTCGACCGACTGTCGATCAACAATGCGACGGAGTCCGACCGATTCGGACTGTTCTACCGGCACCATGATCTTTGTTCCCTTTGAATCGAGCACATGAATTACATAAAACTCCCGTTCGGCACCTCCCAGCGAACGGCTGACAATCTGTTCAACTTCGCCCACCCCGTGACCAGGGTAGACCACCTTCTCGCCAACTTTGAACGAATAGGTCTTCAAGACAGGACTCCTCCCAAGATGTTTACGCCATCCCTATCAGTAAGAGCTGCGTTACAACCTGACGCTGTTCAGGCAAAAAAGTCGCCTTACTAAGACCCCAAGTCCCGATACTCAGCACGATTTCATCCCGAGTACCTGCCACAACCCCACGATACACTGACCACCCGAATCAACTGCTTACTGACATAGGTCGATATTAAAAACGTCTGTACCGCCCATCGTTTTCCCACCGAACATCATGCGGGGTTTTGTGCCGTACAAGCCACTCACCACCTTCTGAACGCATCCCTTTCGCCCGCAGCGGCTCCCACCAACTCTTTTGACTCTAGCCTCAGTTCTATGACAGACCCTGGGGACCTCGAAAGTCACTGCGGAGACCTCGTCCTCGCCACTTGTGGGTGAGAGGGGGCGCCCGTAAGCACATCCTGAAACCCTCCTAAAAACCAATCACAAAAACCGTTGCATCATCAGAATGCCTCCTCATAGGCCGGAATAATGGTTGGGGACTAACCCGCAAACAACACCCACGGACGATGGGGAGCAACCCCGAGATGTTCAAACGAGAAATTTTTAAAAAAACTCAAAAAAGAACCTTGCAATCTCGGTTTTTTTCCGTATCATTGCGCGCGTCGAAGGCAAACCGGAACCTTCATGACGACTCGGAGCATGACGACTCGGAGCATGACGACTC
>OMIW01000194.1 GCA_900299205.1 Pseudomonadota bacterium
TAGGTTGATGATAGCGACAGTCGAATGATACTACTTTCGATGAAGGAGAGTCTCCCCCATCACGGACGTAGATGTCGCGAAATCTGCCGTCATCTACCCAGTCGTTGTGATCGAATCCATTGTAATCGACTCCATTAGTAATCGGGCCCGGCATCAAGTAGTCATCATCATCACCTTGAACCCCATTTTCGCCAAGAATCCCCTCAAACCCAACGGCTTTATAATTAAAATCTTTCTGGGGGGTAATATTTGGTAAAACCCGATACCCGGCACCTGTAAACCCATCAGTGTCATAAACAAGGAATCTTCCGTCGCCCGACAGGAACGGTCGCCGACTATCACTATCTCCTCTTTCTCGGAATCGATCGACAAGCGGAAGGCCTCCCGTTACGACGTCATACCGAGTATTAGCAACCCGAACAACCTCTTGAACCAACTCCGGCAAACCGGCGGCATCGTATTTGGGAACTCCGTTTTGGTATAATTGTCGCTTTGTGGCAAGTTCAGACAGAGAGGCAAGCAGGGGTCTTATTTGCTGCCCTATCGCGCACGAGGATATGCTTGCCTTGAAAGAAAAGAGCTAGATGATAATTTTGATTGCAAGCTCCTTCTTGACACAGCCTGCTCTTCGGATCGGCCGGTCCAACAGAATCATTAAATTTTTCAAAGGTATCCTTTCCCCTAGTCCCCACCCCATCTGCGCCATTTCGCAGATCAGCAACAAAGGCCACATACCGTCCATCATTGCTCACTGTTGGCTCAAAGCAGTCCACCGGCGAAGGATCGCCTTCCATCGTCACACTTATCAGCTCAAGAGATCCCCCCTGCCGATCATATAGATAGACCTGCTTCTTGCCATTCAGCGTGATGGACCCTTTCTGCTGCGTCTGCGCCACCAGATTTGTCGCGACGGACTCAAATACGACAAATCTGCCGTTCTTGCTCATTTGGGGGTTGTTTATGTCGGCGTTCGCCAACCCACCGCTGCCTGCACCATAGGCAAAGCTGATTCGGGCCGTGTCATCTGGGGCAAATGGCTGTGCAGAGACTGCCTCCGTCATTACGACCCCTGACGCAACGAGAAATGCTCCTGTTAGGAGCGCTGAAAAGGTGCGCTTCATAGACTCTGAGACCCTTTAGTGAACACACGCGTGAGCTATACCACTTACCGGAATCGCGACGTCGAATTAAATGACCTATTTTCGACACTTTCGAAAAAAAATAAGGACATTCTTACGTTGGCGAATAGCAACCTCTTTCAACCCCCTGCAACAACGGACTACCTTCTCTGATGGAGCTATCCAAATGAGTGTACAGCTATTCGATGCCGTCGCAAGACCCTGAGATTCCTCTCGGACTGGGATTAGGCCCCCGTCTCTGCAGAAATAGTCTCGGACTCATCCTCCTCCACCAACACCCGCACTGCTGGATGATGCGGGACAAGAGCCCCCTCCGCACGGAATAACCAACGAAGGAGATCCCGAAAAAAGCTAAAAAGGGGCAGTTGGGATGCTATTCTATTTCGGACCTCCTCTCGGGTCGCCTTAAAACTCGCGTGGCTCTCCTGTGTCAACTTTTCCCGCTCTCTCAAATAGTTGCGGAGAGGCTGAATCTGAACTTCGAAGAGACGCCCCCCCCACCCCACCACAAGCTTGATTGCCTTCCAACCTGAATTTTTTGCCCGAGACTCAGATAGATAATCCTTCGTCTCAATAATCGTGATTTTTCGCGTCTCAGGACTGGGGGCTACTCCAATGCTCCCAAGAAGGGCGTCGCTCCACTCAAACATTTCAAGTGCAGCCAACAATCGATAAGCACTCATTTCGTCAGCGACCACCATTTTTAGTCCGAATACATCTTTGACGTATCGACTCAAATGAGAAAGCTGCTTATCGCGGGAGACCAGCGAATCAAGGTGGAATATTTCATCAACGACCTTATTCCAAATCTCCTCTTCTGCCTTCACCCGCGTCATCAACTTGTGAATATTGAACGTATTGTATCCCCGAGGTTGATACTCAACGACGTTGGATATCAGGGCTGGTACCCCCCAGCCCTCTCCATCGAAATACCGGAGTTTGCGGAGCTGTCGTGTACCCAGATCCAGATCGGTCGTCGCATACAACTCCTCAAGAGTAAGGGTCTGAGAGAGAGTAAATCGCTCTCTCGACTGAGGTACCTCGCCGATGACGACGCTACTGATCTCCACAAGAGCCTGTATATCTTCCCCCTCTCCGAGCAACGACGAAAAAAGAAGCGCCATTCGGTGAAGCGCCTCTTCGCCTCGGCGGATCATTGCACCAAAACTTTTCTGGATACTATCAACGGTTGATCGTTGGAAGGTAAGAGTGACTATCCGCCCCTCCTCCCGTAACGACTCGCGGGCAATCTGCAAGGAGGTAACCAATTCGTTCAGATGTCGGTCTAGGGTGACCATCCACAACGGACTGTGCCCTAAATGAGGTGTGAGAGGGTGTTCTTCCACAAAGCCTATTTATCGATTCGTTACAACTGGCTACCCAAAATTGTCCAAATTACTCTTCTTGCCTAGTCATCCTCGCTTCGTCATTACCCCTACCCCGTCATCAAATACAAGACTCCCCCCTCGGTAGCCGACATAGATAATAATCCCCCCGAGAAAAACAACTGCAAGAGCATACCCGGTCGCGGCGATAGCGTCGGCTCGTTTTTTCGCGACCATTCGGGCCCCGGCGACTACCGGCAGAATAAACACGGCCCAACGGCCCAGCGAATGATGATCGGCAATCCTCCCTGAAACTGCGCCATCATGAGGTGGATACAAGAAACCGTCCGCTAGATAACCCGATAAAAAGGTTGCCAAAATGGCGGCACACAACCCCCAGAAAACCCATCGAGCCTCATTTGAAGGCTTGCGCGTTCGCCAGAGCGAAACTCCATCAAGCGCTCCGAGGAGCAGCCAAAATGCGAGCGAACAACCACTGATGGCAGGGTGAAGACGAGAGATTACCGATATCACACGACTCGTTCGTAAAAGACAAATGAACCCTGCTCGCTTTCGATCAAGGCTCGACTTAAGCCCTTGAAAGTTTACTTTTTCTGAAGCGCAAGAACCGTAACATCGTCATTAAGACGCTTTCCATCCAGGAATCCAATGACATCCTCCTCCAGAATCGCTCCTATCGAGCGACCGTCCTCACCCGCCTCAACTATTGCCTGCCCAATCCGGTCGACTCCGTACCTCGCTCCATCTCTATTTGCTGTTTCGGTCAAGCCATCAGAGGTGAGAAGGAGGACATCCCCCGGCTCCAAGGTAAGTGCGTAGGGAGCATACATGACATCCTCGTCGACCCCCACCGGCAGGCCCCGAGCGCCCACCTCGCGACATTCCCCTGAATGTCGTTTCACCAAGACTGCCGGGGGAATCCCTCCGTGCGCCAGCTGAACCTCGCTCGTCTTCGGATCGTAGCTCGCGATCGCAATCGCGATGTACCGGCCCTCTGGAAGCTGGGGCGTAAGAATTTTGTTTACATCACTCATCAGATCGACCGCCTGCTCTGCCTGACTCACCGAGAGTGCCAATTTGACCATACTGCACAACAGCGCTGCGGCTATTCCATGGCCCGTCACATCGATTACTACGAGCTGAAGACTACCATCCGGGAGAATACGACAGAAATAAGCATCACCCGCGACCTGTTCCATTGGACGGTACCATACCGTCACCTTTACGTCATCATTAGACGGAAGAGCGGAAGGAAGCAGCGCGTGCTGAATCGATTTTGCCTCGGCAAGCTCACGCGCATACCGATTATTGAGGTCCTTCAACATCGCATTACGCTCTCGAAGCGTCGCTTCGTGATCGTCCGCTCCTTTCAGCTTTTTAACCCGAAGAAGCACCGCAGCCTTACTCGCTACTGCCCCGGGATTGGTAGAAACAGGTACCACTTCCTCGTGGTTAAGGTGGACCTCCCCCGGATCACCGTCAACGAGGCGAATCAGAGGAACCTCCCTCGTTGCGGGAAACGCTCGCAAAAAGTAACGAACATCGAGGGCATGAGGGTAGGTAGCCTCGTTCAGGATGACTAAATCAGTTTCAGTAGATTGAAAAACCTGAAGGGGAGCTAGTCCCGTGTCTGGGCAGATAACGCTGTATCCGAGAAAGGTAAGAAGGTTGTGAATCTTCCCCCCCGAGTCATCGAGGAGCATTATGGTATCCATCCTTGAACCCTCTTCGACGGGGGATCGGTGGCTCATCGACAACTAGCCAATCCCTTTCGGACCTCCTGGCCGCACTCGCGCCCCGAGAACCGTTACTCACTTAATTTGCCGCTACGGGAGGAGGATCGACAAAGGGAGGCTGCCTCTTGAGAGATTTTGTTCTTTATTTTCGGATGGGAACGCCTCTCGGTTCGCCCTCGATCGCGACACCCTTTCCTTTTGGCAAGGAGCGTTGGTCATTCGCAGGAGGAGGGGGAAGGGGAAGTCGCCACTCGGGACCCACCTCATTCAGAACCCCCATCTCGACAAATAATGTATCCTCAGGCCCACCCCACTCCCCCGCTGCGAGCCTCGCCCGAAAATAGGGGAGGGGTGCGACCGCTGGCCCCTGCACTACTTCTCCGGTGAGACGATAGAGTGAGCCAGAAAAGGGGGAAGATAAGAAACGTTCTCCTCTTTCCTCAACGAGGACAAGAGGGGACAGATCAGAGGTACATTCGGTGCTCATCACCGAGAGCCCCCGCTCATCAGAACGAATTAAGATTCTAGAATCTGCGAGGAGAATCTCTCGGTTAGCGAGCAGAGAGGCCACTGACCCAACCCGCATCACCCCAGCTGGTCGGTGGAGATGGCGGCCCTTGCACCCACTGAGGCCGAGGGCGAATGCTATGATCAACAGGCCTGCGATGAACAGTCCCGCCCAGACAAGGTTAGCCTTCACTCGAGAGCTGCGATCACCCTCCACAGGAGCACCGGCGCCGCCGTGCACCGATCCTCCCCTCTTTACTGCACCCACGGAAGCTGCTCTCGCAAACTCTCAATGAGAGCGGGGACGGAGGTATCGGGGGGAGCGATAACAACCCCCCCCTGGACCCGGTGCGCCAGCCGTTTTAAAACTCGCTCGGGCCCTTGCTGAGAATCCCTCACCCGCAACCGACGCAGTCTGTCTCCCCCGACCAATTCGAGGTAATCCTCGAGCTCGGAACGCTCCGTCGCGAGGATGATAAGACGGTGTCCATTTATCGTAACCGCCGCGGGGTGACTACCTTTGAAGGGGGCAAATAACTGGCTCATGTCCTCAAGGTAACCCTCAAGACGTCTCTTTTCAACCACCTTATTCGAGCCTTTGCAAAAACTATCTTCCCTCTTTTCCATTCCGCCATCGATGCCGTACCTCTCGATGGAGCTCTGAAAAAGCACCCACTTCAATAGATCGCCGGATCGCCCGCATCAGGGTAAGATAGTGAGTCACGTTGTGAAGTGAGAGTAGCTGTGGTCCAAGCATCTCCTCCACCTTGAAGAGGTGGTGAAGGTACGCCCGGGAATATCGACGACACGCGAGGCATCGACAGCTCTCATCCAGAGGTACGTCACTGCGAGCCCAGCACGCATTCCGTATGTTGAGATACGGGTGCTCGCCCGTCAGAAAAGCCCGCCCGAAGCGACCCGCCCTGGTCGGCATCACACAATCAAAGAGGTCCACCCCCTGTGACACCGCTTCCACGATATCCCCGGGCGTTCCTACTCCCATTAAATAACGAATCTTGTCCGCCGGAAGTTGCTGCGGATGATATGATAGCACCTCATACATCACCTCCTGCGGCTCTCCAACACTCAGTCCACCAATCGCATACCCATCAAACCCGATCTGAGTCAGCGCATCGATTGATTCCCCTCGCAACTCCCGGTACTTACCCCCCTGAGTAATACCAAAGAGAGCGGTTTCAGGTCGGGCTCGGGCATCGGCGCACCGTTTTTCCCAACGAAGGGTCCGCTGTAAAGACCGCGCAACCCCGTCATAGTCGAGTTCCGCCGCAGGACACTCATCAAACGCCATCGCAATATCGACCCCGAGCTCCTCCTGAATAGCAACCGAGCGTTCAGGCGTCAGCAAAATGTCCGCGCCATCAAGATGCGACCGAAAGCGCACCCCCTCCTCCGAGATCGCCCGAATACTTTGAAGGCTAAACACCTGATAGCCCCCGCTGTCGCTCAGGATCGGCCCTTCCCAGCTGCAAAAGCGATGGATGCCCCCGAGAGCTCCAATCAGCGGTGAGCCGGGCCGAAGGTGGAGATGATAGGTGTTTACCAGTGTTACTTCTGCTCCAGCCTCCCGTAGCCGCTCATGATCAATCCCCTTTACTGACGCCTTGGTTCCAACCGGCATGAAAGCCGGGGTTTGGAAGCTCCCATGGATACGGGTGCGATACGCACCTCGGCGAGCTCGACCGTCCTGACACCAGAGACTAAACGGGTCGTGCCCTGTTGAGATCTCTACCACACGCGCCTCCTAGTCCTGACGATGCCCTTGAACGGCGACATCGGCGAGATACTGCTTGAGCTTTATCAGGCTTTCGTCACTCAACAGATGCTCCGTTTTGCATGCATCTATTTCTGCCTGCTCAGTTCCAACCCCGATCACTTCGTGGAACAACCTAAAGAGAACTGCCCTTCTGTCGAGAACTCCTGCGACAAGTTTTTCCCCTTCACTCGTCATTACCAGGAATTTATTCGGGTCCATATCGACTAGACCGCGCCCTTTGAGCCCCTTGATGTTCGCCGACGCACTGCCCGTTGTTATATCGAGATGGCGGGCGACATCGCTAACGCGCACATATCCCTGGGTATCTCGTATCTCTTTTATCGCCATCAGGTGATGGGCAGCACTATGGGTAAGCTTATTTTCCTCAAACAGCTTCCAAATCTCCATCGGTTTGCCCCCCGTATTTCCGTTTTCCTCTCTTAGCCGTCGAGCTAATTTGTAACATGGTCACCTGAAGCCCCCTAAAAATCAAGGCGAAGGATTCCGAATGAGCCTCGGGAGCTTGGAGCAAACTCGATAAAATCAGGCACTTAACCTCTACCTTCAGAGTTATCCCTCGGTTCGCGGGCGAGTTGTTTCAGATGACCCCTCCGAACACCTTGTAAACACTTCCTCAATCCCGAAGAAATTTTACTCTCAACACTTTTTCCCTTAATCCGCGGGTCAAATCGTCCGATGAACCAGAGTAATGGGGAGCGTAAATTTGCCCCTCGGGTTGTTTTTTCGGAGAGCGATCATGTCTTTCAACGACGGCGAAGTAAAAAGGGGGTCCATTCTCCTCGACACAGGCACCAATGAAGTTGAATTTCTGGAGATTGCGGTCGGCTCCGAGCGGTTTGGGGTCAATGTGGCCAAAGTTTCACAGCTTCTGGTCTGGGACCACGCGAAACTGACCCAATTACCCTCGTCTGATAATGTATTTCTCGGCTCCTATCCCTTTCGGGGATCGAACTGCGCCGTTTTCGACCTAAGTCAGATTCTTGGTTTTGAGCTGAGACAAGACATTAATCCCCTCCTCCTCGTCATGGAGTTCAACTCCCGCATCAATGGTTTCCTCGTCGACAAGGTGTTCAACATCGAACGGGTTTCGTGGAATAGATTTCTGCCGATATCAGAGACCACTTTTGACGTCACCTCTCACTCTCTGACGGGTACGGTGATGATTGATAAGCGGGTCATCATGATTCTCGATATTGAAGCGCTGATGGCGGAACTCGATCCCGAGCAACAGATCAGTACCTACATCAAATACGTTAACAATGAATCTCCCGTCGCTCAGTACAAGAGAGAGGAGGTTCAAATACTGTACTGCGAAGACTCGGGCGTCATCCGCAAAACAACCGTAAAAACCCTCGAGCAGGCCGGCTTCCGAAACATTGAACAGTTCGTGACCGGCGCAGAGCTTCTCCGACATCTCCAGGCGAACACCCCACAAGCAACAACTCTCATACTGAGCGACATTGAAATGCCCGAGCTCGACGGCCTTGCCTTGTGTAAGGCGGTCAAGTCAAACCCGAAGTTCCAAAGGATACCCTTCGTATTTTTCTCGTCTCTCATTAATGAACAGATGCGGGCTAAATGCGATATCGTGAAGGCGGATGCTGCGTTTTGTAAGCCAGAAATTCACATGATCGTCGATTGTATCGACTCGCTGCTCACTCCACTTGCCGAGGGTGAGGGATTGACCGAATAACAGCCCCCCGGATGAAGGGGGCTTAAACAACTACAACATTCCCGTTTACAGCACTACCATTCCATCGCCGTAGCTCAAAAATCGGAACCCTTCGGCCAGTGCTGCTTCGTAGACCTCTGCCAGTAATCTGCGACCCAGTAACGACTCCACCAGGAGCAGGTGCGAAGTTCCCGGTTGATGAAAATTGGTCACAAGATTGGACGCCATGCGCCATTCGAACCCGGGGGTTATAAAGATGTCAGTCTCGCCGTGCAACCTCTCAGGATTACGGGCAACACTCTCGAGCGCTCGCGCCACGGTCGTCCCAACGGCGACAACTCTCCCACCCGCCCTTTTCGTCTTGTTGATAGCATCGCGGCTTGGTATTGGCAACTCGAACCATTCGCTCCCAGGCCGTTGAGGCTCGTTCAGACCAGGGCGATATACGGGGAGGAAGCTCGCCGTCCCGACATGAAGGGTAAGAAAGGCCCGCTGAATGCCACGATTATCGCACCGAGCGAAGAGCCTATCCGTAAAATGAAGACTGGCCGTAGGAGCAGCAACCGAGCCTACCCCCATTGCGAAATCGTCTCTCGCGAAGATCGTCTGATAGTCGGCGCGATCTTGAAGATCACCCTTACCCCCACGAATGTAGGGTGGAATCGGCATCGATCCAACCTGCGCAATGGCGCTGGTAACAGAGCTTCCATCAATCGTATAGAATGAGCAGCGAAGGTCGTCGTCCTTATCGGCCTCTATCCGCCCTCGGAGAACCTCGCCACATTCGATCTCCCCACCTCGGCGAAGCTGCTTCATCGGCCGCCCCAACACGCGCCACACGCTCTCGGTCTCCTCACGGATCAACAACACTTCGACCGGACGCCCCGAAAGGGTTCCAAATAATCGTGCGGGGATAACCCGCGTATCATTGAGGACGAGCAGATCTCCTGAATCCAGGAATTCCGGAAGCTCTGCGAACCGAGAGATAGAAATATCCCCTGACGAACGATTAACAATCAGCATCTTCGCATCATCCGCGGGAGAGCACGGACGCTGCGCGATGCGGTCGGCGGGGAGGTGATACGAGAATGGCTCCATAAGTGGACCTAATACGATGAAATAAGCCAACAAACACGTTGTGTGAGCATACCGACTTTTTCCCCGCCCGACAAAGTTCGTTGATTAATCTTGCTGAGCTGACTCGCTATTTTTAACCGTTTTGCTATAATTTTCGAATTCCGTCCTTCCTTTTTCTAAGGCCCGTCATGCCGTCTTTTTTTCCGAAACTAGTCGTTTTTGATCTTGATGGAACCCTCATCGACTACGAGCACGACTATCTTTTTCGGGAGGTCCTCCGTATTTTTGATCGCTTCAAGCTTGAGCAGCTCTCGGAACAAATCCTTGCAACTCATCATGAACGCGATGACTTTTTCGGGTGGATCGAATGCCCTCAACAGCGGGTCACCCTGGAACGTGTCTTTGCTGAGGAGTTCCGAGAGCATGAAAAGCCCCCGGCCCGACTTTTGCCCGGGGTTCTCGAGACCCTTGATTTTCTGGCATCTCGGAACGTCCACCTCGCTATTGCAACCGCTCGAGCACAGCTCCCCGAATCTATTCGTGAGAAACTCGCTCACACCGGCCTTCTGAAATGGATTGACTGCATCGTTGCCCGCCCCTCGCAGAAGTTGCAATGGCGGGATAAAACCCACCAGATTCGGGTAGCGTGCAATCACGCATGCGTAGCTCCCTTTGACTCCTACATGGTTGGGGATAATCCGTCCGACACGACATCCGCGCATGCAGCGGGGATCGGTGGCATCATTGCGGTTCGAACAGGAAAGGTCGTTGAGGAGTTGCTCAGGAAAGCAGAGCCGCACGCGATTATCGATTCAGTTGCCGAGATACCCTCCCTCGTTCGAAGACACGAGGAAGGTAACGCCCACGTGACCTCGTCCGAATAGATTCGGGCGCCGAGTCCTTGCGCCACCAGCTTCTTTTTTCTGCCTTTTTCTCGAGCGTTCTTCCTAGCTCTTTTTTACGACTCTGTTCCTCTGATGACGGTCTTTTGATTATATCTTTGAAATAGCATCATCCCAACGCGCGACCCGTTAGCCCTGTGCAGGACGCGAGCCTACATGACGCGACCGCCTAACTGTCGAAGGTAGGAAAAGGTATAAATCCCACTTGTGTGCCCATCCCCCCAAGCCATTCCGAGAGCATAGTTTCCCACCCCCCAAATCTGATCCAGCCTAAGCTCTTCGGTGCTTTCATGTTCCACTACCCGCAGGAGGGACGCCTTCCCCTTACCGGCCCTCATCATCGGAAGGGGTCGCGCATGACTCTCACCATCGCCTCGGCGCTCACGACACTCCGCACACGGGCATCCCGATCGCAGCACCATCGGAGAGATGGTGTGGACGACCCCATCCAACCACCGCACCTCTATTCCCTCTCCGGGGATGCGGCGAATCTGCGATGGTTGAGGATGATTTTGTTGTTCCTCCATGGGTCAAATCTCAAAGGACGAATTATCACCCTCCCCTTTCAGAGGAGGTACTGGCACATTACCCTCTTCTTACGAACTGCTCTGAGCGCTTGGCCGAGACCGCCCGGCCTCGCTCGTCCGCTTCACAATTCGCCCTTTTCCGAGGTCATAGGGGCTAATCTGGACGATAACAACATCGCCGGGCAACACCCTGATGTAATTCTTGCGCATCTTACCCGAAAGGTGTCCCAGCAGTTCATGCCCATTCTCACACACAATACGGAACGTCGTGTTCGGATAACATTCCTTCACTGTTCCCGTCATCTCAATAAAGTCGTCGTTACTCATCGCTATCTATCTATAGTCTCACGTTAATCGTTATTCCCACTCACCAGTTTCTCTTCTGCGGCATTACATGCAACTTTTAGGAAGCGGTGTCCTCTCAGGCTCAGTGGTCCAACACTGGGCCCATCGATCGATACTTCCTGTATCGAGCATCTAAAAGCTCTTGGACTGTTAATCCACTAAGCTCCTGAACCGTTCTCACCAGCGCTTCTCGCACATTCTCCGCAGTCTCTTTGTGATTCGCATGCGCACCACCAAGCGGCTCCGGAATAACGGAATCGACGATGCCAAACTTCTGAAGATCCTTCGAGGTCAGTTTGAGGTTCTCTGCAGCGGTTGCCGCGTGAAGTTTTGCGGCATCCTCCCCTGCCTGCTTCCACAGGATAGAAGCACACCCCTCAGGCGATATCACTGAATAACACGCGTACTCGAGCATCAGTATCCGATCGGTCAGACCGAGAGCAAGCGCTCCTCCACTGCCACCTTCACCAATCACAATCGAGATGGTCGGGATTGAGAGCTCCGATAATTCGAGAAGGTTGTGAGCAATCGCCTCAGCCTGGCCTCGCTCCTCCGCCTCTATCCCCGGATACGCACCCGGGGTGTCGATGAACGTTATCAACGGCAACCCGAACTTCTCTGCCAATCGAAAAAGTCTCAACGCCTTACGGTAGCCATCGGGCTGAGGCATCCCAAAGTTGCGCTTTATTCTATCAGTGGTCGTCTTACCCCGCTGATGACCAACCACAACCACTGGCAGCTCCCCCAGCTTCGCAAGCCCTCCCACGATAGCGGGATCATCTCGATATAAGCGGTCGCCGTGCAGTTCAACAAAATCGGTCATCATGTACCGCACATAGTCGAGGGTAAAGGGGCGATCGAAATGACGCGCGAGCTGCACCCGTTGATGCGGAGTTAGATTCGAGAATATATCTTTTCGTTTCTGCTCCAGCTCCCGCTCTCGCTTCGAATGTTCTTTTTGGAGAGCGACATTGCCGCGCAGAATCTCATCCTTGAGACGCTCAATTTCGAACTCAAGCTCGATAAGCGGTCGTTCAAAATCCAAATGATGTGTAATCGTCGTCATGTTCGGCCTCTCTTCAGCCATGCACTTCCCCCGTCCCGAATCATAATTCAAGACGCTTCTTCCCCACCCCCTGTCTCACTCACCATCCAATCTTGTGAGAATACAAAGAGCTCCGTGACCTTTATGCCGAGGCACCAAGGGCGGCAATTCCAGCCGCTCCCATTCCCGCGAATCGGAGCACCGAAACCGGACTCTCCAGGCAGAGGCCCTCTATCGTGCCTCGTTCCGTGAGCCAAGTCCAATCCACCGACGCACAAAGTTCTCGCCATCCTTGTTTCCGCGGCTCATTTCGCCAGTACGTCAATTGCCGTTTGGCAAACCGACGAGTATCCCGCTGCATAAGCTCACGAAATTCCTCAAAAAGTAGCTCTCCCCGCTGCCTCCTGAGGACGTGAGCATACCCGATTGCCCCCCAAAGAACACTCTCCTGCGGAACCACCCTGAGGAGCTCGGAAACTTCATCCTCAATACCATCCCCGATCATCTGGTCAACTCGGGTATTAATAGCCTGATACAGCAATTCCCGTGGCGGAGTGAGGACGAGCATCAGCCCCGCAACCCAAGGCGGAATCCGCTCCTTGTAAAGCTCGGTTGCCGCAGTGCTTACCGTGTAAGCCGTCTCGATTGCCCGAATGATCCGAAGCCGGTCATGAGGATGAAGTTGCGCGGCTCGCGACGGGTCACGTTCGACCAATTCGGAGTACAGATCCTCGCTTTGACGCAGCTCCAGTTCAGCACGAAGCGTCTCATTGCGCTCGGGAAGGGGTGATATCCCCGCGAAGAGGGTTGATACATACATCCCTCCCCCCCCAACCAGGATGGGCATCCGACCGCGCCCGCGGATTGCCGCCGCTGTCGCACCCACCAGATCAGCCATTTTCCGAACATCCCACGGGGTCGAAGGGTCAAGGAAACCGATCAGGTGATGCGGAACCCCCTGCATCTCATCCTCAGATATCGTCGCAGCACCGATCCGCGCACCACGATACACCTGAACCGAATCAAGATTTATTACCTCGCCGTCAAGCCGTTGTGCCAGCACCACCGCAAGCGCACTCTTTCCACTCGCCGTTGGCCCACTGATAAGAAGAACACGGGGAATATCGGAGATAGTAACCACTACCGATCCCTGCCGAACCATCCTTCGACCTGCGCCCTGTCGAAGCGCGCGACGACCGGTCGCCCGTGAGGGCACGCTCCTGCAAGCTCCGCCTCATCAAGCGAAGTGAGGAGGGCAAGAGCCTGCTCACGGGTTAGCTCATCACCCCCTCGTATGCTCGCGTGGCACGCCATTCGTGCCGCTAATCGGTCAAACCGCTCCGCGATAATCCGAGCAACTGGCCCCTCTCCGATACCACGTCCTTCACCCCTCACATCCTCCCCATCACCATACTCGATATCACCATACCCGACGATCTCGAGCAGCACCCCTCGCACCTGGCCGATCTGAATAATCGGTGGGATCGCCCGAACGATAACCTCCTGAGGACCAAAATCCTCTACCTCGAATCCGAGCCTACTGAGCATGGCGCTGTGCTCTCGTAATCGCCGCACCCCCACAGCTCCTACCGATATCGGCTCGGGGCAAAGCAGCTGCTGGCTCGCCATAGGCCTACCCAGCAACGCAACCCGGATTCGATTGTAATTGATCCGCTCGTGCGCGGCGTGCATGTCGACTACGTAAAAACTCCCTCCGTTTTCGCAGAGGAGATAACACCGCATCAGCTGCCCGATATAGCGAAGATCAGAAAATCGGGGAATATCAAGCGCTTTCGGCGAAGGAATCGGTGCAGGCTTCGCACCATCGAAGCTAGTAAGCGCACGGGCAATTCCACCTTCCTCGAACGGATGTCGTTCCACACCCGAACCCAACGTAGCCGAGGCCATCCCCCACCGCGGCATCAATCGCGCCGTCTCCTCGGACGACAACATCACCTGTTCTCCCGTTAGTCCACCACCGTGATCATACAAGGGCGACGGCGTATGCACCGTCACCTCGCTCGCCGAACTCTTTGACCCTAGCTGGGAGCCTCGCGTAAATCGCTCTTGAAAGAGGGGCCCCTGTTCCAACGGTCCCGCCACCCGCGTCATCCCAAATTGACCAATAGCCCGTCCAACTCCCTCTCGCACCACGCGCCACACATCGCCCGGCGCAACAAATCGCACCTCCGCTTTTTGCGGGTGCACATTAACATCAACAAGACTGGGATCCATCTCAATCGCAAGTGCTGCCACAGGAATCTCGCGATCCTTGAGGGTGTGCTGAAATCCCTCCCGAATCGCACGCAAAACCCCTCGATCAGAGATCGGTCGACCATTGACCAACATAACGCAGGCATCCCCACTCGACGAGGCAGTGCCAGGATGTCCAACTAGTCCGCGAACAACAAGCCGTTCATCGCAAAAGTCGACCTCCCTCAGATCACCCCGCAGTACATGACGAGCTCGCTCTATGAATGACGTATGAGGTTCAATGGCGATTACTTCTTTCCCATCACACACACACCGAAGCCGGACTTCAGGCACCCCGAGCGCAAACCGCATCAGCCAACCAACCACCCGCTGATCCTCAACGGAAGGCGAACGTAAAAACCGACGCCGCACCGGCGTATTAAAAAACAACCCTCGCACCGAAATAGTTGTGCCCACTGGCACAGAGATCTCCTTAACCGCGCGTATCGTCCCTCCATCGCTACTGATAGCGGTACCTAGCGCCTCTGCAGACGTTCTCGTCGTCATTTCGAGCCGACTCACCGCAGCGATAGAGGGAAGCGCCTCTCCCCGAAATCCTCTCGTTACGAGGGTGGAGAGATCCTCAGCATCTGAAATCTTCGACGTCGCGTGTCGCTCAAGAGCCAGAAGCGCATCATCACGCTCCATTCCACACCCATCATCGACGACCCGAATGAGAGAGCGACCTCCCTGCTCGAGCCACACCTCGATAGAGCGAGCTCCCGCATCGAGCGCATTATCGCACAACTCACGCACAACCGATGCGGGA
>OMIW01000195.1 GCA_900299205.1 Pseudomonadota bacterium
CTTCGATGGTCACCGCTGATGAGGTAGAACGGGCACCGATCCTGGATATAAGCGAGGAGGTAGATAGGTTACGAGATCAGCACAAGCTCGCCATCCTGTTTCAAAAACTCGCGGTGTTTGGTGATGTATGTTCCTCTTTCCCGCTTTACAACTCCCCTCTCCTTCGACGAACCGTCGGGGCTGCTTTGCCGGCCGACGAAGATCGGAGGTCTCCCTCCTATCTCTCGCTTGAGGCGGGCCTATGGTTGTTTCGCACCTTGACGCTCCTCCGCGAAGAGACGGAAAAACCGCTGCCCTTTTTTACCTCTGACCGCACATTCGGGGCGATCGATCGGGCCTTCCCCTTTAATCCACATAACGAAGGGCAGCCATTTCGTGATTTCTTGGAGATCGTGAATGATATTAGGATAGCAAGGTACCATCTTTCTGAAAAACAAGACGACCGTGCCGCCCTCGCTCAAATCGCAATCGAAGGGATAAGAGAGGCGTTTACCAAACCGGAGGGTCCTGCAGCATCGTAGGGAGGGGGTGAGGCACCTCTCGGGCGTATTGGTCCTTTTTGGTAGAGGGATTGGACCGTATGGGTAAGAGGTGGCTTTGAAAGAGAGGCTGGTGAGGTCGTCACCAGCCAGTGAGGTCACTTAAGCCCGGCTCGGACGGCAAAGGCGCGCTCATCGTACTGAGCGGCCCTCCAGAGCAGGAGCCACTTGAGAGGTAGCGCCGCACGATTGGCCCGTCCCCGGAGGAGTGAGGCCTTGTCGCTCCACCTGCTGGCGGCGTATTTCCTATCGTCGAGCTCAAACGCAAATGGGTCCATAACCTTCGGTAAGACACCTTTATTATAATATCCTCGCCTACCTAATGTCCACGAGGACTCTTGAGTAGAAGGTCTTACAGACCTCGGGCGAAGAGGATTAGCTCAAAAGATAAACCTTTACCTTTCCTCGCCTCCCCCCAGAAAAAAATCAATAGCACCAAGGAAAGAGCTCTCGCTCGACGAGTTCGACGAGGAGGTGGAGGATTTTGATATGGAGCTCCTGGATTCGGTCGGCGTAAATTGTGCGTGGTTGGTTGGGGTGGTCTTCTGTTGTGTTCGTGGCGATGCGATCATCGATGGTCCAGATGTCGATGTCGGCCAGCTCGGCTGAAGGAGAATGGGGCTTTCCGGTGAGGGTGATCGTGGTCATGCCACCTTTTTTGGCGGCGCGGAGCGCTTCGAGAATGTTGGGACTTTTGCCGCTTGTTGATAGCGCAATCAAAACATCACCCGGGCGCCCATGTGCTTCGACCCCCCGCGAGAAGACCTTATCAAAGCCAAAGTCGTTTCCGACGCAGGTCAGATGCGTAGGGTCGCTTATTGAAATCGCAGAGAGAGCCTCCCTATTCTTTCGGAAGCGTCCCGCAAACTCCTCGGCAACGTGCATCGAATCAGACATCGAGCCCCCGTTTCCGCACGTGAGCACCCGCCCCCGCCCGCGAAAACAGGCCGCTATCATCGAGGCCGCTCGCCCCACGGAGGAGACCGATTCCTCTCGCGCTATGAAGTTCGTCAACAGATCGCGAGCCTGCGATAATCCAGCAACAACAGCGGCAATACGATCAGCGTCCTGCATATAATATTCTCTCGAGAGGAATTTTCCGGCTCACTGCGAATTTATCAGCTGAAAGCCGTTCTGATAGAATCGTGGTTCGGTTTGTCAGAACCAACCAATTAATTCGTCGACATCCGCCCGACAATCTCCCGAATTAGTGCCACGTTATCTGAATGTCCTGTCATTCGAGCGGTGACCCGTCCCTGAAGCCGTCTCCCAAGGAGGTAGAGATCGCCGATGGCATCAAGAACCTTGTGACGGACCAGTTCATCGGGAAATCGCAGCTCACTATTGATCGGCCCCGACTCACCCATCAAGACAAAATTATCGAAACGCCCCCCGAGCGCGAGCCCCTGCTTCTGAAGCTTGCTGATGTCACGCACAAATCCAAAGGTACGAGCCGATGAGATCTGCTCGATGTAATGCTGCGGGTCATCCCCGAGGGAAAACGAGAATCGCTGATCGCCGACTGGGTCGGGATACGAGAGCGAATAATCGATGGTCAACCCCTCGCCGGGCTCAATCCGGATAAACTCTCGCTCGTCGCCCACCTGGATGGTCTCTTCAACCATCACATCGTACCACTCCCCGTCCTGATCGACGGTTCCGACATCAGCGAGCAGATTACAAAACTCCCGGGCCGAGCCGTCCATGACGGGGACCTCGCCGTTGCATTTGACGAGCACGTTGGCGATACCGAACGCACACAGCGCTGACATCAGGTGCTCAATCGTCGCGGCATGGGTTCCTTCAAGCCGGAGCGTCGTCGCAAAACCGGTCGAATGGACACATGAGACATGCGCAGGGACGGCGCGCCGTCCCGAAACACCAACAAAGTGGATACCAGAATCGGGAGGCAACGGCTCGAGAATGAGGCCGCTTTTCTGTCCTGAGTGGAGCCCCTGTCCGTACAGAATCGCACTTGAAGCCACAGTCCGCTGTACCCGCGCCCTCCCCTTGAGGGGATGTCCCTTAAACGCCACGGGAGTAATGGAGGGCTTTCCCTCATCGCTCTGCTCGGCTATCGAGGCGGTGGAATCATCACGCCCCCGATGGTCACGCAAAGGTGAAGCGTTCTCGGTTGCGGTTCGCCGAAGCACCGTTCTCA
>OMIW01000196.1 GCA_900299205.1 Pseudomonadota bacterium
CCCCCCAGAGCATGTTGAACTGATTCTCGCTAACCACTCGGAAGTTGGTCACCATGTGCCATTGGTCGTGCAGGGTGAGGTCAGTGCTGTGATTGCCAACCTTGGATATCTTCCCGGCGGCTCTCGCGCTTTGATCACCACCCCCGAGAGTACTATTCGAGCAGTCAGGAGCGCAGCTGAATATCTTCGTCCAGGAGGAGGTATCTCGATCCTCTGCTATCGGGGGCATCCAGGAGGCGC
Organism: Pseudomonadota bacterium; assembly: GCA_900299205.1. Lineage (GTDB taxonomy): Bacteria > Bdellovibrionota_C > UBA2361 > UBA2361 > OMIW01 > OMIW01. The sequence goes on from OMIW01000196.1 coordinate 241, forward strand.
AGAGGAGGCCGATGTGGTAAGTGGTTTCTTCAAAACTCTTGATTCAGCAATCTGGGAGGTGGGTGGAGTGGGTGACGGGGGGGATCGACACACGCCCGTATGGATTTGGGGACGCAGACGGGGGTGAGAGAGGATTTGCTAAGACATCCTACCGATAGCACTTTTTTTGTTCAGCCGCGCTTGGAATCGAACCAAACGGAAAACGAATATCGGGTTGAGTATCACCGCGCGAGGTAATCAGGGAGCTATTTGTATGACAGAGGAGCATTTACGGGCGATTCTCGGCATGAGGCTCCGAATGTGAGGAACAAACACGCATAGGACTCGTCAGGTAGGGTGGGTGACTCATCCATCCAAAATGCTCTCCCTCATCGATGCTCCGTGACCAGGTAAGTCGGTGAGGTGCAGATGTCCAGCTTTATAGCCGACCCCATTCGCGGGGTCAGGAAGAAGATTGAGGTGTGAATCAAGATCGATGTGGTCGAATAATGAACCGATCGACGCTCCTGCCGATATGCCTATGCTGCTCTCGCCCATGCACCCTATCATTGTTTCTAGCCGATGGGCTCGGGCGGTGGCGACCACGCGGAGCGCCTCGGTGATGCCCCCTGATTTCATCAGTTTGACCACTACGCCATCAACGCATGATGCCAGAGGCGGGACGTCGATACTGGTCTGGCATGACTCATCGACGAATATAGGGATCTGTCGCGATCGGAAAAGTGCTGGAAGCGCGTCGTTATCACTAACCGATAGGGGTTGTTCCACGAACTGTACCCCCCGCTCACTCAACCATTTCACCATGAAGCTGGCATCGTTAAGATTCCATCCACCATTCGCATCGACCCTCATTTGATAGGAGGAGGACCTCGGGAGAGACTCTTCGATAGCGATAAACGCCTCTTTGTCGGCATCGATTCCCTCGGGTGAACCGAGCTTGATCTTGAGAATCGTGGCTTTTGTTCGGTCGAGGATCTCGGGAATCCGTTCGCGCTGAATGTCCGGGGGATTGATGCCGATAGTTACTGATGTGGGAACAAGCGATCGAGGGAGCCCGAGGAGTTTCCATAGCGGCATGTTCGCCCTTTTGGCGTGAAGATCCCAGAGGGCAATATCGAGAGCGGCGCATGCAGGGGCAGAGAGTATTCGGAATCCTTGCTCCCAGATCTCGTGAATGCTCAGATGTCCATGACCAGAGGCGGTTGGAGCAATCGCTGACCAAAAAGAATGTATCTCGCGGGTAGCCTCTTCGGGAGATACTCCGTGGAGTCCTCCCCCTGAGGCGACCTCTCCGAACCCATATGTATGGCCATCATCGATTGTCACCAACAGGTTATGGTTTTCGGTGATAAGGCCCCGGCTGATCCGCAGAGGGTGTCTTTTTTTGAGGACAATGGGGGCGGTGACCAGGCGCATTAACGGCTCCCGATAATAGCAGATAGAAGTCGTTCAGCACCGAAGCGCACAACATCATCGGTCGGTCGCCCCGTTTCCTTCTCTATCAGATGAATGTACGAGAGCGCATCATCATGGGGAAGATCGGCGGTATTGAGGGCAATCGCCTGGACCGGTGCAGCGGGGAAGGTTCCAGCAGCTTTTACGACTGACTCGTAAAACGCGACCACCTCTTTGAGAGGGGGAATTGGAAATGCGGGATTATTCTTCACGGCGGTTTGTCCCGCTCGATGTACAAGCACGAGCCCGGTAGGTTGTGACCCCCGAATCAAGGGAAGGGTGGCCGTTGACGCGGGGTTGAGCATACTGCCCTGACCCTCAATCCATACTATATCGCAGTTTTCTGCGGAAAGGGTCATCACGCCATACTCGACCGCTCCCGCTGCGAAATCCACCGGAACTGCATCGAGTGGTATCCCTTGTCCAGCGATTACGATGCCGGTCTGACCCGTCGCAAAAAACTGAGATGATATCCCGCGATTTTTTGCGGCTGCATGAAATTCGAGACATGCCGACATCTTTCCGATCGCCATGTCGGTGCCGACGGTCAAAACCCTCTGGTTTGGCAGCGATTGAGCGCGACCAAATCCCACGACAAAGCATTCCGGAGGTGGAACCCGAATATCGAAGATCTCTTGAGTCCCTGTAATGTGCGGGTTGAGGTGATTGAGTCGATCATGAAGGCCGTTGATGACCGAAAGACCGGCTGATATCGCATTCATCACGACCTCGCGGTGGTGCCCGGTCAATCGGCCACCACTCGGTGAGAGGCCAATTAACACGGTGTCGCCCCCCTGTGCGATTGCATCCTCGAGGGAAGCGACGATGGGAACCTCTCGCGCGATTCCGGTCACCTCAACGAGAGAGCGTCCCGCATACTCGGTGTCGATCACTGCGGCGATTGGGTGCGGCGAATAGCGAAGAACGGCTAACCCGGTCTTCCCGTTGATACTTCGGAGGTGATCCTGGAGATATATGATCAGGGTTCGGTTTGAGAGATCAAGATTTAGCATGCGTACCTTTTGAGAGAGGGAATTCCTGTGCCAAGGGTGGCACAGGAATGAGAAAGGTAACCTTTGGCAGACGAATCCGCGAGTTTTCAGAGAAGAGATGAGGATGTACCTCAGGTCAGATCTCATCAAACTACCGAGGCATCTGATAAAATCCAGCCGATAACACTAATGCGATCGGCACAAGGGCAATTACCATCCACGCTCGAACCTCCTGGATGGGAGAGAGTGTGGTTGTGGAATCTGTTCGCCGATGAGAAAGGAGCACCGCTGGAGGCGTCATCACAATCGTCATCACCATGAGAAGACACAGCGTCGGCAGAAGAGACCCTGTGTACGCCCAGCGAACGACGAAGAAACAGAGGATGGTCTGGAGCCACAGGAGCCCACGACCATTACTCCACTCATCGCGGCAGAGGAAGAAGGACTTCATATCACCGAAAACCGATGGAGTCGGTATATCACACGGCCCTGGACGTATCTAGATCAGCGATAATCGCAGATCTGGTAATGACGGGTCTCATTGTGTGACCCGAGTCGGGTAAATCTGCTCGGAGGTGGTCGATGTACTCCAAAAGGGAGAAAAGAAACCACCCGCCCCTTCAATGTGATAGGGGCTGGTGGTCGGTAGGTACATCCGGGAGGTGTTCTCACCACTCTTCACTCTTTCGATGACGCATGATGAGCGTTGCGAGGCAGAGGAGGGGGGCAAAGGAAACAACGGTGGCTTGATTGGAGGAGTCCTCCAGATAACGCCTGCCATTTGTAACTCCTTCCTGGAAGAAAAACCGCGCCCAGTCATCCGGTTGGAACCCTGATTGGGTCCAATGGATGTACAAGCCAAGTGCCTGGGGCCGACTATCTGGCGTCATCCGTCCCTTGGAGCTGTCAGGAATGATCATTCCGACGTACAAGGTCTTCCCGCTTTTATCTCGAATCCAGATGATATCACCCGCTTCGAGAAACAGGAGACGCTCGGTTCGAGATGGCGAAGGCTTACGATAAACGGTCCACTCCATACCTTCCATACCGGTCTCGAAGTACCCGTATGGAGTCCCCTGGAGGAACGTATTTCGGCCACGGGTAAGGGGATGAAGATAAAAGACGGAGAGGAACCCATACCACCAATTCAGGAGTGGTAACCGGATGAGTCGAGCGCTGAGCCCTCGGTCGAGACCGTTATCCCCTGCGCTCTCGGACAGGAATAATCCGGTCCAGTCATCTCGACCCCGTCCCAGTTGGGCGGTCGTACAGTAGATGAACCACTGGTCGGAGCCTCGATAGCCATCGAGTTTGGCATGCTCAACGTCCTCCCGCAGCTGAGGGGGTATCTCATTGACCTCGAACCAAGAGTCGGTGGGAGACACGGGGAACACAATTCCCGCGAAGAGAATTGTTCCATCGTCATTCCAAACGGTGAGATGGTCCCCGGCTTTCACCGTCCAGACGAAGCCATTGGCTCGGATACACGGAACGCATTCACGCTCCCGGCCGGGATGGATTCCCGTTATACCCTGGATAATAGAAACCATGACAAAAACCGATATTGAGGCGGATACTACTGACACCCGCTTCAAACTGCAATGGAGGTGACAATTTCGCCAGCTAACGGCGAAATGAGCGCACGCGCGCATCGTGGGAGATGTTCGCCCTCATTCGAGGATAGGTGCCTCTCGCTACGGACTCAGCTATACTCCTGTCAAAGTTCGCATCGTCACGATTATCCACCGGAAATACCCATGTCTTGCGTTATCTCAAAGAATGAACTCGTCTCCGTCGTCAGTGGTAAGTCACTCGCATCTGCCTCCCGCATCATCGCATCGGGGGTGGTGACCGATTCCCGGGAGATACGGGGAGGTGAATTATTTGTGGCGCTTCCCGGGGAAAAAGCTCATGGACACGCTTTTGTGCAGGCAGCATTTGACCGCGGGGCGAGCTTGTTGTTGGTCGAAACGGAGGAGCTTTTTCCGGGGGTTGACCCGGAGCGATGTGTGGTGGTCCCGAGTACGTTGGTGGCCCTTGGCCAACTGGCCACGTGGTGGCGCCACCATCGTGCGATACCGGTTCTTGGCATCACAGGCTCGGTGGGGAAGACGACGACAAAGGAGCTGTGCGCAGCGATACTACTCGCCCACTCTCAGGGTACCTATTCGCGAAAGTCGTATAATAATCATGTGGGGGTGCCGTTATCGTTGTTGTCGATCGGCGAAAAGTCGGAGTGGGCAGTCATCGAGATGGGGATGAATCATGCAGGAGAGATTTCTGCTCTCACTGCGATGGCTCGGCCAACGGTTGCCGTCGTGAGTGCGATTGCCCCTGCTCATATCGAGAATCTCGGGAGTCTTGAAAATATCGTGAAGGCGAAGCTCGAGATAGCCGAAGGGCTCCCTGAGGGTGCGCCATTAATAATCAACGGCGACTCCGAGCTTTTAGTATCATGTGCTCGTGAGCTGGTACCTCACCATCCCCTCCTATCATTTGGCCACGCTGAAGATGCGCAGCTGCGGGTGCTGGAGATCGCGGGTCGGGGAATTGAGGGGATTTCGGTAGCGATTATGTGGGAAGGAGAGCAACCAGAGCCCTTTGCTGTTCCGATTATGGGTAAACACAACGGAATGAACGTCGCGGCGAGTATTCTTGCCGCGAAAACATTGATTCCAGAGCTTTCTTGGGACACCATACGGAGGGGTCTCGCTCGTTTTACTCCGCCCGATATGCGCCTTCGTCGATATCCGACCTCCTCGGGAATGCAGGTCATCGACGATTCGTACAATGCAAATCCTGAGTCGATGCGCGCGCTTTTGGCTATTGCGCGTGAGACCGCAGAGCAGGGGAGAGAAGTTGGGCTGGTATTGGGCGATATGCTCGAGCTCGGGGATATCTCGGAAGGTGCACACCGCGACATCGGGCGGCTGGCCGCCGAGATTCATCCCCTTTTTATTGTCGCTGTTGGTCCCCGATCAGAGATCCTCGCCGAGGAGGCGTCGCGATGTGGTGCATCGGTCACATGGTGCCATTCAGCGGCAGAGGCGACGACAACGGTCCTTGGACTTGGATGTGATGTACTCTTTGTCAAAGCATCGCGAGGTACGGGTCTCGATGCGGTGGTGCGAGCCATCGTGGGGCCATTCGCGGAGTAGGTAGCAGATTCGTACGTATATGTCATTCGGCATCATCCAGTGTGGGGTACCACCGCAACGTAATTCGGGTTGTAACCCAACGGTAGGAAGCCGAGAGGTATGAAAAAGACAGTTCGTTATGTAGAGCTCGAGCGGTTGCTCGCCAAGCGGATCGTGTTCCTTGACGGAGGGATGGGAACGATGATCCAGGGCTATCGGCTGGAGGAAGCCGATTTCAATGGTCCCGCGATTGGGCCTCGCGTGAAGGAGTTGCGAGGAAATAATGATCTACTCGTACTGACCCGACCAGAGCTTATTCAATCGATTCACGAGTCCTACCTGCGGGCTGGGGCCGACATTATCGAGACAAATACCTTCAACGCCACAACGATAGCGCAGGCGGATTACGGCACTGAAGATCTCGTCGATGCGATAAACCGCGAGGCTGCGGCGTGTGCGAGGCGGGCGTGCGAGGCGATGAAGCGAGAGGACCCGTCGCGGGTATGTTATGTCGCGGGCGCCATCGGCCCGACAAATAAGACCTGTTCTCTCTCTCCGCACGTGCACGATCCCGCTCACCGAGATGTTACCTTCGACCAGCTTGAGGAGGCATACTATCGGCAGGCCCGCGCCCTCATCGAAGGGGGGGTGGATCTCCTCCTCGCTGAAACATCTTTTGATACGCTGAACCTGAAGGCGGCGATCGTCGCAATGCAGCGGTTATGCGATGAACGGGGAGAGCGAATCCCCATCATGCTCTCGGCGACTATCACCGACCAATCGGGTCGTACTCTCTCGGGACAAACGATTGCTGCATTCTGGTATTCGGTTCGGCACGCCCAACCGTTGAGTGTCGGCATCAATTGTGCGCTTGGCGCGCGTGAGATGCGCCCTTATATCGAAGAGCTCTCACGGATTGCCGATTGCTTCGTAAGTTGCTATCCGAACGCTGGTCTCCCCAATCCGCTCAGCGATACCGGTTACGATGAAAATCCTTCAGACACCCGAGATGCGCTCGCCTCATTGATGGAGCGGGGCTGGGTCAACATGGTGGGGGGATGTTGCGGGACAACACCCGAACACATTGCAGCGCTCGTCGCGGCGTTCGGAAGTCTTCCTCCTCGGGTGCCTCCGACCCGCCGTACCATAACGACCCTCGCGGGACTTGAGCCCCTTGTCATCGATCAGGAGGAAAACCGCCAATTCATTGTGGTCGGTGAGCGCACCAACGTGACCGGTTCGCCCAAGTTTCGGAAGATGATTGAGGAAGGGCGGTTTGATGACGCCCTCGTCATCGCCCGTCAACAGGTTGAGAATGGGGCTCATATCATCGATATCAATTTTGATGAGGGGCTTCTCGACGGGGTCGCGTGCATGACCCGGTTCCTTAACCTTATAGCGGGAGAGCCAGACATCGCGCGGGTACCGATCATGATCGACAGCTCGCGGTGGGAGGTGCTTCTTGCGGGTCTCAAATGTGTGCAGGGGCGGCCGGTCGTCAATTCAATCAGCCTGAAAGAGGGAGAAACTCGATTTATCGAGCAGGCGCAGACGATTCGTCGATTCGGAGCCGCTGTAGTAGTGATGGCTTTCGATGAAAATGGTCAGGCAGCGACCCTCGCCGACAAGGTTCGTATCTGTCAGCGTGCCTACCAGATCCTCACTGAGACGGTGGGGATGGATCCAACCGATATTATCTTCGATCCGAACATCCTCACCGTAGCAACCGGCATTGAGGAGCATAACAGCTATGCTCTCGACTTTATCAATGCAGTTGCCGAGATAAAGCGGAGCTGCCCCGGGGCCCTCACCAGTGGTGGGGTCAGTAATATCTCCTTTTCGTTTCGCGGCAACGGGCCAGTTCGGGAGGCGATGCACTCAGCATTCCTCTATCACGCGATCAAAGCCGGTCTTGACATGGGGATCGTCAATGCGGGGATGCTGGCGGTGTACGAGGAAATTCCGCCGGAGCTTCTCGAGCTCGTAGAAGCGGTGTTGCTGAATACCGATCCTCACGCCACCGAGCGGCTCACTTCGTTTGCCGAGAAATTCCGTGGAGAAGGGCAGAAAGCGGGAGGGGCAGAGCAGCTCGAGTGGCGTAATGGGAGTGTCGAGGAGCGGCTTTCCCACGCATTAATCAAGGGTATCGTCGACTTCGTCGAGGCTGATACCGCCGAGGCGCTTGCGCTTTATCAAATTCCGCTCGCGGTCATCGAAGGGCCGCTCATGAGTGGTATGAAGATAGTGGGCGAGCTCTTTGGTCAGGGAAAGATGTTTCTGCCGCAAGTAGTCAAGAGTGCGCGGGTCATGAAGCGTGCGGTGGCGGTCCTTGAGCCCATGATGGAGGCGGAGAAGGCGTCATCGGGAGGGGCGACACAAGGAACATTTGTGATAGCCACCGTGAAGGGAGATGTCCACGATATTGGAAAAAATATCGTGGGGGTGGTGCTTGGATGTAACGGGTATCGCGTTATCGACCTCGGAGTCATGGTCAGCTGTGAAAAGATCCTTGAGGCGATCAAAGAGCACAACGCCGACCTGGTGGGCATGAGCGGACTGATAACCCCCTCGCTTGATGAGATGGCCCACAATCTCCGGGAATTCGAACGAGCGGGGGTAGCAATTCCCGTTCTCATTGGCGGTGCGACAACCTCAAAGGCGCACACTGCGCTTCGGCTGGCACCGCACTACACCGATGCTGTTGTGCATGTGGCTGATGCATCGCTTGTGGTTGAAGTATGCTCAAGGCTCCGTTCCTCCTCCGAGTATCGCGACGAGATTCGCCGAACCCAGGAGGCGATTCGTGTCGAGCACGGGGCCCATCGTACCGAGCTGGCGCATGCGACGTTAGCGGTGGCGCGAGAGCAAGGGGTTGCGATTTCATGGGATGATTACACACCTCCCGTCCCCGCATTCTTCGGGGTTCGAGAGCTGACTGATATCCCCATGAGCGACGTGGTCCCGTACATCGATTGGTCCCCTCTTTTTTGGGCGTGGGACCTGAAGGGGAGTTATCCCGATATTCTCGACAAAAAAGAGGTTGGCCCCGAGGCTCGTCGCATCTTTGCAGATGCACAAGCACTTCTCGCCGAAATAATGGAAGAGAAGGCGTACCTGCTTCAGGCGGTGGTTGGCTTCTGGCCGGCTCATCGCGATGGGGATGATGTTCGGGTTGAGGTGGATGCAGGGAAGCATCCAGGGGACGTGGCGGAGCAGGAGAGGCTCTGTTTCCTCCGGAGTCAGCGGCAACAACAGGGTGTGCCAAATTACTGCCTCGCGGATTACATCTCGCCGATGCGGGGGAGCGATTATATCGGAGGATTTGCCGTCACGGTCCATGGGGTCGAATCTTTCGCGCACCGGTATGAGGTGCGTCACGATGACTATACCTCGATTATGGCCAAGGTTATCGGTGATCGATTTGCTGAAGCACTCGCGGAGTATCTGCATCATCAGGTCCGTCAGTGGTGGGGGTATGAACAGCGTGATGAGGTGCCCCTTGCGGCGATTATTCGGGAGGAGTATCGGGGTATTCGCCCCGCTCCGGGATATCCGGCCTCACCAGATCACACCGAAAAGGCGACCTTGTGGCGATTACTCGATCCAGCCAACAGGATCGGGTGTACGCTCACGGAGAACTATGCGATGTATCCCGCAAGCAGCGTATCGGGAATCTATTTTTCGCACCCGGAAAGCAGATATTTTGCCGTTGGAAAGATAGGGAAGGATCAGGTTGTGGACTATGCAGCTCGCAAGGGAATGAGTCTTGAGGAGTGTGAGCGTTGGTTGGCCCCGGTCTTGGGGTATCGTTGAGGAGGCAGCTTCAGGGTAAAAAGTTGAGGGAATATTGACAGAAGAGGGTAGCTGAGGTTTTATTTCGGCAGTTTGCTGAAAAGGTTGTGAATACGAAATGTCGTCGCGAGCTGATGGTCTTGGATCGGTTTTCCGAGGCGCTGCAGTTCGCATCATCAAGACATGAGTCTCAGGAGTATCCTGGTACGTCGACGCCCTACGTCGCGCACCTGTGGATGGTGTCGATGCTGTCGATGGACCTCTGTCGGAGGCATCGCAGAATGGATCTCGACGGTGTGTTTGCGGGGACGGTAGGAGCCCTCAAAGACACCCTCGTAAAGAGCAAAGTTTCCCATAGAGAGTTGGCCAACAAGTTTGGTCGCTCGATTGCCGATGCTGTTCTCGCCCTTTCTGAGAATGCATCACTCTCGAAATATGATCGGCTGCCTGACAGCCTTCATCGTATTCGTCAGCAGCGAAAGGAGGTGTGGTTGGTCAAGATCGCCGGTCGTATCTGCGATCTTGAGTCGATTCATCGAAATCGCTCGCGTCGCGCTCCGAAGTTTGCGTTCGGCTATCTCGCTGAATCGGCTCTTATCTTAAAAGAGCTGGGTTCTATTGGCGGCGATGGTCCTGATCTACTTCGCGAGAGGATAGAGGCGTGTCGAGCTGCGTTAATCAGGTAACGGAAGGATGTGGGGCTCGAAGCGTTGCAAGAAAAGAGTCAGGTATCCCATCTTTTTTCCTTAGAGGGGTCTCTCTCTGTGATGGTATGTCAGGAGTACGGAAGGTTCTTCATTATTGGTGGAGGAGGCAAATCCTCTTCCACCTCTTATCTCATGGAGTTGGCTCTGAAAAAACATTCATGGTTTTCACGGCAGCTCCAATCGTGCAGACGGAAGGTGGCGATTGCTGTATGAATCGTGGTTGGACGTTTTTGAGAAAAAACAGACAGTCTCAGTGAGCCAGTTTGTTGGTCATTCGGCTGAAATGCGATTCAAGGGTCATTAATGTTTGCCTCAATCTGTTGCAGTGAATTGCTTTTGCTCGAGTCGTGGGGCTGACGGATATCCAATTTCACTAATCGGCAGTTGTCGGTCGGCAGTATCAAGGTTGAAGGAGTGAGACTAAGCTGAAATATTCAGCATCCCTCGGTATTGACGAATTCAATGACAGCACCCTGCGGTCGGTGCGCGCGAGAAGCGATATCCTACCCAATAAGGACAGATATGTTCGGTAATCGGAGAAATAGTCACGGTGCGCGAGATCTGAACCCTGGTGATGAACATCTGCCGCCGGAGTTGGCTCAAGCACAAAGAGGGCACTTGTCGGGGAGATTGCCTCGGGTGCCGGGAGTAAGTGAGCGAGCGGCGAGCAGTGTGGCTCGACCGAAAGAGGAGGCCTTAGCTCTGCTCCCAAGGGTGACCGAGTTTGCCGCGCATGCTCATATGGGTCAGGTTTATCCGGACATGAATTCGCCCTATTTTGATCATCTGGAGCGGGTCGCCCAGACGGCTGTCCGCATCTGTAATGGGTCAAGGTACCGTTGGCAGTCCAAGCCTGATAGAGACTCAGTTGTAGTTCTGGCCTATCTTCATGATGTACTGGAGGATACACCGGTAACATTTGTTGAGCTGGAGTCTCATTTTGGGACTCGCATCGCCGATAGCGTTCTCGCAATGTCTAAAGATGAAGCGATTAATAAAAGAGTGAGAATGATGGACAGCCTCTTTCGGATAAGTTCGCTCAAGGAACTGAGAACCGAGACGGTGGTCGTAAAGCTAGCGGACCGGATTGAGAATCTGGAGCCGTACCTTCTTCCAAATAGTAAAGCTCCCTGGTACGTTCGCAAACAAAACGCGGCAGAGGATTATCTAAAGGAATCTCATCTCATTCTGGCGTGGGCAAAAAGGCACTATCGAGGTCCGGGTACCCGACTGCTCCGAGACCAGCTTGCCGAGGCGTGGCGGCACCATGAGGAGAGGTTCCCGCATCGGAGCGATCCGTGGTCTGATTTCTTCTTCTAACATACCCCTACCGCAGGGAGATATCCTGTGTTAACTCTCTTGGTGCTGCCATTTTTAGTGGTCATTGGATCGATGAAATAGCGCGAATATTCCTCAAGAGCAGAGCCTTATCCCTTTTAGGAGTACCCATGCAGAAACGCTTCCTCGTCTCCGCTGCCCCTAGCCCTCTTCCTCCCTTCCTTGCCTTCTTAGCAACCCTCCTCACCTCCGTAGCCACAGCATTGCCGGCAAATCCAATCCGAATAGATGGATCAAGCACCGTTTACCCTATTGTCGAGGCACTAGCGGAGGAATATCAAAGCGAGCACCCAGGCACCGAGATCACAATCGGGGTCTCTGGCACTGGGGGGGGCTTCAAGAAGTTCTGTGCGGGTGAGCTGGAGATAGCCACTGCATCGCGACCCATTCAGCCGGTCGAGCGTGCCCTTTGCGAGACATCGGGGGTTTCATTCCGAGAGATCCCGATCGCGACAGATGCCATAGTCGTTGTTGTTCATCCGAGCAATACCTGGGCTCAGTGCCTTACCGTTGGTGAGCTGGCGGCTATCTGGGAGCCTGCAGCGCAGGGGAAGATTACCTCGTGGAAGCAGGTGCGTGAAGAGTTTCCCGATCGGCCCCTCACTCTTTACGGGCCGGGCACCGACTCGGGAACCTTTGATTACTTCACCGAAGCGGTTGTTGGGACCGCCAAGCGAAGTCGGGGAGATTACACGGCAAGTGAAGACGATAATGTGCTCATCCGAGGCGTTGCAGGAGATCCCGGTTCGCTCGGTTATTTTAGCCTGGCGTATTACCTTCAAAATACGGGGCAGCTGAAGGCGGTCGCGGTTTCGCCGACGAAAGAGCGGGCAACTGCCACAGCACCCTCTCCTCAGGTGGCGAACGGCTGTGTTCTTCCGAGCACCGATACTGTCAAGGCAGGAGCGTATCGTCCCCTTTCACGACCTCTCTATATCTATCAATCGACGCAACCTGCTGGTACTGCGTCATCGTCCGAGGTGGGCCCTTTCATCGAGTTTGCTTCTGCTGTTGAACGGGGACCCTTGATCGAAGAGGTCGGGTTCATTCCGCTCGTCCATTAGGGGAGGGGGAGAGCTCCGCGAGAGTCACACATCTCTGCGTTGTGGTGTTCCACGAGCATCGGCAACAAGCTGCTGCAGAGCCTCTCCGAGCGCGCGATTTGGGGCCGCGAGTACCTGAGTGGTGCTCTCGGTAATTGGCTCCCCGTCCCAATTAGTAATGACACCACCCGCTTCTTCGATTATTGGAACAAGAGCGCAGATATCGTAGAACTGCAATCCCGCTTCGACTATCACTAAAGGGATGGTGCTCTTTCCGCCGATCATGAGGATGTAATTGAACCAGTCACCTCCCCACGCCGACCGCCGACAATGATTCATGACGGCATCGCGGACTCGCTGTTCCGCAGAGGTCGTAAACATCAGAGGAGTTGTTGCGCAGACGCAGGCATCGGTAAGAGCAGTGTTTGTTGGTGTCGATGCGTTGTGCCGATTTGCCGCGACCGCGCCGTTCCAACGGGGGGGCACTCCCCGACGAGCGAGGATCCTTTCGCCGAGGATCGGCTGATCGGCGCCACCGCATACGATGGTGCCACTGCTTTTATCAATGAGGCCAATAAGGGTTCCAAAGAGCGGGAGCCCGCGCACGAGGGATGATGTGCCATCGATTGGATCGATGACCCACTCAAACGGTGAGCTTCCTGCCCGCGGTGCCTCCTCTTCACCGACGATCCCGTCGGTCGGAAAACGGTGGTGAATTGCCTCGCGTAACACCCGTTCAACCGCACGGTCTGCAGCGGTCACGAGGGGAGAGATCATCTCTTTGCTCTCGGTTGCGAGGGATTCACACCGATACGCCGGACGAAGCACTTCACCGGAAAGGTCGAAGAGGGTGTCAAAGAACTCGAACCGTTGTAGGGCATCAGGGGAGAGGGAGGAACAGCCGAAAGTGACGGATGGAGAAGCAGGTGCTGTCATACGATAGTACTCGGGAGGGAGGGATTATCGCTCGGTTGCATCAAGATAAGCTGCGAAAATCTCGATAACGTGCGCCGTCTCTGCCGCGGTCCCGAGACTTATCCGGATCGAACCCTCGATTGGTCCCCCAGAGCGTGGACGGAGTCGGATTCCGTGTTCGGCGAAATAGGTGCAGCACCGTTCCGGATATGGCGGGTGAACAAGGACGAAGTTACCGCCCGATTGCCAATAGGGCACCCCTCGATTATCCAGAAAATCACACAACAGGGGGCGTGAGACCGATGCGACCTCAGCAGCGTACTCTCGCATTGATGTCGGGTCTGCAAGCGCTGCTTGAGCCGCTATCGACGCGAAGGCATTTACATCGTACGGTCCGCGCACTTTGCAAAGTTCGGTGATGATGGTCGGATGGGCAAGCACATATCCGATTCGAAGGCCGGCCAAAGCCCACGTTTTTGAGAGGGTGCGGGTGATGCAGAGGTTGGGGTAATCATCGAGGTGCGATGCGACGGTAACCCCAGAGAACTCAAGATAGCACTCATCCACAAGGATAAGTGCGTCAGGTGCCGATGCTGCGACCGTCGAGGCGAGAGCAAGGATCTGGTCGACCGGCACAATAGTACCGGTCGGGTTGTTCGGGTTGCACACAACGACGAGTCGGGTCCGAGATGATAATGCCCCCTCCACCGCTTCAAGAGGAAAGCCAAAGTCACGCGAGTACTCGGGGCTTACTATTCTACAACCCTGCAGCCGTGCAGACTGAAAGAAAGTGGCAAACGATGGAGCGGGAATGATCACTTCATCGTTTTGCTCTGCGTAGCCCCGAAAAATGATATCAATAGCCTGGTCTGACCCATTTGTGGGAAGGACGTATGACGAGGATACTCCTGCGTATGCACCCAACATCGCCGAGAGCGCGCCGTACTCAGGATAGCAACGGATAACCTTGGGGTTGTCGAGGGCGGCGCGGAGTGCCGCGATCACCCGAGGAGGTGGGCCCTGGGTGCACTCGTTTGCGTCAAGGAGAAGGTCAGAGGTGACGATACGACCCTCCGCAGGGCCGAGGTAGGGGGTGAGGGGGAGGA
>OMIW01000197.1 GCA_900299205.1 Pseudomonadota bacterium
GTAACAACAACAATGGTTATGCTCGATCACGATTTCGGCATTCCGATTTATCGGGGATCCTTTTATGTTGCCCTGACGATCCTGAGCGATCTCTTCGGTTTCGCCGTCCTGATTGGGGTCGCTCTTGCGGCGAAACGTCGGTATCTTGATAGACCGGACAAGCTCCATTCTCGCGTAGCTGATTGCGTGTTCCTGATGGTAATTGCGCTGTTGGTGATACAAGGCTTTCTCCTTGAAGGGCTGCGCATTCATGTCACTCGAGATCCTTGGGCTCCCTACTCACCAATTGGATTAGTAACAGCTCGCTTCTTTTGGCCGATATCCCCGCACGCTGCTCGTATTCTTCACGGCATCATCTGGTGGTGGCATACGATAACCGTCTTTGCGGGTATTGCCCTCCTCCCCTATTCCAAACTCTTTCATATCGTTTCAAGCTCCTTGAATCTCTTCTTTAGAGAATCAAACCAACCCAAAGGGGCACTCACCCCCGTCGGCGACATCGAGGCGATTATGTCCTCAGACGAGGAGCCGACGTTTGGCCTTGGCTCCCTCCGAGACTACACTTGGAAGCACCTCCTCGATCTCGATGCCTGTACGAGCTGTGGACGTTGTCAGGATCTCTGCCCCGCCTATGCGAGCGGTAAGCCACTCTCGCCGAAATGGCTTATTCTCGACTCCCGACACCACATGCTTGCGCTCCATGCACAAGATTCCTCGGTAGCCCCACGTTCATCAATTGTTCCCGCCCCTCTGCGAGCGGTTGACAGTTCACTTCTGACGAGCATCTTTCTTCCGCGAAGCGGAGTTACTCCGAACACCGACGGAACAGGGTATTCGAGCGTTGGAAATTACCGGGGTAGCAATGAAGCCGTGCAGAGAACCGCTCGACGGTTGGGGGGCTCCTGGGACGATCGGATTGCAGGGGATGTAATGGATCCTGCGGTGTTTTGGTCGTGCACCACCTGTCGCGCCTGCGTTACCGCATGCCCGGTCGGCATAGACCATATCGATCAGATAATCGGCAATCGCCGCAACATGGCACTTATGCACGGAGAGATACCCGCGGAGGCGCAGGTAACTCTGCGGTCACTTGAAAACCGGGGCAACCCCTACGGCGACCCTAACAGTCGCGCCTCATGGGCAAAAGAACTCGACATTCCAATTGTTCAGCCGGGTGACGAGGTTGACTATCTTTACTGGGTAGGCTGTCTTTCTGCGTTTGACCCCCGGAAGCAAAATATTGCGCGAAGCCTGGTTACCTTAATGCGGGCGGCGGGATTATCGTTTGGAATCCTCGGCAACCAAGAATCCTGTACCGGAGATCCCGCCCGTCGACTTGGTGAAGAGAATCTCTACCAGACCCTCGCCAAATCAAATATCGAGCTGTTGCAGTCAATTAAGTGCCGCTATATCGTAGCAAACTGTCCTCATTGCTTTAACACGATCAAGAATGAGTATCCTGAATTCGGCTTTGGCACGAAGGGTGGTCCTCAGGTTATTCATCACTCCCAACTTCTCAAGAAATTAGTTGCCGAGGAAAAACTTCGGCTGAGCGAAGGGGCCGAAAAGGTAACTTTTCACGACCCCTGCTACCTCGGTCGGTACAATGACGAATATGAGGCTCCACGCCAACCCCTCAAAGCGATTCGAGGTCTTCAGATTGTGGAGATGGAGCGCTCCCGGGAAAAGGGCTTCTGCTGCGGAGCGGGTGGGGGACATTTCTGGATGGACCTCAAGCAGGGCGAACGGGTGAACGTCCTTCGGGTAAACCAAGCTGCCGAAACGGCCGCAACAACTGTGGCGACTGGTTGTCCATTCTGCCACCAAATGCTTGAAGACGGCGTAAAGCTGACCAATCGCGAGACTACTCTTCAGGTAAAGGATATTGCAGAAGTATTGGTTGAACATTTGGTGCCCGAGGGCGCGTAAGTGGAATGCAGAAATTTATTCGGTATGATGACTCTCGGGGGAGCGTGTTCCCGGCATCCTTCCTCACTCCCACTGCCCTGATGGAGAAGTAGAAACTTATTGGTGCTTGACGGATTGACTAAGATGATAACATCAGAACACGCCTCTCAGATTTTAGAGCCGATACTCACCCTCAATCGCTTAACGACCTGGAGCCGTGCATCGCAGATCAAGATTGAAGGAGAGGCACCGAGCCTCCTGGAAGAGAGGGATCATCTCGAAGGATTTTTGGTTCACCAGATAGAGCGGGTCGAGGGAATTATCGAGCGTATGCCCGGCTACCCTGTCGATGAACAGGTGGTAGGAGAGCTATTTCGGCTCTTGAATAAATTGGAGGAAATGCCACCCACCGAGGAGATCCTCCCTCCACACGAGTACTCCAAGACACATGGAGATATGGAGAGCAATTTGCGAGTTCGGTTAGAAGAAACGATTGATCTATGGCGAATCGCAGAGCACAACTACAAGGAAGCTAACAGAAAAAGAAAAGAATCCATAAAAATTCTTGAATCACAGGCCGACTAGATTGTGCAGACCTGCAGAGTTTTCAAGACCCCACTCGCGCGAGTACGGGAATGGACACTTCCGTTCACTTATTAGCTCAACAAAAAGCCCGATGAGGCCCTGGCCGATATAGCAGGACATCATCGGGCTATACGAGCGGAGACATTTTACCAGTCCCCACTGCTCGATCGACTAGGACCCCGCTCACGCGGGGGACCTCTCACACCACGTAGCGTACTTTTCGTACTACGCGGTTCCATAAAGACGGTTACCAATCA
>OMIW01000198.1 GCA_900299205.1 Pseudomonadota bacterium
ATTAGGGTGGAAATTCTTTGTGTTTCGCGATTAGAGCACCTTTGGGGGTAGGGGGGCAATAAATCGAAGTCATTCTCAACCGTACGCCATCGTTCCAAAAACCTCCTCCATCCCTCCGGTGTGGCGGGCGAACGCCTGCCGAGGGAGACAACTTCTACTAAGCAAAAAAACTGCCGACGATCAGCTTTTTAAAGCTTCTGATGTCTTTCGAACAACTCCCTTAAAAATGGTGGGCTGGAAAGTTACCAGGTAGTATTCCTCACCCGCCTCCGACGATAAACCCCTCAATTCCAAGCTCTTCCTCAAGCGCGTATCGCTACCTCGAGTTTTCCTAGAAAATCCGAAGTATGCTTCCGCAATAGGTTAATATATTGAAAATATTGGGTAAAAATCCTTGGGTGCCCTTTGGGGGGCTATGCTTCATTATAAGAGGACATTGATGATTTTCGGTCCGTGAGAAGCAACATCTTCGCCCCCTTACCCCTTCAAATGCACATTCATCGCATCCACCAAGGACGGCCGTGTCTTTTCTAGATCCACCACGACCTCTCCGAGCCCAGTCACGATTTCCCGAATAACCTCCTCCTGCGCCCCTTTGCCGGTAATCGCAAGGTGGCTTCCCACATGATTGACGGCGCACCCTTGGAGCCCCGATCGCAACCTATCGGCAGCTTCGGCCTGACGCGCATCTAATTTCAGGAAGTAGGTTGCGCCTCCCAAATCTTGGCATACCGCTTCGAGCGGCCCATGAGAGACAAACTCGCCATTTTTGAGAACAACGACGTAGTCGGCGAGTCGCTCCATCACATCCATTCGGTGAGAGGAGACGATAAATGTCATCTCTCTGCAGTGTTCATCAATGAGGTCAGTGAGCTCCTGCGTTCGGATGATATCGAGCCCGTCGAACGGTTCATCAAAAAGAAAAAGTTTCGGATTGGTGAGAAAGCCGATGGTAGTCTGAACCCGTCGTCGTTGACCTTTTGAGAGCTCCCTGCCTCGCTTACGCATGACGGGTCCCATATCGAGACGCTCGATATATTTTGCCCCTTCTTTTTTGTAGTAAGAACCATCGCGGTGCTTCATCCGGCACCAAAGCTTGATGTAATCCTCAACGAAAATATCAGAGAACACCGATCCCATCTCGGGGCAGAATGCCATATGTTGCTCGGGAACAAGCTGGGTGCTGGTTCCGTGATGGGTGTACGAGCAGGTAACCCTTCCGCGCTCAGGACGAACCAATCCAAGAATGGTTTTGATAAAAGTAGACTTTCCCGCTCCATTGTGCCCGATGACTGCGACAACCTGTCCTGAGAATCTGGCGTCCTTCGCCGTGAGGGCGAGGGTGTGATTATACTGGACCATCAGATCGGTCGTGGTGATGGTGAGAGTTGGCTTTTCGTCAATCATGACCATTATCCCTCAATGAGTCCCACTACAATGTTGTAAATTTGAGAAAATCACAAATCCTCTAGATGGGTCGCAAACCATCGGGTATTGACTCGAACTGCAAAAACAAGGGCGATGACGCTGAGGATGCTCTGAAGAACGAGAACATTGTCGCTCGGTACAAAAATTGGGGCGAGAAGGACCGGAACGGTGCCCAAAAGGGGGAGCGCAGATATCGTGTCTCGGATTGAGAGGGCGGTCGTGGTATCGATGAGGAGAGTTGTTCCCCAGATGGCCCCGCCGATTAGAGAGAGTGCAACAGGAATGTAACGAAAGACAAAGCTGAACGGGGAGTAGCGGGTTCGAAGCTCCGAAATGGAGGTTATTGTGGCGGCGAGTGAGAATATGGCAGTTAAGGCAATGATCCATAGACCGAATGCCGCAGTATTCCCGTTAAAGGTAAATGTTTTGGTATGTTTCGTTGTGACTGAGGAGAACACGTAATATGAGAAGGGAGCGGAGCTGAGGAGGAAACAGAGAACACGTGCACCGGTTAGCACCCAGAGAGCTCCATAAAAAATAGACCTTCCCGAGGCTGCCACCAGGGGGAGGAGCACCCCGCTTGAGGCGAAGTAATCAAGAACCTTGCGGTGAGATTTCATCGCAAGCCACGCAGCGATGATGATAAGCGAAGCGATGTTAAGGATGCCTATAACGCTCGCATGCATATCGGAAACGGCTGTTGGTGCATGAAGCCCAGGAAGATTGAGAATCTCTTTCCCTAATTTTGCGGCTGATGCCGTGGGGGTCAGGTCCGGTGAGTGTGCGAGCAGCTCCGCCTGCTCGGTGCGTCGAGCGGTTGAGAGCAGGACGAGGCCCCAGACACTGAAAAGATGAGCCTTTACCGGTTTTTTTTCGGGAGTAATGATGATATCGCTTCGACATGAGGAAGAGCGACAAACATGAATGCGAAGGAACTTTCCGTTTAATCTCTCGCGGTAAGGGGTTGGATCAAAGGATGCCGGATCCTCGACCCGGAGGACGACATCATACCGCTCAATGGGGCAGTCTCCCCTTGAAGGGGGATGTTCGCTCGGCACCCCGCCTTCGGAGAAAGGGGAGTTTTCCCATCGACAAACGGTGATGGGGGGCAGGGGACTGGTGGTACCAAGAAGCTTCTCGCGAATGAAAGCTCCCTCCTCGTATCGCTTTTTAACCCGTTTTTGAGGGGAATCGTAGGCATCAGAAATGCTTAAGAGCGACACGGTTGCGGTTGCTTGGCCAAGGACGAGGATGAAGCTAACGAGGAGCGGAAAAAGGAAGAGAGCGGCAAAAAGGCGGGGCACCCGAACAAGCGCGAAAGATATCCGGAGTATCTCGGCTATCGTGCAAGAGGGACCACGATGATGCTGCGGGTGATTCATCGAGTTTTGCCGGTCACGGGAAAAAAGGAGAGATACTAATCCATCCTTGGAGTCTATGAGCGAATCCTTAAG
>OMIW01000199.1 GCA_900299205.1 Pseudomonadota bacterium
AATTCAGGGCGGTCGATGAAGGTTTAATGTTAAAAAAGTTACGCGACAACTACCAAACCATTGGTCTCTCGGCTATGGCCGCCGGGGCCGCTCTTCTCCTCTCCGGCGAGCGCGAGGGGCAAATCATCGTCAACATCGGGTTGACGGTCCTGGTAGGAGGTACAGGCGTCGAACTCCTTATAAGGGGTTGGAAAGAGTCTAATAAAAGCGAAACTATTTGGGGTTTGATTATGCTTGTTTTTACCTTTGCTGTCTTGGCAAGGCAGTGAAGCATGATCAGTTCGGCGCTCCCAAGGGTGCCGAACTGATTTTTTTACGCCGTTGAGATCGCTCCCACACGAGCCTTGACCTCGGCGAGCGCGCGCCAATCCCTCTGGGCGCGTAGGCCCTTCAGAAACCTCACCCGAAACCACGGCCAAGTCCCCCTCAAGCTCCCGCAGCCACTCCACGAACTCGTTGTCCTTTCAACGCAGCGCCGAGAACCCCGACGAGGATGAGGGCGGATGCGATTTGAAATTTGGGGCGAGCGAGGAATACGCACGCGACTGAAGATTCTGGCAGCTGAGACGATAAAGTTGACAATGTCGGTCGGGATTCAGGACACTGTCGCCACCCGGAGGCGTGTCATGCGCTGGTTACGACGATTCCAAGAGAAGTCAAAAGGTTATCGGGTTAGGAGGCTGGCTGCCGTTGCAGGAGGTATTTTTCTCCTCCTCATCGTCGGAAAATACATACTCTCGATGCTTCTCATCGGCATCGGGATCTATGGTCTCAAGCGAGTCGGGACTAAACCAGAAGGGGAACGACCGTTGATTCGGTTGTGCTCGTCTTTCATTCTTTTGGTTGGTATCGGCCTATTCTTGCTGACTCTTCTGACCTGACGCACAGCTCCCACCACACCACAACGGCCAACGACCTCAGGCGGGGTCGCTGGCCTTTTTTTACCTCAGGCGGTCGCTGGTGTTCTCTCCTGTGCTTGACTTAAAAAGGTCCTGCGATCATTCTCGGGGAGTTTTCTTCCTAAGGTTATGAAAGTCACTTATAAACAGTTGCCCGACGGAACTTGGCTTCGGACTACTCTCCGAGGAGAAATGGTTCGAGCTCAGGTAACGTATGAGCAGGTCCCAGAATCGGAGGCATTGGCAGCATTAAAAAATGAAGAGTTCAAAGCTCGTCTTGCCGCGAATCTGCCCAAGACGATAGACGACGCTTGGATTCAGCATTATCCAAATTCGGCGAGGGGACGGTGGGCTCGATTGATGAACTGGCTCAGAAACTTGTGACTTTTCCCGCGCGGACGTGCCCCACAACGGGCCGTCCGTGTTTTTTATTCCCGTCGAGAGCTCCAAATCGGTCATTACGAGGGGCTCGTGAACAAATGTGGTAGGCCTTAGGCCTGTTGCATATGTCTCAGTTAACAGAGCGAACCCCCGCAGCGGGCTAAGAGGAGCGGTTCTCGCGCCCGTTTCGAGAGCTATGGCTCGGACCCTGATTCTGGATATGCGGGGCCCTGTATCGCATCTTCCAAGCCCCGTTTCGACAGACCGGAGGTCCACCCCCTTTGAACCCTCCCCCAGTTGTTTCGCATCTAGACCTTACATAAGCGCAAACCAACACCGGCGAACCACTAGACGTACCCACCCGTTCTCTCGAGGAAACCCTATGGATACTGTTCAAAAGCTGCTTGAGATTACGAGTCGATTGGAACACCTTGAGTGTTCTGCGGAATGGATTACGCGCGAGACGGTGCAGGCCGATAACGGCGTCGCACAGACGGGGACACTCATCGCGGTTCTTGCCGATGAGATTCGGGAACGGGTATGCAACCTCGTGCGAGATCTCGAAAAGCAAGTTTCGCTCCAAGAGCTGCATTGAGAGGACCGCAGCCATTGAGTGGATCGGAGGAAGGTGCGCGCTGCGGGTGAGTATTGATTCCGCGGCACGCTCTCTGCCCATCCCCGATATCTCTATCCCCGAGCCGCTCGAGCCTCGACAAACCTCTTTTCAACCACCCCCCAATCCACCAAACTCCACCAGGCCTTCAGGTACTCGGCGCGACGATTGCGGTAACTGAGATAATAGGCGTGTTCCCAAAGGTCGTTCCCGATGAGCGGAGTCTTTCCTTCCATGACAGGCGAATCCTGATTCGGATAGGTGGCGAGGTCAAGCCGACCGTCGGTCCCGAGACTGAGCCAAACCCAGCCACTCCCGAAGTGTGAAACACCGGCCGTTTCGAACTTCTCCTTGAACTGGTCAAATCCACCGAATACCGCGGTAATCTCTTTGGATACCTCACCATGCGGGCTACCACCGGTGCGCGGTGTCATCGTCTCCCAGAAGAGGGTGTGGTTAAAGTGGCCGCCTCCCTGATTCCGGATCGTTTGCCTGAACTTTTCCGGAATCTTTTCGAGATGAGCGAGGAGCTCAACAAGTGGTACCTGCGCGGGCGAATAGTTTTGCGCATCTAACTGAGCTGACCACTGAGAGAGCGCGGCGTTGAGTTTATCGTAGTAAGCTCGATGGTGGGCACCGTGATGGAGCGTCATCGTTTCAGAATCAATCACCGGCGTGAGTGCATCGGGGCTGTAGGGAAGAGGCCGAAAGTCGGAGCTCGTTAAAACATTCCGCTGACCGGTTTTATCCTCGGCACACGCATCACCGCCATCCAGAATTCCCGTTCGACCGAGCAACACGACCGAACTTGCCACCGCGACCGTTTTTAAAAGCTCTCTGCGATCCATGAGCGATATCTCCTTTTTCACTCCGACATCATCCGGACAAAAGATACGAAAAAAGGCATAAAAAAAGCCCTCTCGGGAGAGGGCTTTTTTATGCACCGCTTGAGTGAGAGGCGACCTAAAAAAGCCACCTCTCGACTCACCCCATTACGGACGGGGAGCTGCTTTCCGAGCAATTACTTTGCGCGCAACTTTGCGAGCAACGAGCTTCTTCGGCGACGCAGTCTTTACGGCCTTCTTGACAGCTTTCTTGGCCACAGGCTTTTTGGCCGCAACCTTCTTGACTGTCTTCTTCGCGGCAGGCTTCTTAGCTGCAACCTTCTTCACGGTCTTCTTCGCGGCAGGCTTTTTGGCTGCAACCTTCTTTACCGTCTTCTTGGCTGCCGCTGGCTTCTTGGCCGCAACCTTCTTCACAGTCTTCTTGGCGGCAGGCTTTTTGGCTGCAACCTTCTTTACCGTATTCTTGGCAGCAGGCTTCTTGGCCGCTGGCTTCTTAGCTGCAGGCTTGCGAGCCGCTGTCTTCCGAACCGCTTTCTTTGGCGCGGCCTCTGGTGCAGCAGCCGAAACAGATGTATCCGTAGTAGCCATCATTTATTTTCTCCAAATTGCGCAACCAGCCATGGTACGCGGAGCAGACACTCCTCCCGGCTGTTACGTACACACAAAGGTCGATACTCTCTTTGGCGACGAGGGTAGCGCCCCGTGGGGCCCCTTCATCACCGATACTCCCCGAAAACCACGGCCCGTGTCGCTCTCTACGGGATCCATGACCTTTCGATCAATCCCTCAGCTTGCAACTCTTGCCGCGTACAACTTTGAAGTTCACCTTCGATCCTCGTCATCCCTCAATCCTTCTTTCGAGGATCCAGAGACCACTTAAGACGACCTCAAGGTGCCAGGACCACCTCTGGACCTGTCCCGGTATGAGCTCGGTCAGGAGCAGAGCTTCATCAGTCTCCGCTCTTCTTCACCTCGGCGTTTGCTCCGGCCACTCCCACCAATTCGCCGACCTGCGAATTTTCTGTGCATGACCATCTTCAAACGCTTCACTCCTCACTCACAAAATTGTGGAGTGTCACCTCTCAACTTCGCCGCAGTTACGTTCAACTTCTTACTGCGTCTCGTTATATTCAGAGTGCCACCGGATTTCATCGAGAGCAAGATACTATTTCGATGACAGATCACGTTCCAAGTGTTTCAGATTTTTTTTCGATTCTTAATTTTTCCCTTTTACTCGCCAATTTTTTCACTCTTTGCTTTCACACAAGTAGTCGCTCGACACCCTCTTAGTGTTGCAAAAAAATTTTTAGAGATGAGGGAAGCTCTTCGGTTAAATCGAACTGAAGGAGTAATCACCCTTCATTGAATAGCTGCAAGAAGGCTTCGACAGACACTCTTTTGCGTATTCTTCGGTCGGGCTGACCATCGGGCATTGCTGGACCCTCGCACCGCAATCGACGCCTTTTTCCCGCCGGAACCGATTGATATTCTACTAAAATAAGTGAGTTTCTGGGGAGTTTTTAAACTAATGCCTCCCGTTCCGCTTGATACCTTCACCCGCACGCTCGAGCCACAACGATAATTATCGAGGGAGAATCTGACAGGGACCGTCCCCGAACCTGATGCTCGGATACGCACCTCAATCTCCGCTCCCGCCACGATAGGCCGATGCCCCCTGGCACCCCGCTCCTTCAAGGAAACTGCCTTCACCGCTACTCGCCCAGTCCCACAAGCATCTCCCAAGCAGCTTGAAAATCCATCACCGTCACCCTCAACAACCCTCAGGGCTCCTGTGAATGAAAGCTCCCTGCCAGACGAAACCGCCCCATCTAAAGCAGATAATCTGCGACCACCCTCCACAACTCTGGTCGCCAAATCACCCGCCGTGAGCCCTGGTTCTCGTGCAGCCAAGAGCGCTACTGCACCGGAAACAAAGGAGGCGGCCATCGACGAACCTGCGAAGAGTGCATACTTACCACCTGGAATTGTGCTTAATATCCCCTCTCCCGGTGCCGCGATATCGACGGTTTGGACCCCAAAATTGGAGAACGCCGAAAGAGTTCCTCCTTTGCTTATAGAAGCTACCGAGATGAGATTCGGGGCATTGAATGACGCCGGGAAGTGGAGAACCATATCATTATCAGAACGGGCGTTTCCTGCCGCTGCGACCACCACGATCCCAAGGGTGCCCAGTCGCGTTATCGCCTCTTCAATGATAGGCGCTGCTCCGCTCCCCCCCCAGGAAGCATTGATAACCCGCACAGAAACTCCCCGCTGCCGCATCTTCTCGACGTAAGCAAACGCCTCCAATGCCCGCGACAAACTTCCCTTGCCCTCGTTGTCGAAAATTCTCAATGCCATTATTTTGACGTTCGGTACGAGTCCGCGTATGCCGATCCCATTCTCAGGGAGAGCTCCCATGGTACCCGCAATGTGAGTGCCGTGACCGTACCCATCCATCGGGTCAGTGCCCCCCGTCGCAAAATCAACCCCGAGGCGATCATCGACGTACCCATTGCCGTCATCATCGATTCCATTACCTAAAACCTCTGCCTCGTTCTCCCAAAGGATTCCGCGAAGATCTGGGTGATTATAATCAACACCCGAATCAACAAGAGCAACCACACTCTCTGGTGCAGTGCTGACGGCCGACCACACCGCCCCCGCCCCCACTCGCTCGAACCCCCACTGTTCAGCAAGCCGGGGATCGGCTTCACTGTTTGGAGCGCTGGCGAGAGCTCGAATCTCAAAGTTAGGAGAGCAGAACCGGGCACGTCCTGATTCGATTAAATCTCGGCAGAAGCTATCCGATGGGTCGAAGGGGACTGAAGCCTCGCTTCGGAGCGCAGCCATCCGAGCATCGCTTCGTTCAACAAGAGAGATACCAGGTCGCAGAGAACGAACAAGGCGATGACTCTCCCTCTCGCCGCCGATCAAACGAGCTGACCTGATGGAACCCCCTTCAACCTCTGAGATAACATATTGACCGGGAACAACCCGGACCTCGGCACGAACGGGAGAGATCAGCACTCCGGTTACCACCGCACCTAAAGCGGCCATCAGACGCGCCAGAGAAAAGCACCCACCACGAAGAACCATCTCCACCCCCTGCTCAGAACCACACGTTCGAAAACGCTGCTAGAGAATCGGCAAACTAGGCTCATAGCTTAAGATTCGGGAGCACTCGAAATGGTAGCGGGTAAAATGTTCGCGTAATAATATTGAGGATGCACAATCCTCGTCTGTTGAGAGCAGGAGTAATTTTTCTTACGAAGACGGCAGATACGACAAAGGCTCCTTAAGGAGCCTTTGTCGTCACGAGGATGGGCCTCTCATCACTCAGAATGAGAGAGGCTTCATCTTGCTTTCTAGGAAAATGAGCTTCCGCAGCCGCAAGTTCTCTTTGCATTCGGGTTACTAAACTTAAATCCTTGACCTTGAAGCCCTGAGACAAAATCTATCGTCGTACCCCGCAGATATCCGACACTGACCGCATCAACAAATATCGATACACCGCCAGCATCCATGATGGTGTCTCCCATCCGTTCTTCGCGATCAAAATCGAGATTGTATTGATACCCCGAACACCCACCCCCTACGACTGAAACGCGAAGACCATCACCGGTCTCCCCTTCCTCTGCAATCGCTTTTTTTATCGCCTCGACCGCTCGCTCCGTTATCAGGATCGGCTGCTCCTCCGATGGGGTGAATATCGTTCCCTGTGCAAGTTCCTCTGAAGGTGCCTCACTCATATTTCGTATTCCTCGTGTCAAATGTGGGTATAAGCCAATGTCGATAAAGCGACCGAACTTCCTGACCGTTGTCGCCACCACGCATTCCGATTCACTTAACATAACGTCGGCCCTCTTACATTTTACCTGACCCCACCCCCAAGTACAACACGACAGCATAGGCAACTTTTTCAGTCTGTTATCGTGGCTCGGATGGAACCGCTCAAGTTACCAAGGGGGAATGCCGACCCCCTGAAATGATTGGACTACATTAACCCGTCCGAAAGACCTGTCCAGGGCGACCAGGCTCATTCTGGTGTCCTCCGTGACTGATGAGGATCATGAGCAATAACGGTCGATCTTCACCCGATATCCTCGAGCAAAGGTCTCGAAGGCCCAGCGCGCGGGTTCGAGATTCGCGATTGAGGATGAGGGCGCTCCTCCTTGTCCTCGGGGCGATGACGACAGGGGTGGGCACAGTTGCTACCGCCCAGTCGGGCAGTTACGCGCCACATGGATCGACAAAACGGCAAACGCAGACTACCCCGAGGATAGCCCCAGCAGTCGAAAGCCCCGTCGTTACCTTTGCCCCGACCCGTCTCGATGGTAGCTCATCCATCCAGCTCATTACGACACCTCCTTTAACAACGCTCGGAACCGAACTCATCTCGTCAATCCGCAAAACCCACCGCGAGTTCAACGCACTCTTTGGGGGTATAACCGACATTCACAACACCCTGCGACTCATCGATGCTGAAGAATTTTACGCGGTTACTCACCTTCCAACCTGGACGAATGCAATGTTTTTCCGGAAGCAAGTCGTCATTCCAATTGATCGCTCCAAACCTATCGACCGCATGGAACTCGAGCGCTCCCTCCGCCACGAATACTTCCACGCCATCACCCATTCTCTTTCGGCGGGAAGATGCCCTGGCTGGCTCGATGAGGGGCTCGCTCAACACATTGAGGGTATACCGCAGGAGGGTTTGTGGAGGGCTCTCGCAGGATGGTTGGGAAACAACGACATGGTTCCCTTTGAACGGCTCGCGCGCGGGTTTACCAAGCTCCCAAGCGAAATGGTGGCGCCCGCTTATGCTCAATCACTCGTCGCTGCACGAATGGTGCGCTCTCAATTCGGGATGGGCGCGGTTCGAGCATTTTTGGAGCAACTAAAATCGGGTGCTCAGGTTGAAAGCTCATTCTTGCATGCTTTCGGCATCCCCGCGACGGCGTTTCATAAACGCGTCGAGGAAAACCTCCGCTCAGGAAAATTTCAACAGGGTGATTTCGGCTAACAATCCGAGGGTCACGGGCTATCGTCAGATAAGCTATAAGCCGGGCGTGACAGGCTTTCCGTATCCCGTCAGCTCGGCGTATCCTTTCACCGAATTACTTTTGTTAGCGATAGCCCCCTCCCAATAAGTAAGAGGATCCTTCGTGGAGCTATTATGCGCCCCACCCCGGATCTCCTGATCGGCGAGAATCGGGGCAAGCTCCTCTCGGAAGCCAATTTGGGGAACCCGTATCAGCCAACGCTGGGGATAAGTGGTACCGCTCGCTCTACTGGTCCACGAACCCAGGGATTCAATCGAGAAATCATCCCCTGAAAGGGGTGTTGTTACCCCACCGTGCGAAAGAGTTCCTGAGAAAAAATCGCTTCCTGATTCTCTCCCCCGCACTCGGAAGAGCATGATTGAGTGACCTCCCTCGGTCATAATCGAAAACCAATCCCATCCAACCTGATCGGGCTGGAGGGCGTTCGTCATAAACTCATGATCCATCCATAACATGCCCGAGACAGCCTCCACCTTGCCGGGGCTCCTCACCTCCCCGCGAGCATGGAGCTGCGGAACCGAATAGTACATCGAGGCGCACCCATCACAAGCCGCCTTTCTGCTAAAACCATCGAGCCCCTGACGAACGATCATCGATGCCGAAACAGGCCCGGTGATAAGCCGAACCTCCCGATCTCCCGGAAGATTCCATCGCAAGATCCATTGACCAGCGACCGATTCGAGACCCCAATCGAGGAGATGTATCCCGAGCCGATCGCGTGCAACCTCGACCCCCCCCATTCCTGACCGAGCGTACCGAATGTCATGACTAAAGT
This sequence comes from Pseudomonadota bacterium, assembly GCA_900299205.1. Lineage (GTDB taxonomy): Bacteria > Bdellovibrionota_C > UBA2361 > UBA2361 > OMIW01 > OMIW01. Next base: position 8,580 of record OMIW01000199.1, read on the forward strand.
TGCCGGAGAGCACGTCTCCTAGGGCTCCGTGGGCGGCGTACACCTGTCCCCAGAGACCATCCCCCTTCCGTCGGCGAAAAAAAGTGAGCTGAATGCCGTAGTGAGTTGGGGACCCAAATACGGGCATACCCTCCGGAACAAGATGTCCGGTCAGATACCACCATTCAGTTTCAAAGCGGGGATGCATACCATGATCAAGAGGGAAGGTGAGCCCACGCTGAGGCTCGGCATGCTCGATGGCCGAATCTGGTGTGGATGGAGTGTCCTCGGCGAAAGCCAAGGTGGATCGACCCCCCAGCTGAATTGACCCCGCCATAAACATGAGAAATAAGACATCACCCGCCCAATTTCTCACCCCCACATTACCTCTTAAGAGTGAGCACAACCCTTTCAGCGGTAGTCCTAAACACTCCTTCATTCGATCCCCACGCATAGCCACAGCTTCACGACAATAGTCTCACTCATCACGAAATCCACCCCGCGCCGTCTGACGATATACTACTCCCGCTGCGAGGGCGGAGCAGAGTGCGGCCAGCAGCACGAACGCGACTCCCGAGCAGATAATGTTACTCCACCGGAGATGGAGTGACAGGCTCCAACCGAACGAGAGGGGATTGACGTAGGCAATCAGTATCCAGCCGAGCAGTCCTCCCGCGCACGCCCCCGCAACGACCGCCGGCACCACCGACACGACCCCCTCAATAGCAGCCGCTATCGCGACCTCTCGTCGAGAGACCCCGAGGGTACGAACCGTTTTAAACTCCGACTCCCGAGCGGTATACCGCTGGATTGAGGCGATCAAAAACCCCGCTAGTGTGACGAGCAATATAATCCCCTCGAGAACGCCAGTAATCGCGAAGGTGCTCCTAAAAAGCTCATCAATACGCTCCCGCAACTCTTCCATCGAAAGCACGGTTACTGCGGCAGAGCCGATCACCTCCTCGACCTCGTGCTTGATGATGTGTGGATCTCCTCCAGGTGAGAATCGCACACTCACACTCTCGGCCGCCCGATTTTCGGTTCCCCGGACGAAAGGTTCCCACCCCATCAAGATAGTCCCACGCTCCCTCGTGTAATCCCGATATATCCCGATGACCGGCAGCTGAGTCCCCCAGATCTCTATCGTTTCTCCGATCGTTCGCCGGAGCCGGCGAGCACCACTCTCACTCAGCAGGACCCCTTGTCCCGAACCAAAAAGGCCCGCATCGTACTTCCCAGCAAGGAACCGCATCGTTGCAACCTCTCCGCCGGCCTCGTCATCAAGTTGGGCTCCATACAGAGAGAGAGATACGCCATCAACGTCGACCAGATATCCTCGAGTTCTCAATACTCGTTCGACGCCCCGTACCGCAGCGATTCTATCCGTCTGAGCAGGTGAGAGCACCGCTGGATTGCGAGGATCGTTCGCACCGATCGGCTTGATAAAAAGATCCTCTGAGAAAGTATGCGCAACCCACTCCTGCAACGTGGTCTGAAAACTGGTGACAAGGATTGAGAGTCCGAGAAGGAGCGCAAGTCCTGCTGCCATCGTCCTCACCGACCGGGCGACCTCTCGCTCCCCTATCTCCGAGGAGCCCGCTGCGAGAAGGGTAACCACTCGTGGCACCCGCTTGATGAGATGACTCATTCGCCCGACGATGCCGTGAACCGTGAGAGAGACGAGAAGCACACATAGCCCCCCCAGCAGGAGGACCGCGAGATACGCGAACCCAATCTGCTCGCGGCTCCAGGCAGCGGTGAGCGCAACCCACACCCCGATACCACACCCTATCAGGAGCACCCCATCCCGCTTTCGGTGAGAGGAACGACCCCTCCCCTCCTCAATGGGTCGAGCAGAGAGCGTCGGCACGGTGTGGCGAGCCTGAAGAGCCGGGAAGAGCCCTCCTGCGACACTCACCACCATCCCAATACCGAATGCAGTCGCCGTGATACCAGCTCGCCGTCCGAGCCCGAGCGCAGAAAATTCTAAGTCAGGAAGATACATTTCCTGAGCCGTTTTCATAAGCATATGCGAGACCACGGTCACCAGTGGCTCCCCTCCCCATATCCCGAGAAGGGAGCCGACCGCCCCTATGATTACCGCATCTACAAGTAGCAACGCTGAGGCCCCAAAGCCGGTCACCCCTAATGTGCGCAGAATCTGCATATCCTTCATCGCGTGGAATGCGTGAACTCGCATCGCATTCTCAACGAGCAGACCTGTGACAACCAGAGTCATCAGGACCATGACCAGCACATTCATACGGAAGGCACTCAGGAGAGAATCCATCCTTCCTGACTGCTCAGCATCAGAATCAATTATCAGGTTCGGGTTGAAATGAGAGAGGTCTTCTCTCAGTCGCGCGACCTCATCCTGGGAGAAGGACCCATCCTGCTCCTCGCGCGGGACGAGATAAACTGAGGTAAATGAGGAACGGTGAGGGAGCCATCGCTCCAAAGCAGAGAGGTCCAGGTAGATTGCGCGACGTTGAGAGATCAGAGGGTGATTCTGCGCTCGCACCGAGAAGACAGTCGATGAACCATCTGCCTGGAGCTCGATTGATACCGGAGAGTCATCCGAAGGCCGAGATTCAACGAGAGAGAGAAGAGGGGAATGGGGGACGATTATTCCGTCGGCGGAATCACTCCCCCGCTGATTATCTTGGTGGACTAAATTACCATCGATGCCAAATACCCGAACCGGCGTCACCCCAGCCATCGCGAGGAACTCTACTACCGGCACGATCATGAACCGATCTCCCACCAGCGCACCGAGGACGGCAACATCGCGGCCACTTATCGTGCTACTCGTGGCGTGGCAAGTCAGGACTCCTTTACTCGTTGTCCCCGAAGAGCTCGCAGCAAATGACGCAACCGAGGCCTCACCCGCCATCACACTTGCGAGGAACAACGCCACTCCGACTGCGACAGCGCCTATCACAAGTACCGTCCGAAGCGGTGCCTGCCAAAGCCGACGAACACTAAATACCCGCATAAGGAACAAAATAGCTCCGAACGAACTTCTTGCCCCTTCACGTGTTCGCTCACCCCACTTAACCATCGGCATGACCGTCACGAAATCGAATGCACTCGTCGTCGATTAATTCTCCATCGTGGAGACGAATGACCCGACCGCACCACGCCAGAGAATCCTCTCGATGGGTCGCCATAATGACTGCCGCTCCCTCACAGGCAGCTCTCTTGAGTAGATCAAGCACGGCATGCCCAGATTTGGTATCGAGGTTGCCGGTTGGCTCGTCAGCAAGAATAAGGTGTGGACGATGAGCCAGGGCCCGACACACAGCCACCCGCTGCATCTCCCCACCCGAGAGCTGATGTGGCCGATGTTCACATCGATGACTCAGCCCGACCTGTTCAAGCAACTCTCGGGCTCGCATTCGGGCATCGCGCGAGGAAACGCCTGCCAGGAGCGGGGTCACGGTAATATTCTCCTCTGCGGTGAGGGTGGGGAGCAGATTAAAATACTGGAAGACGTACCCAAGGAGGGTCCGCCGATAGCGCGCAAGGCCCTGTTCGTTCTCAAAGTCTATCTTCTCTCCCGCAATGGATATCCCCCCGCTGCTCGGGGACATTACCAACCCTCCTATTGAGAGCAGAGAACTCTTTCCGCAGCCACTGGGACCACTCAAGGCGACGAATTCACCGCGCGAGACTCCAAAAGATACCCCCCGAAGCGCATGAACCGCCCCCTCACCCTCACCGTATTTTTTTGAGAGCGATGTTATCTGAAGAAAATTCATGGCGTCGTAAACCAAAAGGGGCGGCTTGTTGATCACACGAAGGCCACCCCACCATGATCAGCACGATCGATGATAGTTACTGGCGAGCCCCCTCTCCGAGACGAGACGCTAGCTGCCGGATGCCAGTAACTCCCTGGCAATTACCATCCTCTGAATCTGGCTCGTTCCCTCATAAATCTGCAGTAGTTTAGCATCGCGCATCAATTTTTCGACCGGGTACTCTTTGGTATATCCATATCCACCGAATACCTGCACCGCATCGGTAGCGACCTCCATCGCAGTATCAGCAGCAACCCGCTTCGCCATACTCGATTCGAGAGTCGCAGGTCGCCCCGCATCAAGCAGGGCTGCAGCTCGAAGGGTGAGCAGCCGGGCAGACTCAACCGCTGTCGCCATGTCAGCGAGCATAAATTGGATTCCTTGAAACGAACTGATGGTGCGACCGAATTGTTTACGATCTTTGGCATACTGCAGCGCGAGTTCGCACGCCCGACGCGCGATACCGACCCCAATCATCGCCGTGAGGGGACGGCTCAGGTCGAGAGTTCTCATTGCAAGAGAGAATCCCTGACCCTCCTCACCAATACGATTTGCCTCAGGTATCTCGACCCCATCGAGGGTAATCTGAACAGTATTCGAGCACCTCTGTCCCATTTTATTCTCGTGCTTACCCCGAGACAGCCCCGGTGCATCCCCAGGGACCACAAAACAGGTGATCCCTTTGTGTCGAAGTGCGGGATCGAGGGTCGCAAATACCGTAAACTGACCTGAAACCCCTCCATTCGTAATCCACTGCTTTGTCCCCGTGAGTCGATACCCTGTTGCGGTGCGCTCGGCAACGGTGGTTAACCCTCCAGCATCAGAGCCAGCTCCCGGCTCAGTGAGACAGAACGACGCAAAAGATCCTCCGGTTGTGATCGGAGAAATAAAGGCAGCTTTTTGTTCCGGAGTTCCATCAAGCGCGATAGGGGTGAGGGCGAGATCGTTGGCAACCATAGAGGTCGCAAATCCCGCACACCCCGCCGCGATCTCCTCAATCACGACACAAGCTTCGAGTATTGACAGATTCGAACCGCCGAATTCATCCCCCTGAACAAGATTGAGTAATCCCGCACGGTAACCCGACGCAATGACTGCAGCCGGGAACTCGCCCGACTCATCAAAGTGGGCTGCGACCGGGCGGATCTCATCTTCGGCAAAACGACGGGCAGTATCTTGAAGAGCTGCAAGATCGTCAGACAGCTTGATGGGCATTGAAATCATGGCGCGATTGTTCCGAGATGGTGCAAAAAAAGAGAGTCTGTACATGTTGTTGGTACAACACCTACAGACTCTCTTTTACGTCTTGGCCTTCTTCGTTCGCTCATCTGCAAGAGAAGCGAACTATGAGACGCTACTTAATCCGACCCAACCCCGCATAGGTGCCAGGAGCCTCGACGATCTCTCGCTCGAGCGTCGCAGCCAACGTGGGACGGGCTGCACCCAATGCCGTGGAAATAGCCTGAGCCGCTTCCTCAACCATCGGGAGGAGCGTTTCAACCCGAGCCCGGTACTGAGGAGCAAGCAACTCGATCGCTCCGAGCACCTCGTTACCCGTCCCCCGAATGACCTTCGAGATAGAAACGACGTCTGCCTCAACGCCACCCTTATCGATGATATGGCCCGAAGTCCGAAGCTCCGCAAGGTGGTTGCGAATCGCCACATCTGAGGGAGTATCGGTCGCAAGTATCTCAGCAAGCACCGAGTCAGGAAGCTGAGCGGTCAACAACCGACCGACAACGCTCCCCTTTGCAGCAAACGAAACGGCGAAACGTGGCGACACCTTTACCGGACGCTTCGACTCGATACTAATCGGGAACTGAATCTGACCGTTCTGCATGACAGCAAGGCTTGCGGTCTCACCAGACGCTTCCGCCAGATCGCGAAGGATGGGGGTTGCCCGAGCTACGATGCTGCTCTGAGAAACGTACGCCTGACCCAGCTGAAGAGCCTTCACCCCCAGCCGATAGTCTTCCGACTCAGCGTTTTGATCCACATACCCTCGAAGCTCAAGGGTCGCGAGAAGCCGAAATACATTGTTTTTGTGAAGCTTGAGCCGCTTTGACAACTCAGTCACCCCAACCTCACCGAGCGACTTTGCCAATTCCTCGAGCACATCAAGTGCATGAGAGACCGACTGGATCATATAATTAGATTTTTCTCTTTTTACCATAACGCGCCCCTTTTTTTTGTAATCATCTCCTCTCGGCTGTCTGGATGTGCCTTATTGCCATCGACTCCCTGCTGGTGCTGACCGAAATCAGACGCCGGGAGGAGAGCCCCCTTTTCATCTCACCGAGCCTTCCGAGGGCGTTGGACTCCGGTGCCTTGAACCTCACCTCAAGCGCGTCCCATTTCCAATCAATCGAGACTCTGCCGAGGGCACAACTTTTCGGTCATCGCACCAGTCAGGGCATCTCAACTTCGCCCCTCCGACCTAACCCTGCCTGATCTATAACAACCATCCACCAATGAAGCAATGATGTTTCTGCAAAAGTTACCCTCGGCGGCACGATTTTACGGTATAACCGATTGATTTTTTTATTTCCTCAGCGTGGTTATCTCTGAAGACCCCCTTGACTCAATCCATCGCCCCCGAACTCAATCAACCCCGGGATGGTCATCAGACCCGAGGCGATCTCCTGAGCCGGCCCGGTCAGATACACTCCACGGCTTCCATCCCATGAGACCGTGAGCTCCCCACCCGGCATACATACCGTCACGGGAGAATCGCAGATACCCTGCTCAATACTTACGACCGCCGCAGCACAGGCGCCCGTCCCGCATGCTTGGGTAATCCCCGCACCCCGCTCCCATACCCGAACAGAAATTCTTCGCCGACTAACAGGAGTCAGCAATTCAAGATTGGTACGGTGGGGGAATAGCGGATCATTCTCAATAATCGGGCCAATCACCCGCAGATCCTCTCCCTCATCGAGAACGATGCAGTGCGGATTACCCATCGAGAGTGCCCACACCCTTCGTAGCCGGCCCCCAAGAGAGACCTCATCCCCACGCAGAGATGTTTCACTCAGAAGAGGCACTGAAGCCGGCTCAAAGCGCGGGGCGCCCATCGCGACCTGTACGTTCCTTCCCTCATCTGCAGTTACACAATCGACACTCAGGTTTCCGATGGAGACCGTCACCGGATTCGGCATGAGCCATCCCCATCGATACGCAGCACGCACCACGCATCGTACCCCGTTGCCACACATTCCCATCGGCCCCCCGTCAGGGTTCCGCATATCGACGATTAATCGATCCAGTGGCACCACTCGTGGATCAAGACCCTCCGTCGCGGAATTCCAATGAGCCGCAACGACAAAAAAACCATCTGCCCCTAAACCCCGACCTCCATGACAAACCTCCTCTGCGAGCTTTTCTTTGCGCTCCTCGCTCCACCCTCCCAAGGATCGAATCCCATATTCGGGGAGATCCCTCTCCTGCACAACTACAAACGAGTTGCCACAGCCCTGAATTTTAGAGAAGGGGAGCTCCATCAAACACCCTATCGCAACCCTGTCTCGTTGAGCCCGCCCGCGATGTCATCGAGTGACATACTCTCCATCGCTTCATCATCGGCCGCTGGAATAATCGTGACAACAGAGCCCGAGGATCCCGAGAAGACCACCCGAATCAGACTGTCATGTTCCCCATCCACTCCATCGAGAGAATAGGGCACTATCTTATAAAGGTATGTATGACCCTCCGTCGCCGAGGCATCAGTAACTGTAACCCGCCGTTCCTCGCCAGAGAGAGATACGCGACGCACCGGGATTCCAGCCCTCACAGCCTCCTCCTTTTTTCTCTCGAGAGTCTCCAGCGATGTATCCTCTACTCGCTGGACCACGACAAACGGCACACTCGGATTAAGCGCATCGGAAGCCCTCTCAAGCTTTTTTCGATAGATGAGAAACCCCTGAAGACCAGAGAGCTTTTTACCCCGCCGGTCAGTGGTTGGCGCGAGAAAGGTCAGCGTGACTCCACCCGATGTTGCGGTGGCTTCACTGAGCTGCACAGCCGATGGGCTTAATCGCTCGGGAGCCAGGGGAGGTTCATACCTACCACAACCCACAGCTAGCACCATAAGGCCGACCCAGCGATGGCACCGCGCAACGGCCCTCCGCTTTCTCTGCTTTACTTCCGATTGTGGGGCCAGCGAGGCCTCCCAGTTACCAACGCGCATCGGCCCTCCTGATCGCTCTCCGCCATTTTCGTCGGTCAGAGTCTTTCCTTTTGCACTCTTTCAGGTCTTACCGTTACCTTTTTTATTTGAACGGCTCGGATGCCGAAGCTTACGGAGCGCCTTTGCCTCGATCTGTCGGATGCGCTCACGGGTCACCTCAAAGTTTTGTCCGACCTCCTCGAGAGTGTGATCACTCCTCTCTCCAATACCAAATCGCATACGGAGCACCTTCTCCTCGCGAGGCGTTAGCGACGAAAGTACCCGACGAGTCTGCTCTTGCAGATTCATGTTAACCACCGCATTTGCAGGGCTAACAACCCGTTTGTCCTCGATAAAATCTCCAAGGTGCGAGTCCTCTTCCTCGCCGATTGGCGTCTCAAGGGATATCGGCTCTTTAGCAATCTTGAG
>OMIW01000200.1 GCA_900299205.1 Pseudomonadota bacterium
CCATTTCCTGAGCGCGCGCCACAGTAAATCGGGCGAGCAAGGACCTGTCGGACTCAGTAAGTTCGAAGGGCGCGAAACAAATCGCCTCTATCGCCTCTTCAGCTTTCGCTACCTCCTCGACCTTCACTTCGTCATCGGCCGCCATGGCGAGAGCCAAGGCCTCCACGAAGCCCATGACTTCCGCTCCATATCGTTCGGAAAGGTTCATAATCACAAAAAACCGTTTGACGGCAAGGGTATCCCAGTCGAATTTCAGAAGCAATAGTTCGTAAGCGATTACCGTTATTATCCGCAGTGGGTGATTTCGAGGGGGTGAGGGTGAGCAATGACAGCCTCCCATTTATCAGTAATTGCTCCCCACGGAAAAGTGGAATCGCATGCGGGGTTCGTATTCCTCTGGGTTCAGTGGGAAGCCGAGGTCGAACCCGACGGGGCCGATCGGGGAGAGGAATCGTACCCCGACACCGTAACCGGTGCGTTGGTCGGTGAGGGAGGGATGCTGATCGCGGAGGAAGACATTTCCGATATCGATAAAGGTATGGAGTGATACCCTTTCGGCGACCCGGCGCTGGAGTTGGATGCTCGAGGCGGAGAGGATATCGCCTCCGATCACGTTGCCGAGTTCGCCACGGGGGCCGAGGGAGTTTTCGCGGAATCCTCGTATTGAGTTCCTCCCACCGAGATAAAACCGTTGGGTAATCGGAATGTTGTCAGTACCGCTTAGCCCCTTGGCTGCGCCCCATCGGGTACTCGCTGCGAGAGACCATGGGCTGATGGGGGAAAAGAGGGGAAGTATAGTCGATCCCCGGACGACACCTGAGAGGTACGAAGCATCTGAGCCCAGGGCGTTGGTTGCGAGTGTACCGTCGAAGCCAAGGGTGTATCCCGAGGTCGGCATGAGGGGAGCATCGCGTCGGTCGATGGTAAGAGAGGAGTTCAGAGAGCTGAGGAGAACGGTGCCGGAGTCAAATCGGCTGAGCTGGACATCGGCGGGGACGTTGAAGATTGATTCGCGAGCAAGGGAGTGACCGAGAGTGAGGCCGACGCCGGTTGTGTCAGCGCGGTACAGGTAGGAAGACGCGATGCTCCGCTCGACATCGAATTCCTGGGTGGTCGTTGAGAGTTTTTGGAAACGAAGGTCCTCAACGAATGAATAGGGCGAATCGAGGATTGAGGGAATTGAGTAGAGGACCGACGCTATTCCCTGCGATACTTCAAGAGTGCTCGGGAGTACGAAGAGATCGGCTCGAAAGGAGAGCTCTCGGCCATCAAGAAAGAGCGAACGATCGGAGGCCTCACCGAAGACGTGCGCTCCGAACTGTGAGTTGGCACCGCCTCCTAGTCGTAGGAAGCTCAAGGGACGCTCAACAACCTTGATGGTAAGCTCCCGAAGAAGAGGGTCGGGAGAGGGGTTTTCACTAAAAAGCACCGATGAGAAGAGCCCGAGCTTGAGAATCTTACGACGTCCCTCCTCGAGGGCGCGTTGTGCCCATGGCTGTCCTTCGCGTATACGGAGCGCATTGAGGATGGCGCTGTTCGGGACCGAGACATTTCCCTCGATGATGATGCGCGAGAGGGTGACGGGAGCGCCGGGTTGTACCTTGAGGATGAAGGTGGGCGCGACGGTTTCTGAAGTATTCGACGATTGCGCCTGAAGTGAAAGGGCGGCTCCGTGATAGCCTGCATCTTTGAGCTGCTGAGCGAGGTCAGTGATGAGATCGTTAATGGCGCGGGTGCTGACGGGCTGATCGGGAAGTTTTGGTGGGGATATATCGAGAGGAAGTCCCGCGATAGTGGCAAGTCGCACGAGGCGGCGGTTACCCTCGGCGATCAGATAGCGGATAGCGGCGCGATTTCTCGTGGAGGGGATAATCTCGTAGGAAACGGTCGTACCTGTGTAGCCGAGGTCGCGGTAGATGTCTTCAATGACTGTGGCGTTGCCCCGAATATCTTCATCGACCGCGAACCGAGGGGACAGGAGCGAAAGCCCGGGTGTCGTCCGTTCTCTTTTTTTTATCTCCTTTTGAAGCGCGGTGACGGAGAATGCTCTGGTTCCGATGAACTCCACCTTGCGGACGGTGACAAGCGATTGTTCATTAATCTGGATTTGATAACGAACTTCGTCCCCCGTTTTACCCTCGGGATTCTCGGTGGTGAGATCCTCTCGTTGGTGAGAGACGGTCGCGTTGAGGTATCCCGCTCGGCGATATCGTTCGGCTATGGAATCGGCGAGAAGGATGATGCTGTTGTTGCCAAAAGGAAGGGTGCGGTCGAGAAGATTAACGGTCTCGAGGAGTTCATCACTCGAGAAGTGGGTATTGCCGGTGAAGACGAAGGTATGCCGGGGGCCTGGGTCGATGCGAAGGTTGAGGGTGTGGGTCGTGCCGGGTTTTGATGTTTTTGCCTCTGAGGGCTGATAAGAACTTTCAACACGGTTGGAGAAATATCCCTGTTCGCGGAGGTGGCGAATTATCTTCGAGCGGGCATCTTGTTCGAATGAAGCGGTTGCAAGGGTACGTTTTGATAGTGAGTCGATTATCTTGCGAGGGAGAAGCGATTCGCGAATGTCCCCCTCGAGGGAAATTCCCTCGACGTAATGAGGTTCGCCCTCGTCGATAAAGATATCAAGAGCCGCACACAACTCTCCTTCGGTGGTTTGGCGAGGGGTCACGGTGCAGCGGGCGGTGACCGCCGCGCTTCGGTAGCCACGCTCGTGATATGCAGTTGTCACGCGACGGGTGAGCGATTTAACTTGAGCAGCGTTGATCGGCCGAGTCCGTTTTATCTTGGCGAGTTGGAGGATTTGGGAACTTTCAAATGCGTCATTACCGATAAAAGAGATCGTGAGAGGAACCCGCTCTTTTGATTTGAGGGTGAGTGCAACATCGACACCGAGCTGAGTACCTTGCCGAAGTGAGTTTGATTCGAGAGTTCCGGTGAGGGTGACAGCATCAAGGAGCCGATAGTCGAGCCGAGCGCGCGACTCTGAGACAGGACCACTGAAGAGTCCTTCGCCAGATAGAGATATTTTGTCGGTAACTCTCTTGGTCGCGACAACGGCAGGGTCGATACTTCCGGTTGAGTTGTTATAAGCTGGCTCAACCGAGAGAGTATCGATGCGGGTAAGTCGGTTGAGGAGCGTACCCCCCGAGAGGGGGCCGTTTTGATCGAAGAGGGAGATGTCGCGATAATTCAGCCCGACACCGAAGCGGCTCATCGTGGATTGTCGGGTGAGGTCGGAGCGCCCACCGCCTCCCGTTAAAAGGGCGAGGATTTCGCGCTGCGAGAGGCCTCTATCCGAGGAGAGAAGGATCTTGGGATTGTCAGCAGGACCGCGCGCCTCAAGGATAACAGAGTTGGTCTCACCGATCGATGACAGGATGGTGGCCTGCCCGAGGATCTCAATTCTGGGGAGCGGTTGGTCCTCCTGAAAGATGACGTTTCCAGAAACGAGCGAGAACTTGGTCTCTTTGAAGCCGAACCATCCAGAAAGAGCCTCTGCCTTGCCGACGATGACAGGTCGGGCAGAGGTACCAGTGATCGCGAGATCGGCCTTTAACTCAGCCTCAGCCCAGTTGGTCGCGAGGAAGAGATCGTGATCGCCGTGGATGGTGAGGTTAAGCTCAAGGGCACCCTCAGAAGGGGCTCTCGCAGATGCTGTCTGTTGCCTTTCACCGATAAGTGATTGGGAGATCAGTTTTGCAACAGCACCGAGTCCAATATTCTTCTCGAACGACGCAGATTGAAGGGTAAGAGTCCCGCCAAGCTGAGGAGTAAGGCTGGGAGACCACGTTATCGAGAGGTCACCATCAGCGGTCGTGGAGAGATCCGCGATGGCGTCGAAGCGAACCCCGGTGATGGTTGCGGAGATGAGCGATGTTTGGGGGGTGGAGAGATTGATGGTCCCCTTCGCAGTTGCAGTGCCACCATTAATTATTCCACTCAATGATGAAATGGTGAGCTGTTTACCATCGAGTTGACCGTGACCGACAATTTCATTCGCCTCGATCGCTGACTGAGTGAGAGAGACCCGCCCCTTGCTAAAATCAACCGAGCCGGTGAATGAGGGCGTTCCGATGGGCCCGCCGATCTGGACTGAACCTGAGAAGAGTCCCGAAGCGTTGTCAACGGCAGGGATGAGATCAAGCAGACTCTCGAGTCGGATACCCCCGGAGAGCTTTGCTCTGTATCCTTCGGCGAGCGAGACCCACCCTGTTGCGGCAAGTGCGCTGCCGTTGCCACTGAGGGCAAGGGTAGCAAGGTTTGCGCGCCCTCCTTTTATCGCGATCTTCGCAGGGGAGGGGAGAGCCATCTCGTAAGGTTGGCAGCCGATGCGGAGAGAGTCTAGGGCGGTAGCACCGTTGCCCGCAAGGGGGTTGTCGAGCGAGTAGGTGTACGAGGTCGTCGCGGATATTGAGAGGCAGAGCTGTTCGGTAGGCGAAATAGGAGGAGTGAATTGGGCGAGGGTCAGGGTAAGGGTGCTCGGTGTCGTGCCGTCGATGATGATGGAGCTTTTCACCTTTGCTCGACCAGTCTCGTCTCCCCCGGTTACCGAGAGGGTGCCATCCTTGAGGATGAGATTACCTTTGAGTATGTGGGGCACCGGGTAGAGACCCGAGAGGGGTTGGTAACTGACATCGAGGGTTCCTTTACCTCGGATGCCGGTAGTTGTCAGAGGGCCGGAAAGGGCCATACTCCCTGAGATGAGAAGATCATCCACAACTGACGGGGCGCGGATATCGGAAACTCGAAGGCCAGTCGCGGTGAGGGAGAGATCCGTGAAGGATGGATCATCGATGGTAGAGAGGTTGAGAGAACCCTTAGCTCGGAGGGTGTTCTGGTCGGTTGTGAGGGTGAAGCCGAGGATGCGTTCGCGAAAGGTGCCGTTGGCGATGAATGAGCCGAGATTATAATCGAGAAAATGCCCGGCGGCCGCTGCAAGATTGAGATCTAGCTCAGGCCGCTCGAGGGTGCCTGAGAGGGCAACCCTGAGGGTCGCATCGTGAGCGCTGACAACATCGGTCGTGAGATGATCGAGGTGGAGGGTCGCGCTTCCGATGACGGTGTCTCCGCGCAGGGTAAACGCACCGTTGGCGATCGATGTGCCTCCTCCCTGAGCGGTGATATCGCGGAGAGATACGATAGGATCGCCGTGGTTGATATCGACGGTGAAGCGACCCGACGACTTATCAAAAATGAAGAGTGGAGTGCCACCGGGAGCCACGGTAAGGGGAGGAGTACCCTGGAGGTTTCCATCAAAGCGAGGGCTCCCCAAGGTGTCTGACACCGTTGTTGTGCCGGTGACGGTGCCGATGAGGGTGGGTGATATTCCGAGCGATTCGGCATGAAGAGTGAGCGACCCCGAACCCGAGAGTTCGTTGTCCTTATCGGTATTCGATGTTGCCGAGAGGAGCAGCGCGGTCTGTCGATGTGCCACTGCGATGGTATGAAAGATGGCCTCAGCCGAGGTGATCGTCAGTTCGGAGCGGGCTCCCCCGACGGTGAAGGTGTGTTCAAGGCTAGGGCGGGGATAACGGACTGAAATATCGTTGATGACGGGAAGAAGTTTGAAGGTATCGTCGCGGTTGCGGTGAACTTCGAGCGATACCCCATGAGCGTGAAGCTCTGCGGTCCGAAATCGCTCTAAAAAACTACCATCGGAAACAGTGAGTCGCTCGAGGAGGATCCGCCATCGGTCGGGGGTATCCTTCTCGGGGGGGAGTGGAGCGGTCAGGTGATCGATAAATCGGAAGGTGCCGCTCTCTTCGCCAACTCCCTCGGCGTGAGTGCCGATAAGTTCAAGGTGGTCGAGATGGACCTGACGGGAGAGAATATCGCGGAGCCCGAATCGAGCTCGAAGCCGTTTAACCGTCAGGTGGGGAGTGCCCCTGACCATCAGCTTGACGTTCCGGGCTTCGGCTGAGAGGGTAAGGAGAGAGATGGAGGCGGACTCATATACGATAGAGCCGCCACACGCAGTAACCGCCTCATCATCGAGGAGTCCGATAAGAGAGCGGACGGCCTCTTTTTTGAGCTTTCCGCCGAGGATGAGACCACTGCATACGAGCGCCAGGGTGAGAATGAGCAAAAGGCGCTTAACCGGCATGGGAGGGTGCGATGAAGACGGTGGACCGCTCGACGATAACCGACTCGGACTCGGTCAGCCCCGTGGCGAATTTACCGCCGAGGAGCGCAAATATATCCCATTACGGTACAATTAAGGGGTAAAGTCTTCAAGGGTTTCGAGCTGTTCTATAATCGACAGTTAGCACACCTTGTCACGACCTGAACCGATCCCTCCCGAGCCAAAGGGACCCTCGAGCGGAGGACATAGAACCCTCCTTGTTGGGGGGCAAGGCGAGATGGACCTCTGAGTTGGAGCACGATGCCATCGCTGAGCTCCGCATAGACGATGATATCGGTAGCCGGGTGACTCCCGAGGTTGCGAACCTCGACATTGAGGTGCCGCAACTCAAGCCCTCGCTGATTTCTCACCACCAGGCAAACGGGCTCATCAGCTCGCAGCCTCGTCAGTGGCCTGAATCCGGAAGAGGGCGCAGTATTCTGAGCGTCCGATCGCCGGGGAGAGGCGCAAGCGGAGAAAGAGAAGCCTCCGATTGAAGCAAGAGATACCAATGCCACGCGGAGGAAAAGGGGGAAGATTTGAGCGATCATGCCCGATCATCGGCAGGTCGGGTGATGATGTTTCGCAAAACAGCACATACATTTATTTTTTATGTTGCCGTGGCACTGGTATCTGGTTTGAGGAATCTGACGAAAATTCGCCAGAGGTGACGGATATCTCTATGACGGAGTGGCAAGGCATCGCGAAGAGATTTACCTGAAGCTAGTGTCAACAGTCCCAGAAATGTGGCGTACCCAGTTGAATCTTTCGTATCAAACGAAGTGCTCAGGCGGGGAGGGCGCTAGTTTGAGCGATAGAGGGTTGTCAGGTCGAGAAGAGTTTGAGGAGCCGATGACGAATCTGTTGCCTCTGAAGCGGGCTGAATCCGATTCAGCGCGCAGACGGACCTGAACATACAAGTCTGGGCAGACTCTCTGGTAAGTCCGAGCACTAGCTTTTCTCGACGGCCGATTCAGGCCCTAATCATCGTCATCACCAAGACCGCGCTTTTGACCCCCACAATCTTTCTTATACTGTGAGATATCGGCA
>OMIW01000201.1 GCA_900299205.1 Pseudomonadota bacterium
CCTCTGCCTTCTCTCAAATAACCATTCTCTTCCCCCTCCCGTGTGGAAGCTTTCAAGCTCAGGACCTCAATGGTTATGATCACCTTTTCTTTGAACGTGACTCTCGACTCTTCGGGAATGGGATAACGACGACGGACATAGCGCCTCATGACGGCCGCCGCTTCATTGGGATAGGTAAGGTACGAGCTGCCTTTTCCGAGACACCTGACAGTCTGGTGCGGGGGCGTCTCACCCCCTACATGACACCCGCCTGAATCGGTGCTTGAAGAGCATCATCGCCCTGAACGACGGGCTCTTCGATTAAGCTCTCATCCGTGGCTATGGTGCCTTTCACCTCAACAGCCAACCGCTCTCTATCCACCCGCTCAGCCTCACATGTTCTATTTGGCAC
This sequence comes from Pseudomonadota bacterium, assembly GCA_900299205.1. Taxonomy (GTDB): domain Bacteria; phylum Bdellovibrionota_C; class UBA2361; order UBA2361; family OMIW01; genus OMIW01. Next base: position 392 of record OMIW01000201.1, read on the forward strand.
TATGCGCAGGAACCGATGGCGGAAGACGCGCCATTCGCCGAGCATCCACCGGACCCGGTCGCTCGTGGTTGCCGTCGCGTACTGATTGAGGATCGCAAGGAGTTCCAGCTCATCGCTCGGACGAATCGGCGATGGTGCGACCGACTCGCGGTTCAGTCGGTCTGCATACTCGTCGAGCAGATAGAGAGATCCTCCCGTCATGCCCGCACCGACGTTGTGCGAGACCTCTCCGAGTACGATGACGGTGCCTCGGGTCATATACTCGCAGAGATGGAGCCCCGCTCCCTCGATAACGGCGGTTGCGCCGCTATTGCGGACAGCAAAGCGGTCACCCGCGGTTCCGTGGGCAAAAAGCTCACCGCCGGTTGCACCGTACAGAGCGCAGTTGCCGATGATTACGTTGTGCTCAGGACGGTAGCGGGCACTCGCGGGGGGTTTGATGATGATCGTTCCACCCGACATGCTCTTCCCGACCGAATCGTTTGCCTCCCCTTCAAGAGTAAGGGTAATTCCTTCGGTGAGAAACACACCAAAACCCTGCCCCGCGCTACCGGTAAAGTTAAGATCGATCTGCGGTGAGAAAATGAGCTGTTGGCCATAGGTATCCGCAACACCGCCATTTTCCGCAATCACCGCAAGTCGCGCCTCACGAACCCTGCGAGCGATAGAGGCGCTCAACGGAGCTCCGATCGACCGATCCGCTGTGGTAATTGGATAGGCCAATCGATGAGCCACCGATCGTTGCTGCCCTCCCACCCGAGAAATACCCTCAATAAGACCCCGACAATCAGCTCCAATCCGCTCATTCAACGGGGAGAGCTCGTGCACATTCAACGACAGTCCGCGGAAGCCACCCGCAGGACGTGAGCGGAGAAATTCGCCGAGGTCGAGGTGGCGATCATGGCACAGCGGTTCATGTTGGGGATCGACCTCGAGGAGATCCGAGCGCCCACACGCCTCTTCGAGAGAGCGCAATCCTAGCCTCGCAAGGTGATGCCGCGCATCCTCAGCGAGGTGATCCATTAACCGAACGATTCCATCTACCGATCCGGAGTACTTGACCTTGAACTTCGGATCGTGGGTGGCTATCCCAGCGGGACATTTGTTCTTTTCGCAGACCCGCGCCATCACGCATCCCTCGGCGACGAGGAGTAATTTTCCGAAATCAAACTCATCGGCACCGAGGAGTGAAGCGGTGACGATATCAGCTCCTGTCTGGAGGCCTCCATCGACCCGAAGCCGGACGAAACCCCGGAGGCTATTTTCGACCAGGGTCGAATGCACCTCGACAAGCCCCATCTCCCAAGGGAGGCCCGCGTGCTTCATCGATGAGAGGGGGGATGCACCAGTGCCTCCGTCCCAGCCCGCGATATGAATGATCTCAGCTCCCGCCTTCGCTACCCCAACGGCGATCGTCCCGATACCCGATCCAGCGACGAGTTTCACACTCACCTTTGCCTCAGGGCGGAAAGATTTGAGGTCGTGGATTAGCTGTTTGAGATCCTCAATGCTGTAGATGTCGTGCTGAGGAGGGGGAGATATCAGATCGACCTGTTCATCTGAATGACGGGCCCGCGCGATATCGCGACCCACCTTCACCCCCATCAACTGACCACCTTCGCCAGGCTTTGCTCCCTGCGCTATCTTGATCTGGAATTCATCCGCAGAAACCAGATATTCGGCGGTAACTCCAAAACGGCCCGAAGCGATCTGCTTAATGGTTGCGGTCGATCCATCAATGAAATAAAAGGGATTCTCGCCTCCTTCACCGCTGTTGCTCCGCCCACCAAGGATGGTCATCGCGTGGAAAATATCTCGTTGCGCCTCTGCGCTGATCGCACCAAAGGACATCGCGCCCGAGCCGAAGCGAGCGGTAATCGCCCGATGCGGTTCGACCTCATCTAAGGGAATTCCATGGTCCCCGACCTGCGAGCGCAAGAGATGGCGCACGGTGACGGGAACATCCTTGGTGAGCTCGTCGAGGTACTCCCGATAGATGCGAGCCGCCTCAGCCCGTCCCGCGTCGTCTGCCGTCGTGCGAATGAGCCGTTGCAAGAGTCGCGAACGGAGATTGGTCATCGAGTGGCGTTCTCCCGCGGTCCCCTTGGTGTGCTCTTTGTACTGATACGAGCTTGGGAAGAGCATTCGACCATCGTCGATCGCTGCTTTATTCGCACGGGCGACGAGCCGCTCCGCGATCATCGGGAGAGTAAGCCCACCGATGCGTGAACGGAGTCGTGGAAAGAACTCATCGAGGAGCTGTTGGTTTATCCCGATAGGCGTAAAGAGCTCGGACCCCTGGTAGCTTCGTACTACCGAGATCCCCGCCTTTGACATTATCTTAAGAAGTCCGTGTTCGTAGGCTTGGAGCAGCTTGCGCTCATTCATATCGGGGTCGGTTCCTGCCAGATCCCCGACGGTCGTGTTGCGTGCGTATGACAGTGCCAGCGCGGGACAGACCGCAGCTGCGCCAAATCCGATAAGCATCGCGACCTGGTGAGTCTCAACAACCTCTCCCGATTCAACGATGATCGATGTTGCAAGGTTGATCCCCTGGGTGTTCAGCGCGTTGACGACCGCTCGCAGGCCCAACAAGCTCGGAACCGGTGCCTGATTTGCATCAGCCCCCAAATCGCTCAGGATAAGGATACCAGCTCCCCTTCGAACCGCTGCAACCGCCTCGTTTGCGATACGGGTAAGTGCCGTCCGCAAGCCCACCTGTCCGTGGTCAAGACAGAAGAGGAGCGAGATGGTGGTCGCATTTGGATATCGCTCGGTGAGCGATTGAAGCATCGACCGACTCATCAGAGGAGAGGAAAGGAGAATTCCTTGCGGGGGAGGGATGAGCTCTTTGGGTGCGAAGATATTTGGCCGCGGCCCAAGAAAGGTCGCAAGATCGGTCACCATTCGCTCTCTCAGGTAATCGAGGGGGGGGTTCGTCACCTGAGCAAAGTCATGCGAAAAATAATCGAAAAGAGGCCGATCTTCATCGGAGAGGATCGCCAGCCGAGCGGTATCTCCCATTGATCCTATCGGCTCTTTTCCTTCCCGAATCATCGGGACGAGTATTCGATCGAATATCTCCTGATTGTGGCCGAAGAGTTTGTAAGCGGCATCACTCAGGGGTGGGGGAGTTCTTTTTGCCGGAGGTAGAGTTTCGAGCCGAGGGTCGAGAACAGCCGTTTTCACCTCCGGAGACTGGCTAGGATCCTCGAGAGAATAGGAGCCATCATTGAGACACACCCGAAATCCCCGACCTGCTCGCAATATCCCCTTATGCAGAATCTTTGACTCATCGATGGTAAAGGCGCCCGCTTCTGAGGCAAGGTAGATGAAATCATCGGTGACCGCCCACCGGCACGGCCGGAATCCGTTTCTATCGAGTCGCGCTCCGATCGACTCACCATCGGAGTAGGCGATAAGGGCAGGTCCATCCCACGGTTCCAGAGCCCGCGCCCAGAACTGGTAATAGAAGTTCTTCAGGTCAGCAGGAGGCATCAAGATGGCGAGCAGATCCTCCATGTGGGGGATACTACTTCGATATTTGAGCGCCTCAACCATCTCGTTCAGACTTCCTGAGTCGCTTATGCCCTCATGGGTCAGAAGCTCATCAGGAGGGAGTCCGAGGGCACGCTCCCGAGAGAGCGCCCACGCGCGGTTCCCCGCGATTGTGTTGATTTCACCGTTGTGCCCGATCAGACGAAACGGCTGAGCCTTGTCCCACGAGGTTCGGGTATTGGTACTGAACCGGCGATGAAAGAGGGCAAACCGCGTGGTGAACGCGGGATTTTGGAGATCCTTGTAGAAACGGGGAAGATCAAGCGCGTTGGTGAGAGCTTTGTAAACGATCGTGGTGGTTGAGAGCGAGGTAAAGAAAAACTCCTGAATGATGCCCGAACCACGCTCCCGAGTTCGGGTCCGTTGCTTAGCCATGTACAGAAGTTTATTGAACGCCTCATCGGTGCGACAGTGGGCTGGGCGCTCGATGATAGCGTGTTTGATGCTTGGCAGCCGACTGCGGGCATCTGGCCCCAGCACCGACTCGTCGCACGGTACATCTCGATACTCGAGGATGCGAAGCCCCATAAATGCGAAGGTATCTTCGAAGACCTGGAGAGCCAAACGCGATCGAGCTCGGTCGGCAGGCATGAAGAGGGTTGCTACTGCGATGTTCCCCCGCTCGTACCCGAGAAGGTCGAACGGAATATCGGTCATTATCCCCGCACCATCGCCGGTGATACCATCAGCGCCACAAGCGCCTCTGTGTTCGACCCGGACAAGCGCCTCGAGCGCTTCACGGAGAACTCCGTGTGATCGACGTCCTGACCGGTCGACGATAAAGCCGACTCCGCATGCGGAACGCTCTTCACTTTGCTGAGGCAAGGGGCTGATTGGACTGGAGGAATCACCTGAGCGTGGGAGAGACCCTTGATGATCGCAATGAGGCTGCACCGAGGGCGTGGGGGCGAGGAGCTCGTTCATGGGTACCTCAAAGGAAGCTGAGGATTAATTTGTCATACGTCGGGAGAAAAACGGTACTACAAAAAGGGGAGCCTCGACCCGAGTCGCCGGTAGAGTAATTTTAACCGTCTCGGCAGAGGCCATCGACTGCACGCTACGACAGAATGGGGCGAAACGGTAGGGTGGAAGGAAGAGCATTTTTCAGGGGGAGATTGCGGTGTGGCGTATTGTGTCCAAGATAAGACATCCTGACATCGTGCCTGATGTATCACCCAATGGTGGTTATTTTCAGCTCAAGATCTTGTATGACACCGGGTACTTCGATTATAACTCTTTGGTCAACAGCGCTCGAGTGTCGGGCTGTGATGCTGGCGGGTCGCCAAGTGGTAAGGCACCGGGTTTTGATCCCGGCATGCGCAGGTTCGAATCCTGCCCCGCCAATTTCAGTCCATCAGGGCCCAAACGGTCCTATGAGCCGAGTTCTCGGAGGGGCTCTCGTACCCCGAAGGGTCCGACAGGGTCGCCTCGGAGATTCCCCCGCGAAGCCTGGTTGAAGCGAACCCTGGTTGAAGCGAGGTTCGGCTTCACGAGGGACTGCATTTGCCCGATTCCTCCTAGTTTCTCTCAATCTTTACCTCTTATCTCTCCCGATAGAAAACCGTTATCTCTCCTGATAGGAAACCGGTGGCGCGAAAACTCATTATTTTTTCAGGGCGGTCAAACCCGGCTTTTGGGCGCGCTATCGGCGAGTCCCTCGGTATGGCGTTGGGTGGCCTCGAGGTCGTTCCATTTAGTGATGGGGAGCTGAATGTAGATATTAAGGATAATGTTCGTGGAAGGGATGTGTTTATCATTCAGAGCACATGCATGCCCTGCAACGAATTCCTGATGGAGCTACTTATCACCCTTGATGCCCTCAAGCGTGCCTCCGCCGCCCGGGTAACGGCAGTGATGCCATATTTCGGTTACGCTCGGCAGGATCGAAAGGTGAAACCCCGTGTCCCTATCACCGCCAAGCTCGTCGCGGACCTCCTGACGGTCGCGGGAGCCTCCCGCATTTTGACGGCGGACCTGCACGCAGGCCAGATTATGGGGTTCTTTAATATTCCTGTCGATAATCTCAATGCATTTCCGATACTGTGCCCCTATATAAGGGCAAATTATGGAGGTGCAGATGAGTTAACGGTCGTATCGCCGGATGCGGGAGGAGTTGAGCGGGCCCGTATCTTCGCAACGCGGCTCGATAATACGCCCATGGCGATCATCGACAAAAGACGGACTCGACCGAATCACGTTGCTGAAATGAAGGTGGTAGGGGACGTGCAGGGCAGGACCTGTGTGATCGTTGATGACATGATAGACACGGCATCGACCCTCTGTAAGGCTGCTGCGACCCTTGTCGGAGCCGGGGCGAAGCGGGTGCTGGCAGTGGCGACCCACGGAGTTCTATCAGGGGAGGCAGTGGAGCGCATCGAAGCATCCCCCCTTGAGCGAGTAGTGATCACCGATTCAATTCCCCTACCGGAGGAGCGGACAGCGAAGGGTTCCAAAATAGCGATTCTTTCGATTGCCCCGCTTTTTGCGGAGGCGATTCGAAGGATTCATGGTGACGATTCGGTTAGCAGCCTATGCGAGTAGCTTGATGGTTTCTTTGCTTGATATCGGGTCCGCAAAGAGAGAAATACCTTCGGCCGCGAACCGTCTGCCGTTATTTGTGGGCCGAAACCACTTGAAACTTTCGTCGAAATAGATATCATCGGGGTCCGAATGGGGTCTTGATGGTCTCCGGTGTGGGAAGACCCGAATGTGCGGGCGCAGTGGAAGAGTATCCGTCCATTTGAAATGGGTCCCTCTTCCGTCGCGACAAGCAGAGCTGAGCTGCACGGGTCGAGCTGCTGGAACGGGCGTTCGAATTGCCGGGAATTCGGATAGTAAGGTATTGGTTTCTTTGTATAAGAGGGTAAGGTGGCTGATTTTACATTGTCAGTGCAAGAGCGTTCGGATTCGGGGTCACGGGCCTGTCGCGCCCTTCGGCGGCGAGGTGAGGTGCCGGGAGTAATCTACCACCGGGGGGAGGAGTCGGTTGCGGTGGCCTTGGGCCTTAAGGAGTTTACTTACCTCGCCAAGCAGGCCAAGCCGAGTCAGGTGTTTACCCTCAAGAGCGAGAGCCCACGAATTAACGGGAGGCCGGCGCTTGTCCGCCAAATAGCAAGAGATTCAGTCAAAGGTGAGGTGCTCCACGTAGATCTTCAGGCGATGCGTGAAGATGAGGAGGTATCGCTCGCGGTTCCGGTGCGAATCGTCGGGGAGGCCCCAGGGGTGAAGATTGACAAGGGCATCCTGTCGCTTCTTGTGCACGAAGTGACCGTGTCGTGTCTTCCGAAGAGTATTCCAGCTGAAGTGCTGGTGGATGTTACTCAGCTGGGGCTAGGTCAGAGCATTCACGCCCGTGATCTCGCCCTTGGGGAAGGCGTAAAGTTGGGTGATGATCCAGAAGAAACCATCGTCACGGTGGTCGCGGCAGGGGCAGCGGAAGCCGCGGCAGAAGCACCCTCTGCAGCAGCTCCGGCAAAGGGAGCAGCAACCGCAAAGAGTGCGGCAGCCCCTGCGAAGGCAGCTCCTGCTAAATCTGGGAAGGGAGGCAAATAAAAGCTTGCGAGGCGGAGAGACTAACTGCGGGGGCACCATATGTTTCTCGTCGTAGGTCTCGGAAACCCTGGTCAGCAATACAGGAATACTCGTCACAACGCTGGTTTCCTAGTCGTCGAGGAAATTGCACGTCGTTCGGGTGTGTTGGTTTGGCGGAATGAGCGGGATTCTGAGTCGAGTCGATGTAGGCTCGGCGGGGAGGAAGCGCTTCTGGTGAAGCCCACCACCTTCATGAATCGCAGCGGAGAAGCGGTGAGGCGTATAGCGCACTTTCATCGTATTCCCCTGAGCGACGTTATCGTGGTTCATGACGAGCTGGACATCCCTTTCGGCACGATTCGGGTTAAGGTTGGAGGGGGAGACGCAGGGCACAACGGGCTTAAGTCCATTACCCAACACCTTGGTGCTCCCGGCTACTGTCGGGTTAGGGTGGGTATCGGGAGGCCATCCCACCCGGAGATGGCAGTCGCAGACTGGGTTCTTGGGGTGTTCGGAGCGGCAGAAGCCGCGAACCTCTCTGAGGTGATCAAGGATGCGGCTGAGGTGATAGAGGAATTTGTCCGAGGAGGCCTTCAGAAGGCGCAGCAGCGGGCAAGTGGCAGACTTGGAGCCCGGGGTCGAGAGAAGGAGACTTAGGAACCTCTGAGGAGTCAGAGCGGACTGGGCAAGAGGGGAGTCAGATCAGAGAAACACTCTCCCGTGAAGAATGGTCGGGTTTGGTAGGCGGACCCGCGATATTGTTTAAGGTGTTAGGCGGATATTTGATATCTGGTTAATTGAGCGACAGGGGTAACAAATGAATAAGTACGAAGCGGTGGTAGTATTTCCAGGAGCATTGGGCGATGATGTCATCAAGGACGAGTCGGCGCGCATCCAGTCGCTTATAACCTCCCGAGGAGGAACCACGACATCGGTGACGAGTTGGGGAAAGAAAGATATTGCCTACTCAGTCAAGGGCAGCAAGTCGGGGACCTATACCGTGTTTTCATTTGACCTGCCTGTAGCCGAACAGCTCACGCAGATCGTCCTGTCTCTTCGGTTAATGGAGCGGGTGGCAAAATTTCAGATTCACAAGTTGAGTGAGCGGGTCCGAAAATTCCAGGGAAATCCAAAACGCCACTCTGGGTCGCTGACTGATGATGGCGATGATGATTTTTCAGACGACGAGTAGGAGCAATTGGAGCAGTCCCCCTAGCGACTCTGGGCTGAAAGGGGAAATAGGCAAGATTCTCAGCGAACCTAGTAGATAGGTAGTGCCGAGAAGCGATTTAAACTTAGGCGGGGTTGGCGCGAGAGCGAAGTAATCCACCACCGATCAGTAAGGAGTACATCATGCAGGTAATACTCTCAGAAGATTATCCCTCCCTCGGGTATGTAGGGGACACGGTAACGGTAAAGCGCGGCTTCGCCCGGAATTTTCTCATCCCTCGGGGGATAGCGGTAGAGATCGCGTCCTCCAGTGCTCGGGTGCTTGCACACCGCATGGCTCACATTCATGCAATCAAGGCGCGGAAGCGAGCAGAGGCTGAAAAATTTGGCGGCAATATCGCTGGGATAGTTCTTGAGTTCTCGCTTAAGTTTGGAGAGTCGGGGAAGAGTTTCGGCTCCATCACCGCTCGCGATATTGAGGAGGCTTTGTCGGCTCGTGGCTTTTCAGTCGATCGTCGGCAGATCAAATTGAGTGAACCAATCCGCATGGCTGGTGATTATCGAATTCAGGTAAAGCTCCATTCTGAAATAGCTGTGCCGATAACCATTTCCGTCATCTCGGATGCAGCTGCGAAGGCGCTTTCCAAGAAGAGAGAGGAAGAGCTTGCTGAGGCTGCTCGGGGTCAGTTAGAAGCATCATCTGATGATTGATCAACCTTTCAGCTGAGCTCGGAGGCGCTTGAAATATCGGGTTGTAGCACTTTTGTTATGGGGTGTGCTTTGGCCCGGGTGCACCAGCTCGAAAACTGACGGAATAAATCAGGCACAAAGGGCCAAGGTTCCGGTCGTGGTGGCGGTGAGTGGAAGTGCTCATCGCTGGACGGTGCCCTCGAGTGATCATCGTAACCCCACTCCCTCTGAAGACTTTCTGTTCTTCGTGTGGGTGAAGCTCTCCCGAATGCCCGCCGATTCTGTCAGGGCAATCGCGGCAATGAAGTTTGACGAGGCCTCTCCGGATCGTCAGGGGTTTGCCATAGCCCTCTCTCAGTCAGGCGGAGGTGTTCGACCGGAAGTGTATTGGAAGGATGCTTTGCCCAGGGGAGGGTGGTATCCCTTTCCGGAGCTAGTGGTATCACCACATCGCTGGACACTCCTCGCTCTTAGCTATCGTTCTGCAAAATTTTTGGGGCTTCACTCTCTCGTTCGTAACGTCGGTGGGGGGCGAAAGGTGAGCGAACTTGGTGGGCATCTCGTGTCCGGCCCCCCCCCTCAATCCACAAAGCCGATAATTTTAGGCTCAGTGACCTCGACATCCTCATTTCGGGGCAAGGTGGGTCCCATGGGAATTATCTCGGGGAGCGGGCTGGCAGAAAATATTTCCGATATTTTGGCGGCAATCGATCAGAATCCGGGGCTCGCTCCTTCCATACCTGACGGCCTTAGGCTTGATATGTTCATCAGCGGAAATCAGCATGAGGGGTCGATTGGTGCGAAGGGAATCGCACTTGGACCGGACCAAGGAGCACCGCTTTTTTCTCCCATACCGACTTACACAAGATGAAGATACCTCGCTCCCAAGAACAGAAGTATTTTTCTGATGTGGTAACGTCTATTCGGCGCCGTCGCACAGAGGACGATCCGCGAAAACGCGATCTATCTCCAACAAGGATTGAGCGACCGGGAGTTTCTTTTCTCCTCGCAAGACATTTTGGCTTCTGTTTTGGGGTCGATAATGCAGTCGAGGTCGCTTACCGCGCTCTCGCTGAGAATCCGAACAAACGGATATTTCTCGTGAGCGAGATGATCCATAATCCCTCGGTTAATGCGGATCTTGTCGGTAGAGGTATCCAATTTTTACGTACCAGCGATGGTAAGGAGATAGTGCCCACGTCGCAGCTACAAAAAGGAGATGTTGTAATCGTCCCCGCCTTTGGTGCTCCCCTGGCTGTTATGGAAGAGCTTTCCTCGGCAGGGATCGAGGTCACAGCGTATGACGCCACCTGTCCGTTCGTTGAGAAGGTGTGGCGACGAGCGGCTCAGTTGGGTAAAGATGGCTACTCCCTGGTTGTTCATGGGAAGGGATACCACGAGGAGACGCGGGCAACATTTTCCCGGGTTCAGCAGTGTGCGCCGGGAGGTGTCGTCGTAAAAACTCTTGAAGAGGTAGATAGGCTTTGTCTCTACATTAAGGGCGAGGGGTCGCGGGAGGGATTTTATCGTGAATTTGAGGACAAGATAACTCCAGAGTTCGATCCAGAAGTACACCTCCGACGGCTTGGGGTGATCAACCAGACAACGATGCTTGCCGAAGAAACGAAAGAGGTTGGTCGGCGTGTCCGATTGGCTCTTATCGAGAGGTTCGGAGCTGATTCGATTCAGGAGCATTTCGCAGATACTCGAGATACGCTCTGCTACGCGACATCAGAGAATCAATCGGCGGCGCGGGCCTTGCTCTCTGATTCGATCAGCAGTGCGAGCGACCTTGCGATTGTCGTAGGGGGATTTAACTCCTCGAACACCGCTAATCTGGCGACCCTACTTCGTAAGAAGTTCGACACCTACCATATCAGAGGGGCGCAGGATATAGGGCAAGATGGAGTGGTCTCTCACCTTGCACCTCATGCTCAGGTTGTTCAGACGGCTGATTGGCTTCCCTCAAGTCGTCCCGTTCGAATCGCTTTAACCGCTGGGGCTAGTACGCCCGATGCGGAAATCGAGGGGGTCATGTGTCGCATCGAGGAATTGCTGCGACAAGAGACAAGTGGGACAAGAGACAATGTAGACGTACATCGAGGAAATTGACGCTATGAATAATACCCGTCCATATCGTTTATGCGGTTTTGGTAATGCAATCGTGGATATCTTTGTTCGGGCGCAGGACGAGCATCTGTCAACGCTTTCGCTCGAGAAGGGGTCGATGAGGCTTGTCGATCAAAGTGAGCAGGCCGGACTTATCGAGCGATTAGGGGGACAGATTGAGACTAAAGTGAGTGGGGGCAGTGTTGCCAATTCGGTGGCGGCATTTGCACAGCTTGGGGGTTCTGCTGCCCTCATGGCAGTGCTCGGAGACGACGACTGGGGACGGTTCTATGTTGATGAATGTGGCTCGATGGGGGTCTCTTTCGTTGGTGCTCGCATCGGTGCTGGAACAACGGGTACCTGTCTTTCTATGGTAACCCCTGACGCGGAACGAACCATGCGCACCTGTCTCGCAGCTTCAGCTCTTCTAAGCCCGGAGCATGTTCGGGAGGAGGTTCTTTCCGACTCCGAGTGGATTTTCGTTGAGGGATATCCCTTTGCCAACCCCGAATTCGGACGTCCCGCAACACTTGCAGCGGTGAAAGCAGGAAAACGCCTCGGGACAAAGGTGGCGCTCACATGCTCGGATGCCTGGGTCATCGAGAGCTGTCGGGAGCCTTTATTGGAGGCGATTGAATCCGTTGACTTTCTTTTTGCCAATGAAATCGAGGCGATGACTCTCACCGGTGTGTCTGATTGTGAGGAGGCATTCAATCGGTTGTGCCGGATGGTCCCGGGCGTGGCTTTAACTCGCGGCGCTCAGGGGGCTTGGGTGTGGTACAATAAAGAGGAGGTTCGGGTCCCATCTCCTGAGGTCGTGGCGGTTGATGCAACCGGAGCTGGGGATATGTTTGCCGGGGCATTGCTTTACGGGATTACTCACGGGCTGTCACTCGAAAATGCGGCGCTTCGTGCGTGTTCCATGGCTTCCCGGGTCATAACCCAGATGGGGGCGAGGTTCTCGGGGGGCGCGCGCCAACATTGGGACCTCTTGTGAGGGCAGGGCCTTTTGGGGCGATGTTCAATCGGATGTGATAAGGCGAGAGTTAGTGAAGCCATCGTTTTTGGACGGAATGGTTCGTATAGTCTCGTGACCGTTCGGCTGACTTCCGACCCGTGCCAGTTGCTGCCGTCAGGTGTTTTTTGAGTAAGGTGTCGTGTCGATTCAGGGACTTTTCAAGGGTACGCCAAATAATCCACGCGGGATGATGGTGATTGTTGGTGCCATCCTCGCGGTGGTGGCGCTATGGTATTCGCCGGAAATTGTATCGACCTTCGCTTCGAAAGGTAAAAGCGGTGATGCACCTCCTCCAAAGTCTCAGGAAGTAGCAGCACGTCAGCTTGCTGACAGGGTGGTTAAGAGAAAGAGCGGAGACCCTTTCGATTCGGTGATTGGAAAATTTGAAGCTGGTGAGTACGACAAAATTACAGCCGCGGGAGTCGAGGCGGGTGTCGTGCCGAATCTGGGTGACTCGGAGCCTCAAGGGTTTCTCTCGAGGCTCTTTGCTCCGCTTCGACCCAAGAACAAGGGTCTTAAAGCACTTCGTGGGGATAAGCCGGCTCAGAGAAAGGTGCTCCTGAGAGCGCTCAAAAGCGGAAATCCAACGTGGGAGGTACTTCAGCTTCCCGTTGTTCTCTCGACGATCCAACGAGCATCGGCGGAGAGTGAATCTCTTTTTAAAATGCTACCCCCTCAGAACGTTGACTCGAGGCTTGCGGTTCGGAATTTTATCGCAGGTTTGGAGTATTTTCAGGGCAAGGAGATCCGCTCCCTTTCACCACGCGAAGGTCTTCAGTTCCTTCAACGAATTGATCGCGATGTGACAGATTCGCTTGTGCGTGAAAAAGTAGGCAGGGATATATTTAACGTGTGGCGTAACGTGTCGCTAGAGACGTTGCTGGCCGACAGCGGTTCTTTTGAATATAGGGAGAACCTTGCACCGCCTTTCGTTGCGGACCTCATTGTAACTTCAGTAAATCTATCGGAAGAGGACCGGAAAAAAAACCGTTCCCTGCGAAGAAAACCGAGGTGGAAGGTCATGGTGAGTGGTTTTGTTGAGTCGAAAGCGGCGACTCAGGTGGAGCTACTCGGACCAGGCGGCCTGAAAAAAAAGGCGTCTCTACCGGGCAGTAGAGAGAACGAGGGGAGGTGGCGACCTTTCAATTTTACAACAACCGAATCTCCTTACGGGCAGTTTATTATCAGAGTCTCTGACGACAAAGGGGCCTTCCTCGAGAAGTTTTATCATTTCATCAGAATAGGCCAGAGATTCCGTAATCCGCGGGGTGGGACTTACCAGTTACCGACCGTAAATACCACGGAACGAGACCGACCAATCGATAAGGCGCTCGATAGATTGTTCCTTGTGAGAGGCCCTCGCGTTGGAGGTCCAGGTATGGAATCCGCACAGCAGCCATCTATGGGGAATTACGACGCGCCGCCCGACTCAGTTCCCTTTTAGGGATGTACCCTAGGAAACGCGAGACTTTCTGGTGATTTGGATGGTCGCCAGCCATGTCCTTGCTCTGGACGCAGACCTATCCTCGTGATCAATCCAGCGTTTTGTCGCAGCGCTTGCGAAATAGAGGTTGATTTTCAAGGCGATTCTTTCAACAGCCAATGGTTGAACAATCTGACTGAACATTCAGAGCCTCTCTTATTAAGGTTCTCCACTCGACTGAAGCATAATCAGCACTTTTCACTAAAGTTTTACGAATCCGTGAACCTCCACGACCTCGTTCCGCGTCATACTGAGGGACACATACTGGGGTTTTGCGGAGCGGCTGCCGTGCGCTTGGGGATGCTTGGGATTCTTTAAGCGATGTCGAGGGCGACGCTTAAAGGTGCAGAGAGAGCACGGGCTTTAAAGAGCCCTTCCAATGACCAATCTGTTTCACTACACGGGGTGGGAAGTCATGGCGTCGCGAGAACTTGATGGGAACGTTCCGAACTCCAAAAATCAATTGACCCCAGGTGGTCGATTAGAGCAGGGTTCCTACTCAAATGGCAAAGTCCAGGCAGGACGTGACGAAAGTCTTCGAATCTTGATTCAGAATCGTCCGAATACGTTCACTCAACGAGGGGGCGATTCGGTTCAGGTGGAGCTGCTAAGTGAGGGGTTACGGGCCCGAGGGTGTGAGGTGGTTGTCGACCTTAATGGTTCACAGGACCCGGGCGGTTTCGACCTAGTTCATCTCTATAACTTTGCGACGACCCAATATACCGAGCAGCTCGCAAAACGAGCCTATGCCGCCGGTGTTCCTTATGTGGTCACAACTCTCTACGAGGAGGTTCAGTTCTTCCACAATCAATCGCACCTTGTCGCCCAATACCTTTTTGACTACATACGTGCGGGCCAGTCGAGGCGATGGTGGGACCGTGCCATACTTGACTTATCAACAGCACCGATGGCTCGACGATTTCCGGCTGACTGGATCGTCTCTCATGCAGCAGCTCTATTTCCTAATGGTTCAAGAGAGACGGCGTCGATTAAGCGGGATTTTCCCGATGCAAAAAACCTAATTGAGATTCCCCTTGGTCACGAGGTAGGAGCGCTTGTTGGTCCTGAACAATTTATCGCTGAATATGGGATCAGAGATTTTGTCTTCTGCGTTGGCCGATTTGAGACTCGGAAGAATCAACTGATGTTGTTGCGTGCTCTCGAGGATTCCGATCTTCCAGTGGTGCTCGCGAGTGGAGGGTTTACCTATCAACCTGAATATGACGAGGCGATCAGGAACTTCAAACGGAAGGGGCGGACAATTATCATAGAACGAGTGAGCCCTGAAATGCTGTCATCAGCATATGCTGCATGCCGAATACATGCTCTACCTAGTTGGTATGAGCTCCCTGGGCATGTCTCACTCGAGGCAGCAGCTCACGGCAGAAATATTGTTGTGACGGATACCGGAACTCAGCCGGACTATTTTGGTACAAATGCATTTTACTGTCAGCCGTGGGATATCGAATCGATTGAAGCAGCAGTGCTTGCAGCCTGGAACGCTCCCGTTCTCGATGGGCTCGCGAGAGTAGCGAAAAGTTATTCATGGGAAACTACAGTGGACAAGACTCTTGAAGCATATCGGACAGTTGTGACGAGATCGGAACATATGAGCGCAGAATCCTGCTCTGCTCGTCAATCGGATGTGACGCAGAACTCCGGCACGGTCGGAGGAGGGAGGGCTCTTATACGGCAAGCACAAAGTGCGGCACGCTCAGGTGACATGATGACTGCTCAGCGCATCGTAAGCGAATTAGCTGAACGGCTCCCTGATGACCTCGACGTGCTTCGCCTACAAGGAGGCCTCTTCATGGTTTCGGGCCGCTTTGTTGAGGCCCAGCATGCCCTGGGCCGGGCTTTAGAGCTTTTGTCGGGCGATTCTGATCTGGTGACTGCATTTTTGGTGTCGGCTTCGCGAGGAGAGTCTGGGATGATGCCCCTCACGGCCGCAGCTAAACTATTTGGCTCATCGGACGGGGCAATAAACGCGAAATGTCAGGCAGGCTCCGTTGATAGCAGTGATACGGTGGAGGTTATTCCGAGGCCATCCCAACGGTCCGCATCGGAAACCACAACTCAGCCACAATCGTCGACAGTAGACAGTCGACCGTCACTGGGTGATAAGGAGATTGAAAATACTCTTGTCGAAGCGGAGCTGCTCACACAGCGAGGAGAGTATGCGAGCGCTCATCGGATGCTCGATAGCATTATCGCGTCAAATCCAGCAAATATTCGAGCTCTGAGGTCGAAGGCTACCACTTTTCTGGTTGATAAGAAGGCACCAGAGGCGATACCCCTTTTCGAGGCAGTTATCGCAATTGACCCCGTCGATACTCGAGCCTTGACGGGACTGGGTATGAGTCACGTCGCCCTGCGGCAGCATGCGACTGCCTATTCATATCTTGTTCGTGCGCTCAAGGCCGATCCAAGCCAGTCAATAGCACTGATTAACCTCATGGAGTGTGCATATCTTCTGAATCGTTTTGATGATCTCGTAGTAGCTCTTGAGAAGCATCTTAATTCGCATCCGAAGGACAAAGAGATGCGATATTGCTACGCTGCAGCGCTGTATCGGAGTGGTAGGATGTCGGAGGCGAAGCACGAGGTTGAAGCCGTCCTCAAAGAGGACTCCTCCCATCGGGGGGCGAATGAGCTTATCAGTGTCATGCAGTCTATTAATGGGTCTTCCCAGCAGAATGACGGGAGAGGTAGCTCAATTGATGACCAGATTGGAGAGCTTGAGGTACTTAAAAAGAGGCACGAATACGGCACAATATTACAACGCTGCGACCAGCTCTTAGATCAGACAGTTACCGATGGCTCTCTGAGAGAGCGGATCATGATCCTTAAAGCCGAGAGTCATGCGCTTTCTGGGGATGAGGAACATGCCAAGGCGGTCTACTCTCGAGTCCTTGAGAGTAATCCTCAGTCGAGTCGTGCTTTGAGTGGTCAGGGCGCTCTCGCCGCTTATAGAAGTGGCTGGGAGCGAGCAGAGGAGCTCTTCACTCGCGCGAGAGATCTCGACGGGCGCAACGATGCGGCATGGGCGGGTCTTGGGTTATGTGCTCGGATTGGTGGTCGGTGGGAAGATGGCTGGGATGCATTCCTCCATTCTCTCGATATAAATCCAGAGAATCTCGGAGCCCTCTATGGAGCTATCGATGTAGGGTACCATCTTGGGCGTCTTTCAGATATCGAGAAGCTTATTCGAGGTTATCTCAAGCTTCACGCGGGGGATGCGGAACTGCTTCTCTCTCTTGGCGACTGTTTATTAGCGCAAGGAAAGCAAAGCGAAGCGGAGGCTTGTCTTGAGAAGCTCGGTTCTCTTGAGCCAAATGGTGATCGGTATCGTCAGCTGGCGGTGAGGCTCGCTGAATCGCGGGTAGGGACCGAAAATCGGCAATAGATCGGAAAAAGGGCAGGGGGTAATTTTGATGGGGGATGAGGTGGCCATTCGAATCTCCTCGCGCGCTGTTTGAGGGTGAGATTTATATGAATGTGCTTCTTATCAATCAGTATTGGTTCGCAAAGGAGTGGCGGGAGGATGGTCATCGGGTGGTATCGATTGGTCGATATCCTTACCTCGATGTCAACGTCCCGTATGGTATTTCCCACATCAATCACATACTCGGATACTATCTACCCGATTTTTTTCCCGATGTTGTTGTCATCTACGACGATAGCACACCACTATCGGTCTTTGGGCTCGACGAGCTTAACGTTCCGATCCTGTTTTATTCTGTTGATACACATCATCACTTCGAGCGGCACCGCGAACTAAGTGAGGCGGCTGATAAAACTTTGATTGCACAGAGTGACTTTCTTCCGTTCTTTCGGGAGAAGGACCATCAGGTCGAATGGTTCCCCCTGTGGGCCTCCGTTGAATATGAGGGATCGGTAGAAAAAGAGCTGGGTGCATGTTTTGTCGGAACGCTCAATCCAACTCTTAATCCGAGGAGAGTGGATTTTTTCAACAGACTTCAATCGTGCGTTCCTGTGACCGTTACCACCGGTTCTTTCCAGAGTATCTTCCCTAAGAGCCACATCGTCATTAATCAGACAGTCAAGGGGGATCTAAATTTTCGCGTGTTCGAGGCGATGATGTCGGGTTCTCTGCTTCTTACCGAAGCTACCGGAAATGGGTTACATGAGCTGTTTAAAGAGGGTGAGGTTCTCGTCACATACACCCCCGATGATCACATGGATGCAGCGGAAAAAATCGCCTTTTTCCTCGCTCATAAGGACAGGGCGCGCAGCATTGGTGAGGCAGGGCGAGCCGAAATACTCCGCGCACATCTCCCTCGTCATAGAGCTGATGTGATCGGCAATATGTTGAGCACTCTTCAATTCCAGGGAGGGCGACATCGACACCTCGGGATGATGACGAATCACGTGCACTTGGCTTTGAGTAGACGCGCGCTTCCGCATGTGGCTCTTCGGATTGAGGCACTCGCAGCCGCGGCCCTTGCGCTTGAACAGGCGATCTCAGCGGGGGAACAGATCACCCACACCCAAGCCGCGATGGCAGTGGCGGGTTGCCTTGAGTATGACGTACTGCAGCAATCCTCGGCTGGTGCTCGGTTGATTGATCAGGCGATTGAGGCGTGGCCGGGATCTCCGGTTCTTGGATTGGTTCGTATCTGGAGGCTCATGCAAAATGGGCGAGAGGGGGAGGCTCGGGTCTGTGCAGCCAACACCTTTTTAGGCGAAGCGGACCAGATTTGTGTTCAGGCTCAACAGTTGAAAGCTCTTATCACTGAGATGTACGGTGAGTCAGGGAATAGTTCGTCTTAATGTTGAAACAAGGCGCGTATGAGGGGTTGCCATGAGACGTGATGGCCCGCGTGGAGCCAAAGTATCACTTGCTGTCGATGTGAGGCTTTTTGCTTATCCGGAGTTGGGAGAGCGAGGGATCGGACATTATGTCGAGCCACATCTTCGTTCAACTTTCCGGGCTGGTACTCCGATCAATGTGACCTTAATCGTCGATAGAGAGGGGGACGTGCATCCGCTCATTTCCCGACTTTCTGTTGAGTTTGGGTGTCGCGTGGCGTCGCTGGAGCGGGTGAGAGACGAGGTTTTTGATATTGTGCACATACCTGACCCGATGACGATTCTTCCGGGCTATGATTCACCACTTCGGAGTCGTCCCCGTTCGGATGTTACGACCACCCTTTTTTACGACCTGATACCGCTTCGGATAGCTGATCAGCACATTGACCGGTGGGATCAGCGCTCTCGGGAGGTTTACCTCAACCGACTGGAACAGGTGACCCAAAGCGACTGCCACATTTTTTCAATTTCAGACTGCACTCGTGTCGATCTCATCAGTCTTGCGGGGATTGATCCAGAGCGGATTACGACTATTCATGCCGGATGTAACTTTCAAGCGGAGTTTTCCGACCGAGGGGTTGACCAGGATAGTATCCGCGATATCTCCAGTCGTCATGGGATTCGGCTTCCGTTTTTTTTAATCGTCGGAGGAATCGAGAAACATAAAAATTTTCCCCTTGCACTCGAGGCGTTTGTGGCAACGCGGAAGTGCCATGCGTGCCAGCTCGTAGTAGTCGGCAGCTTCGGCGATCCGTATAAGCAGGCCTATAGGGACCTTTGTCGAGAGCAGGGGATCTCAGATGTGCTATTCACCGGATTTCTTGAAAAAGAGGAGCTTCGGGCCCTCTATAACGCTACCACCGCGGTGTTGGTGCCCTCGCTGTACGAGGGGTTCGGGTTTCCCGCACTTGAAGCGATGGAACAGGGCAGTCCCGTCATCGCGAGCTCTGCGGCGTCATTACCCGAAGTTGTCGGAGATGCTGGCTTCTTGTTGCCCCCGGATGATCCGATAGCGTGGAGCTTCACGATGCGACAGCTGTTGGAGCATCCCGATGGTCGAGAAGTTTATCGCCAGAAAGGCATATCCCAGGCTCGGCGATTCTCATGGCAGCGAAACGGAGAGTTGGTACGCGAGGTTTGGAATAACCTCCTGAGTGCGAGGCAGGTCCGGCGGTTTCTTCAGGCTCACCCTTAAGGATAGGGTAATAACATCTCTCAAGCCTCAAAAATTTGCTTTGACATTATGTCCGATAATTAACGATTATCGGACATAGGATCGCTATCCTATGACTAGGAACGTACTACGTACTACATAGTACTTTGCATTTCATGAGAGGCTCTCCCGAATATGAGTTGACAAAGTTTGTCGGTGAGTGAGCCAAATTTTGCTCCGAATGCCGAAAAGCTAGTCTCCGGGATGTCTAACTAGTTAAATCTACTAATTATTTCACCAAAGTCTGCAACGGGAGTGGTGTGGCATGTTGTGTGCTAATTGGAATCTATTGGTTTGGTGTGAGGGATTGAATTAATGATCACGAGGCTGGTTTCAACAAGTGCTACCCATGAGGTTCGAAGGAGCGGTGATGGGTGTTAGTCGTCGGGATCATGGAGACCTTGAACGATTCTAAATATAACGATATTGCAGGTAGTGAGGTGGTATATGAAAAGGGTGGTTCGGAAAGAGAAGGGTTTTACGTTGATAGAGGTGCTGGTAGTTATCGGAATAATAGGGATTTTAGCGGCGATAGCGGTGCCTCAGTTTGCGTCATACCGGAAGAAGGGGTACGACTCGATCGCTCGGAGCGACCTCAAGAATGCTGCGACGGCTGAAGAGGCCTTGTTTGCCGATGAGGGGCAATATAAAGGGTGCACTAAGCAAGAATGTCAGACCGTCCTCCCCGGCTTCGTCCTGTCGAAAGAGATGCAAACGAATGGGTCGCTGGTGATGGCAGCTGTTGGAAGCCCTTCGACTAGCTTCACGGGCTCGTCCTCCCACTCAAAGGGGACTGGTGCAGATAAGCCCTTTACGTGGGATAGCAGCCAAGGGGGATTGCAATAAGGATAACGACCAATTTCGTTTAAAGGGGAGGAGCGGTTCGGTCCCCCCCTTTCCCTTTTCTACGATTGCCCTCGGTGCGTATGCACCTACGGAATGCGCGGCAATCTCACCCCGCCCCCTCTCATCATCGTACCTGTCCGACATTCGTACCGGTGCGGCTGCCCCCTTCAGGGGGGGCACGTTCCACCTGGTCCCTGCCCGAGGAAGAAGCCTTGCAAAGATACAGCGTAATAGCTGGTAAAGCCGCTGGCCAAGAACTCTCCCTCCTGATTTACTCCCTGCAATCGACACTGCACAACGTACGGCTTGTCGTCTTTGCTATCGACTGAAACGAGGTCGTGACACCACACCCCAGCCGCCGGATTGCTCTGGTTGCACCGACAATTCTTTCGTTGAGCAGCGCTCGCATTTGCGGGCAGAGTGCCGCAGGACGTACCACCGGCGGGCTCTTTCGGACGGATATCAAAGACCACCGTGATAGGAGTTGGCGCCGCCTTGCTCACTGGTGGAACAACGGAGATGTCTGTTTGGTCGACCGGTGGCGGGGTTCCCGCAAGAAAGACGGGATTCGTAACCTCCCGAGTTATCCGACTTGCCCCCCCAATCTTTACCCGTCGGAACTCGGCCACCCTGATGCCATTTTTGATAGAGACGATTCTCTGAAAGACCTCACAGGTGTACTTGCTTTTACCCTGGAAGCTTGGTCGCACCCGCCAAGAGATCCTCATCAATCGCTTGCTACCCTTTACCTTTACCGCCCGCGCAGTCTGGCCGCAGAAGGTGGGTTTTGACTTAGAGGGGTCGAAACAGGTAGCGGTGAAAGCGTCGGCGTATCCACATCCACATTTTCCTGGACGTGACTTTAAAGGGTCGGAATCGCACAGATCCCTGCCGCAGGCGAGCCCTCGGTCTTCATCCTCATCTTTATCAAAGGCGTTGTCCGGGCAGGGTGTTGAGGTTGGGGTCGCTGACGGCCTCGGGGTCGGGGTTTTCGATGGCGTTGCTGTGGGGGTGTTTATCGGGGTTGTCGTAGGAGTTCGCGTTATCGTAGGAGTTCGCGTTATCGTCGGAGTCGGTGTTATCGTCGGAGTCTCTGTAGCAGTCTGAGTGGGGGTGATGGTAGGCGTTGCGGTCGGCGTTAACGTAGGAGTTGCCGTTGCCGTCAGGGTTGGAGTGTTCGTTGGCGTTCGCGTCGGAGTTAGTGTTGGCGTTGGTGTGTTTGTCGGCGTAGGTGTGTTTGTCGGCGTAGGTGTCGGAGTCACCGCACTGAGAATGAACAAGACATCATCAAAGTTTGGACTAAGTGGAAGA
>OMIW01000202.1 GCA_900299205.1 Pseudomonadota bacterium
AAAGTGAGCTAAGGGGGACACGCCGAGGAGGCTGATAGGTCCCCAATTTTTGTCGCGAGGCCGAACCATAAAGAGGTCGCCCGATTGTACGCCCTCCGAGGATACCGACAAGAGTGGATCCGCACCACCACCTGTCTTGGTGGTGGTGGGCCGGACTATCGCCGCGGAGTATCAGAGACCCCGAGATGGAATGCTGTTTGTTAGTAGGTGGCTCATATTGTCGCTGAGTTCCTCGGAGGCAAATGGCGAATCTTTTTTGTGGTGTCAGAGACCCCGTGGAGGCGGTGGTCGGTTGATTGGGTGGGCTGACCGGAGATGCGATACGGCGTCTTGATAATTCCATGAAAAAAACAGGGTATTTTGTTGCGGGTGGGGTGCCGTACGGGATAAACATGGAGTCTCGTTGTTGAGCATCTGAGGTAGTGGAGTCGGGGCTTATTACTTTAGCGAGAAGGAGATATCCATGGCCTCAGAGCCTTTTTCCTCCCGATTGTCAGCGCTCCTGCAGCGGGCGCGACAGGCCGTGCGAGTCTACACCGCGATGGAGAGGTCCTCTGGAGGAAGTGCGGAGTCGCCCAATGAAGAGAAGGTAGCTCATGCCCGTGAGTGGCGGCTGTGTAACGAACTGCTCCTTAACCGGCTTGCGAGTGTGATGGGGGTGCGTCCGATTACTGCTGTGGCCCCTCGGGAGGTCTTGTTGATTCTGCAGCGATTCGAGGCCGAGTCTGATATCTGTGTGAGCGACTTAAGCTCAGGTCAGCATCACCTCATAGAAGCTGCAAAAGGAGGAGATTTCATCGGAGCAGCCCGTACCGCCCGGGAGCTTGTGAGTATCCAGGCTCGTGGCTTGGCTGCTGGGGCAGTAGTGAATGAATTACGGGTTCTCCTTGCGCCCCACGCCCCCCGTTTGGCCGGGGTCGATGGGGAAGAGGGGGCAGCAAGCCGTTTGCAACGAAGAGCAGCTGATGATCGGTCGGCCTCTGAACAGGTCAGAATTGAACACCAATTTCTTGTAGAGCGTGTGAAGGCGACGATGGCGGGGCGGGGGAAGAGTTCGGAATCCGCACAATCAGGAGGAGGTTCCGAGGAGAGTGGTGACTCAAAGCACGGTGCTCGGAAGATAGTGCCTCTCCGTCGAATGACGGCTGAGGGATAATAGCCCCCGTACCCCTCAAAAACAGCTCTCTGCGTGTACCGTCGCGTTCTTGAGCGATGTTGCTCAAAAAATCACAGGTTATTCCAGCAACAATTAAAACGAGTTTCAGGTGACGGCCGCTTAAAGGTTTTTCACGGGATCTTTGTCGGGGTAGCTGTGGCAGAAGCCGTCGGTGTCGGTGTCGCTGTTGGTGTGGGTGTCGGGGTGGGTGTTGACTCCATCTTGGGCGGGCGGATCGCGGCAAGGCAGGGTCTCACTGTTCCGAGAGGAGATGCCACAGGCAGAGAAGTTATTTTAGGTCGATTGAAAGGATTAATTATCACTAAAGGAGAGGAGGGGGATATGTCGGAGTATACCGCAATTTCTTCTCCCTTTTTTTGGTTGTCAAACTCCCCAACCACAACCTCCCCTTTTTGGGCGATAACGACGCGAGCGATACGTTTCCCTCGCATCGAGTAGATCGGCAGGATGGTATCGGTTTCATTGGTTGTCGGGAAGAGAAGCACATCTCGACCTTCTTCATCCTTCATGCTGATAGGCCTTGGGCGTTGTCCCTTGGCGAGACTAGCGGGAAACGAACGGAAGCTGAGGGTGCGTCCTGTTGTCGCATTCATGAGGAGAGCCCGCGCATGAAGTCGAGAAAGAGGGCCGAAGACCCCGATTCTCTGCCTAGTCTGAGATTGAAATCGAGAGAGAAAAACCCGATCGCCGATGGAGCCGAATTGGAAGGGCTTTTGTGGGCTTGGCTTGGAGCCGAACATATCTCGATAGATCCGCCAGTTGAGAGTGGCTTCGTCCGGAAATACCTCGACGATATCGCCACTTCGGTCACCGACAACATCCCCCCCAACGAGGAAGGTATTTCCGGGGTTGCCGAAGCTCCGCAATAGTCGGCTGCCATCAAGTAGGTGCCGTCTCCAGAATAGTTTTTGTGCGTTTTCAGAGGAGCGGATGGCAATAAGGTGAGAGTAGGTCTCTCCAGGCGACGGGGCGAGAAAGGGAATATCAGTTGCAAGGTCTCCCTCCATTTTTACGCCAACAGAGAGACCAGGGCTCGTTATAGTGACCGTCTTTCCGCGGAAAAATGCGATATCAGAGCGTCCATCACCATCATAGTCACAGAGAGGCGTCGAGCGGCATCGCAAGGGTAAAATGATGATAGCGGTGGTTGTGAGGAGTATATTCGCGAGGAAGACGCAGGTTCGGCGCCTGAACGCGGGATTTTGACGGGTCGCGGAGAACATGTCAGATAGGAGGGTGAGCATCGGGTCGAGACGGTGACTAGGCAGACGGGATGTTTGGTCGGTCGGAACGGACCGAATGCTGACCTTCTTTTCTAACAATAGAAAAGGGCACCCCGATAAAGTTTGCCCTCGGTTTTATGGTATCCGATGTGTCAGGTATCGTACCAGACCTCTCTGTTGATTGATAAACGGCATTTTCGAGTGAACGCATCACACGAGCCCAAGCTCTTTGCGTACGATTAATCCCATGACCTCGGAAGTTCCTCCTCCAATTGGCATCAATCGAAGATCGCGCCACCATCGTTCGGGCGAGAATTCAGTCGTATAACCGTAGCCCCCGTGTATCTGAATAGCCCGATCAGCTATCCAGACAGCATCGTCGCATAATTGACGTTTTGCCTGACTCACTTCGGCACGACACGGTTCCCCTCGGAGAAACCGGGTGAGGGCATGATACGTGAGTGCCTCGCCGAGAATAAGACGACGACGCATTTCAGCGAGCATCTCCTTTATCCCGCGGTGTTCTGCGATTGGTCGGCCAAAGGTGGTTCGATTGCGCGCATAAAGGGTTGTGTCGCGCAGGCAGGCACGAGCGCCTCCGAGGGTAGTGAGGGTGAGCATGAGCCGCTCCCAATTGAGATTATTCGCAGCCTGCATCCACCCTTGGCCAACGGTACCGAGGACAGCGTCTTCGGGTACAACCAAATTTTCAAAGGAAAGCTCAGCGGTGTCTGATGAACGCCAACCGAGCTTGTCCAGAGTGCGAGCGACCGAGAAGCCGGGTAGTGAGGTGTCTACCAAAAAGGTGGTAAACCCGTTATAGCCGGCGGCTGGATCGGTGCGGGCGAGGACGAGGATAAAATCGGCGCGGGCACCATTGGTAATAAATGTTTTTGATCCATCTATCTGCCAACCGTTAGCGACCCTGATCGCTTTGGTTCGGAGACTCGCGAGATCGCTTCCGGCGCCGGGCTCAGTAAACGCATAGGCCCCGATCGCATCTCCCGTGACCGCACGGGGAAGCCATCTCTCCTTCTGAGACGCGGTGCCATATCGATTGACCGCTGACGATATGACGAGCGAGTGCATGTTAACGGCGGTCACCAATCCATGATCGCGCAATTCCCCCAACGTCTCGCACCATGCGGCGGCAAGGGAATAGTCCCCACCGATGCCACCATAGGCTTCATCGATGAGAATACCAAGATATCCCTGAGTGCCAAGCTGCGTGAAAACTTCATCGGGGAAATAGCCCTGTTGCTCCCACCTTTTGAGGTGCGGTTCGAGATCGCTCGCCATCATGCGATGAAGGGTATCGATGAAGAGGGCATGCTCGGGGTACACTGGATGGGTCATCGGAACTCCTCAGCAAGAGGGGGCGTTTGTCGGTAATGCTCTTTCGGGGAGCGCTCTGTACGATGTACCTCGACGGGATTTCCGTCAATGGGGGATGCGACAGGCGAGGGGGTGTGATAATAGGACTCGATGGCGTATCGATGAGGCGCACATTCAAAAGAGATGAGCTGTGGAGGTAATCGCGTATGGATAGTGAAGTGAGTGACGCAGAGCTGGTTGACGTTCGGGAAGAAGCGATTATTGCAGCTCTCAAGAAAGTGGAGGATCCCGACCTGCTCCTTGATATCTGGTTTTTGGGATTAATCTACAGTATCGATATCGGCGAGGCGGGGGAAATCGGAATCGAAATGACCTTTACGACACCGCTTTGTCCCTCCGGGCCTTACCTTATCGAGATGGTTAAGCAGCATGTGCGTGCGGTACCCGGCGTCTCTGAGGTTTCGGTCTCAGTAGTATTCTCTCCCCCATGGGAACCGTCAGAAGAGGTGAAGATGACGCTCGGTCTTGCATAACGCGCGACCGTTCTGCTCAGGAGAAAGGATATACGTCATGACTTTCGGGCCGACCTCAGAGGAAAAGGAGTTCCAGGATGCTGTTCGGGCATTTTTTGCCAAGGAGCATGGCATCCCATCGGTACGAAAGCATTACGGTCGAGCAGGTGAGGCGTGTGCCGGAGTGCTCGATTCTTGCCGCGAATTTGGCATCTTCGAGTGGGTGCAGGCGGGAGGTGTGCGTGCGGTGGCTCTGTTGGCCCGAGAGGTTGGACGGTCGCTTCTGCCGGCTCCTGTCGTCAGCGATGCCTTCTGGGGAGTTATGGTGGCAAATATCCTACCAGCCTGTCCCTGGGAAGTTGGATCGGTGCTCGCGGGAAAGATTAGAATCGCTGGAATGATTGACGAAATCCGTGTCGGAGGTTTTGTCGAGGGGGTGGTAGGGGCACAGCTTGTTGTTCGCGCGTGTCTCGATGCGGATGAATTGCTCGTGTTCCACGCGGCGGAAGGGATATTTGAAATAGCTCCGATCATCGACGGGAGTATGGTCGTGGGGAGGCTGTCTGCTGAGCTACCACCACCAAGCTCGCGGGCAACGCTTCCTGAGGGAAGTGCCCGGCTAGTTCGCGCATGGTGGCAGATCTGTCATGCAGCGCAGCTTATCGGAGCGGCGGAGCGGTGCGTTGAACTCTTCCAGGCCCACGGAAAGACGCGGCACCAGTTTGGGGTTCCGATCGCGGGATTCCAGGCAGTACAGCAGCAGGCTGCGGCGCATTTCGCCCGTTTATCTGCCGCATCAGCCTTGTGTAGCTTCGCTGAGTGGTGTGCGGTTTATGACCGTTCCCAGGTCGAACATGCAGCGACCTCAGCGTTGGTATTTGCGGCTCGGGTTGCCCGCCCCCTTGCCGAAGTGATGGTTCAAATCCACGGAGGTATCGGATTTACCTGGGAGTATGATCTCCATCTCTACCTTCGCCGGATTATGGCAATCGAGTTTCTTTATGGACGCACGACGGAGGAGATGGTGAGGGAAATGTTGCGATCCGATGGTGGTGCTGGTTGTGTTTGATAGTATAGAGGATTCGGGAGAGCTACCATGAGGATAACAAGCTTAGCCACGGTCAGTATCTTGGGATTTATTGCGGTCGTGGCGAGCTTTTCTCTGGCTGAGGATCGATCTGTAACGTCGTCGACGATAAACAGCCCGACCGCCCAGAATGAAGAAAAAAAAGTCGTGGAGCTTGATCGGCAAAAGCAGCGGAGCGAGCCCTTCAAGCTAGAGGCAGGAAAGTACAGAGTAACCCACCATTTATACGCAAAAGGTACGTTTTCGGCGCGTGTTTCATTGCTTGAGGAGGAGGGTAATGTAAAGAGGATCCCTCTCGTTGAACGTTCCGGAAAAAGTGCTGAGTTAACAGAGGTGACGGGCAATACCACCCTTGTTCTCCTCGGGCGATATCAGCTGCAATACCGATTTCGGGGTGATGAAATCTCCGGTGAGATCGTTTTCGAGCGTATTGAGAACACCCCATCCGGAAAAGGCGATTTTGGGGGGATGTATATCGGAGAATTACAGCGAATAGATCACTTCTCTACTCGTCAGATCAATCCGATTGTAGCCCGAAAGAGGCGAGCAACTCTGGTTGTTCACGAGGAGAACGAGAGGGTTCGTGTCGCTCAGGATGATTTACCAATCGAACAAGCCTCCCTGAAAGGGCCAGTTTTAGTCGGCGTTGCCTCGCGGGAGGCATCCCCTGAGGGAGGACCGGGAGAGTGTCGAGAGGACAAGACGATAGTTCTGCAAAAAAAACAAAAGAGCCGTTTCTTCATGCGAGAGCTTATTACCTTCAGGTGTGGTGACGGCACCTTCGTGTGGCAGGAGTATGCGGGATTGATGGTTCGTCATTAAGACATAGGTAGAATAGATGCGTTCACGGCTCGGAGTGGATGTTTTCGCGGGAGTCATTTGCCCGGTGAGAGCGGTTTAGGTACGCTGTCAGGGGCGTGAGCTTGACGGCGAACATGTTTCCAAGAGCGCCGTTGTCACTTAAATGCTCAGTCTTCTGCCAAAGCGGTGTCCCGATGATTGATTCGTTACTGTACTTCAGCCCTTCCAACGGCTTCTCTGCGGCGTTTCTTCTCTTTGTGGGGGCGATCGGTGGGCTTGGAGGAGCCTGGTTACTGGTTCGCCCAGGTCGACGAATTGCAGAGGCGAACGCGCTGCGCGCAGAGCTCGCTCAAGCGATCTCGCCTGAATCTCTCAAAGACCGGTACGTATCGCGCGAGCAGTACGATGAAGTGCGTACACTCATCTCAACCTCCCTTGAGGAGCGAACAAAAGAGCTCGATTCAGCGCACCAAAGTATCGCTTCATTGCGAGGCGAACTTGCGATGAGTATTTCCAGTGATTCGGTAGCGAGACAATACGTCGCTCGGGCTGCTTTCGATGAGATAAAGGAAGAGCTCAAGCGTACCCAGGAAGAGCTGCGGGAGCGCTCCGAGGAGAGGACGAATCTTGCGGCGCGGGTCGCATCGGTTGAAGCGGAACGGGAGGCGCTCACCCAGCTCACCACTCAGATGAAATTGGAATCAGAGGGGCTTGTCGCGGCCTCGCGAGATGCGTTTCGGGCGTTAGCGCAGGAGATATTTGGCGAAAAGGCCCGCCATTTTGTCGATACGAACAAAGCCGAGATGCAGATGCTTCTTCAACCGCTTCGGGAACACCTCACGGAGTTTCGTGACAAGGTTGAGGCAACGCGTCGTGATGAAATTCAGGATATCACCTCCCTCAAAGAACAGATCGTGACGCTTCACCAGTCAAGTGCCCGGCTTTCGGAAGAGGCAAATCAACTGGCGCGTGCGCTCAAAGGAGGTTCTCGGGTGCAGGGTGACTGGGGTGAAGATCGATTGCGTCAGATACTCGAGTCAGAGGGGCTTGAGCAATATATCGATTTTGAGGAGCAAGGGACGTATCGGGCTGCTGATGGCTCGCTGTTGCGCCCCGATGTGGTGCTGAAGCTTCCCAATAACCGTCGTGTGGTTATCGATGCCAAGGTATCTCTGCGCTCGTACGCAGAGTTCTTTCATGCACCAGAGGGGGCCGACAAAATGCGGCACAGCAAGGAACATCTTCAGGCGGTATGGAATCACGTTACTGCTCTGGGGGCGAAGGAGTACCACAAGGCCGTCGGCGTTTCAGCTTTTGAGTTTGTGCTTCTTTTTATGCCGATAGAGGGAGCTCTCACCGCTGCTTTTCGTGAATCTCCCGACCTTTTCCAGCGAGCGCTGCGGCATCAGGTTCTCCTCGTGTCGCCGAGCACCCTTCTTGTCGCGTTGAAGGTAATCCGTATTTTGTGGCAGCGGGAGGATCAGGCCCGAAACGTCGAGCTCGTTGTTCGGGAGTGTGATCAGCTTTACAGCAAGTTTGTCGACATGGTAAAGGCGCTGGAGGGGCTTGAACGGGGGCTTGATATGGCGCATCGAGAGTTCGCGCTCGTCAAGACCCGGCTTTGCAGTGAAACAAAAAGAGGTGGATCAATAGTGGGGCGCATCGAGAGGATTCGCTCCCTTGGACTGGTTCAGTCCACCAAGGAGATCCCGAGTTCGTTTCGAGAGTGGGGAGAGGTTGCTGAGGAGATTGCCGGGGGTGAAAACGCAGATTCGAGCCAAAACGGCTGAGGCACGGCCTTTTCCAATAAAATAACGTGTCCCTTGCAAGCGATTGGCAGCGAAGGGTGGCGGAAATGGGCACGAGCCCAGATAAGCAGAAAGAGGAGGCCCTCGAGGGATGCTATACATCACTCGAGGGCGAATGGGGCCGAAGGTGGCCTGCGAGAACCCTTACCGAGAGAGGAAGACCTCGGCGAAAAACCTCGGGAGGAGGCTCATCAGTAGTCGATACCTCCTACTGGTGGGAGCACTCGTATTCGAGCACGAATCTCACCCCAAGAAG
>OMIW01000203.1 GCA_900299205.1 Pseudomonadota bacterium
AGTATGAGCCCCGAGGACCTACCCCCTTCGTTAATCGATCTCGTTCCCATGAATTTGAACAGCCCCCGAATGCGACTATGAGATAAATAAGGTTTGGACGGGGGCTGTTCAAATTCATGGGAACGAGATCGATTAACGAAGGGGGTAGGTCCTCGGGGCTCATACTCTTCCTCAGAGAGAATATCCCAGGTCTTGGAGGTTTATCACCTCCCTGATGGGTTATAGATTCGGAGGGAGGTGCTTTTTTCGACGAATTCTTAAATTTGGAGCGACCGATCATCAAGCATTTCTCTAGTTTGACGACTCCCTCTGCCGAGGTTGTGAAAATGGAGCGGGGGAGTATGGTTGTACGGCAGATGTCGAGATCTTTTCCGATTGTTGGGTGGGTGGTTACGCTGCTCAGTGTCGTTGTATTCTCTGGGGGGCACAGTGATGCGCAACCATTAGTAACCCCCGAGAATCCACGGCTGTTCATCGACCCAAAAGGGCCTCAACCTTCTGTGATCGTCAAGCCTGGAGTGCCCAGAATAGATGGGGTTCTCTCAGGATATCGTCTCGACCCATCGACGAATGGGGTTATAACCTACAGTTTTTACGAGGATTCGGTTTTTGCGGGAGCCTACGGAGGCAGCGAGTCGGGAGTGAGGGAGGTTAGTGAGCCTATAAAAGCGTCGGTGCGGGTGATCATGGGTCACCTCTCCGAGATAACGAATGTCGACTTAATTGAGGTGATTGAGAGTGCGAGCCAGATCGGACAGATCCGGGTACTTTTCTCAAACGGACCGGGGTATGCCTATGCCTACTATCCGACCAGTAATAGCTCTACGAGCATAACTTCGGATGTCCATCTTAATCCAACCTATGACCACGCGAATGATACGAACGGCTTTCGAATGCCGGCCGGACATCATGGGTATATGACGCTTATTCATGAGATTGGTCATGCGCTCGGACTCAAACATCCCCACGATTCATCCCCGAATCTTCTGCCAGCGGAGGACAACACCTCTTCCACGGTGATGACTTACAACTTTACCGGTTATGCGGCGGGTTTGCCGATGCCATACGATATTGAGGCTCTCCAGTTTATGTACGGGACGAGAGGGGCTCGGGCTTTAAGCACATCATTCCTTCTTCCCACCCGAGCGAGTCAGTATCAGGTAGGTGCTCTGACCTACGTGAGTACCGATCTTCACTCAAAGGTCTCCCTGTGGGATGAATCAGGGGTAGATTCCGTGGATCTTTCGTTGCTTCCCCTGACGAGCGGAGGGTTTCGGATTGATATCCGCCCCGGGGGCGCGATAACAACCAATTCTCTCTATAACGCAGTCGGCTATTCGCTAGGAGGTATAACCTATCGGACCTCGGCAGCTGGGGTTTTTCTTCCCTTCGACGCCCCGAAAATTGAGAGGATCGTGGGGTCTCAAAGCAGTGACCTGATTTACTTTAATGCGCTCCCAAATGTTTTAAGTGGATTCGGTGCCTCGACAGCTTTCGGGGATGATATAGTCTTCGAGGCTTCGACGGACGACGAAATTTCTTTGACCTCCCTCTCCCGATCTCTCTTTTCGGAGGCTCAGGTCGGGTCTGACCTTGTGCTTGCTCGAAGTGGGTTCGGTTCGATCACGGTGAAGGGGTATTTCTCGGGAGCCGCGCCCCGAATCGTGTTTTCAGATCAGGTAATACTCGGCGTCGGCACGCCAACCGTAACGCCCACGGCCTCCCCCACGAGAACGCCTACGTCAACACCGTTGAACACTCCATCTCCGACAGCCACTCCCACGGGGATTGCTACCGCAACCCCAACCATAGTGGCCACGGTGACACCCAGCGCAACATTTTCACCGACGGCAACGAGCACCCCGAAGCCGACAAATTCGCCGACCGTCAATCCGACCCAAACTCCAGCGCGAACTGCGACTTCGACGCCGACCCGTGCGCCTACCCAAACCCCAACCCCGACAGCGACGCGAACTCCAACCCGCACGCCTACCCGGACCCCGACTCGAACTGCGACGCGAACTCCAACTCGGACCCCGACCTGGACCCCGACTCGAACTGCGACTCCGTCCCCGACCGCAACTCGAACGCTGACTCCGACTCCGAGTGCGACGGTATCTGCCTCCCTGACATCCGCTACCCTCAACCCTCGAAGTCGGTCGACCACGGTTCGGAGGCGGCGCATCTCCCGATCCCGGGGCCGTTCGGGGTCTCGGTAAGGACGGGTTTCCCGCCGTCAGTCGGCTTGATAGCCCCCCGATTTGGGGGGGGCAATTCGTCCCCTATCTCCCCGATTTTTCCTGAACCCTACGAACAAAAGGTAGCATGATTTCAGCGTCAGCTTCGGAGACTTGCTGAGGTCTTGCAATACACTGTACGATCAGCCCTTGGATATTCGGCAGTTCGCAGGGGAACCATGTTTAATGAACTCATCATCTCGGATGATACCGAGGGCTCTCTGGTCGAGCTCGCCCATCTGAACGCGGATGGAGGAACCGTCGGGAGGAATCCTGAGGCGGCGATCTCGATTGATAGCGAAGCTGTATCTTTTGAGCATGCGGCCATATCTTTTATGGGGGGGAGGTGGTTTTTCAAGGATTTGGGCAGCACCAATCGGAGCTGGATCAACGGGGAAGAAGTTTTGCCGGACCGTTGGAGGATAATCCGGCCCGGGGATTTTGTTCAGGTGGGTGATCGGATTTTGTACCTTAAGGAGGCTGGGTCTCCGATAGATTCCCCTTCGAATACGCGGTCGCTTCTAGTGCTTCGAGAAGGAGAGTTCTTGGGCGAGGTGTCCATATCGGCGGAGGGAACAGTGCTTCGTGTGGGAGGGCTTCAAGCGGATCTTGAACTCTCCCGCAATAGGAGTTCTCGGCCGGTGCTGGTGTTCGATTCGAGGGAAGGGGAGCTCGTCGTGAAAAGCGAAGCAGGGCTTCTTGTGGGTTTGAAGAACGGTTCGGAGGTGCTTTTGCCGGTTAGTTTGCGAGACCGGGATGAGGTCACCATCGAAGATTATCAGATTCTTGTGAATGATCCCTCTGAGGATGTAGCTAGCCGCATCCAAGTCGGGAGCTCTGAGCGACTTCGTGATGACGGGGGATGGCAGGAGCGGAGCATGGACCGTGCGAGATTCGGCCGGTCTTTAGTCGGCAAATCGCGGGGGGAGGATGTCGATAGTCCGTTTGATGGGAGGGTGGACCTCGGAGAGCGATATTGGGGCACCCGTAGTGGTGGTGAGGGCCGACCACTCGCCCAAGACTCGATGGCATTTTTGCCGCCACCCCCGCCACCACCACCGACTTTTATGGAAACAGCACAGGGGCGGTCGTTATTAATCTCCGTTGTTATTTTACTCGTTGGTTTGATTTCGGTGGGCATTCTCCTCGTTTCTCGCTAAGAAGAAAGGAGACCGTCTCTACTTCACGCTACGTTGATTCTTTTAAGCTGGATCGTGCGTTAACTTCGAATGTTGGGCTCTTGGCAGGTGGATGAGTTCTCAAATAGCTACCATCTCTATCGGTGGGGCAATGTCAAGGTTGGATCCGCCATCCCTCTCTCAGCACCTGTTCAGACTGAGCTGATCAGCTGTCTCGATGGAGAAGGGGATGGTGTTTCTGGCAGTCTAGCTGGCCGCGCTCCAGTGAGGCATAAGATAATTTCTGGGTTGGGTCCAGTCGTGATCAAAGGATACGTGCGAGGGGGGTTGTTGAGATTCGCTCGCTCACCAATTCACATGCGATTTGGGCGAACTCGGTGCGAGCGGGAGTTCGATGTGCTTCAGAAGGTTCGTCAGTTGGGCATAGCAGCACCTGAACCACTTGCATTCGCGTGGCGGGGCGGACGGTGGTATCGAGCGTGGCTTTTTACGAGATTGATCGAGGGGACAAGGACGTTGGCTGATATCAGTCGGGCTGATGAGAATCGGGCGCGAGTTCTCGCCGAGCGACTGGCTCCTATTGTTGAGTTACTCATTCTCAAGGGAGTTTTTCATGTTGATCTTCACCCTGGAAATGTCGTTGTCGATGAGGATGACAAAATCTATCTCGTAGATTTTGACAAGGCTCGCATCGTTACCGGTCGAGAGCATGAGCAGCTCGCTGACCGGTATCTTTGTCGTTGGCGGCGCGCTGTCATTAAACATAATCTGTCGGAGGTGCTCACCGAGGTCTTGTGTTCATCTCTCCGACGACGAGATCTCCTTCGGTCGAACGTCCGGGGGGATCTCTAATGGTTACCGAAGCTATCGAGCCTAGTCAGGTAAATAAGATTCTTATCGTCCTCCTCGGAGCCCTCGGAGATGTTGCGCGGGCGACGACGATCGTACCACCTCTCCGACGAAGATTTCCTGGAGCAACAATCTCTTGGCTTGTTGAGACGAAGAGTGCACCCTTCGTGCGGCTAAACGATCAGGTCGATACCGTTTATGAATTTGTTCGGCAACGGTGGTGGAGTGCGGGGGGCCTTCTGAAGACCTTGAGGGAACAACGGTTCGATCTCGTCCTCGACCTTCAGCGACATTTTAAAAGTGGAGTCTTCTCCATCGGATCGGGAGGTCGGGTGCGCATAGGGGTCCATCCCGCAAATGCCAAGGAGTTTAACTGGATTTTTAATACCAGACACTGCGCCTTTATTCCTGATTCCGAATCAAAAATGGTACTATACGAGGGTTTTTTGAGGGAAGTCGGGTCCAGTGAGGGGCTTGATAGATCCGGGGGGTTTCAGCGTCAGCAGTTTTTGCCTCTTGTGCCCGATTCAGTTACCCGATTCCCAGGGGGTGTCATAGGGGTGGTTATGGGCTCGACATGGCCGACGAAAGATCTCCCTAAGCAGGGGTATGATCAACTTGTTCGTGGGCTCCTCGTGGCATCCAGCTACTCCATCGTGCTGTTGGGGGATAAGACTCAGGCGACACTGGGAGGGGAGATAGAGCAAAGTTGTGGCGGGGGCTCGCGGGTGTTGAACCTTGCGGGTAGGACGAGCCTTGCTGAGCTTATGGGAGTTCTCGCCTCGTGCTCGGCGGTCATTGGTCCGGATTCCGGCCCCGGCCATCTCTCCTCGCTGCTAGGCACTCCGTATGTAACGGTCTTTGGTCCGACCGATCCGGTTCGCGTGGCTCCCCTTGGAAGTGAGCATCTGGCAGTTGTGCCACAGGTGGCTTGTGCTCCGTGTTGGCGCAGGAGATGCCCGGGACTTGACACTTTGTGTATGCGACTTCATTCCCCCCGGGAGATGGTCGCTCGGGTTGTCGAGGCGGCGAATGGTCGATCGAAAGAGTTTTGATTTGAGTAGTGGGGAGAATCTATGAATCCGCATCGATTGTCGGACGCAGAGGCGATATTCGAGCTGCTCGAAAAGCTTCGACATGTTCGGGTTCTTGTCGCCGGCGACATCATGCTCGACCGTTATATTTGGGGGAAGTCGGATCGGTTATCTCCCGAAGCTCCCGTTCCTGTCGTTGATGCAAAACGGATCGAGGATCGTCTTGGTGGTGCCGCGAACGCGGCGAGAAACCTCCGGGGTCTCGGGGTGCAAGTCTCTCTTTGTGGGCTCGTCGGTGATGATGCCGAGGGTCGGACAGTGGTGCAATTATTAGAGCAGGCGGGAATAGATCACGAAGGGGTGCTCATTGAGCGCAGTCGTCCGACGACTTTTAAGACGAGGGTGATGGTCGGGATGTACCAGATGGTACGGGTTGACCGAGAGGATGCGACCATGAGAGAGCAGCCGATGCAGCATGGACTGGCCGCGGTGATGCAAGCGCAGGCGATGGGTTGTGATGCGGTAATCATCTCTGATTATGGCAAAGGGGCAGTCTCTCCGCACCTTATTGAACGGGCAGCAGCGGCTGCGACGACTTCGAACACCAAGATTCCGGTAATTGTCGACCCGAACAAAGCAAATTTTTCGATGTATCGGGGTATCACCATCGCTAAACCGAATAAAAAAGAGGCGGAAGCAGCGACGGGTTTAACCATTAGCGATCGGAGCTCTGCTTTTAAAGTCGCCTGGAAGTTGCGGGAGCAGTGGCAGGCTTCAATGATGATGGTCACCCTTGCGGAAATGGGCCTTGTCCTTGTAGGGCCAGATGAGGGTGAGGAGTTCCATTTGCCGACGGAGGCTCGTGAGGTTTTTGATGTGAGTGGGGCGGGTGATTGCGTGACTGCCGTATTCACCGCTTTTCTTGCTGCGGGTGCCAGTCCGCTTATCGCAGGAATGATCGCGAATATAGCCGCTGGAATGGTTGTTTCTGAGTTAGGTACCGTTGCCATTACTCATGATCAGTTACGAGAAAAGTTGCGCTCCATCTTTGCTGAACATCCGGAACGTCTCGCTATTTTGTAAGGTCGTTAAAAAAGGGGGGGCTTGTTCGAAGGAAGGAGCCAACCTCAGAGGCTGCTTATTCTGGCAAAAAAGGGCGAACATAGCATGGCTCTCCAAAGTATGACGGGACACGGGGAAGGAAGGCGGACCCTGGACGGAGTGGTTTGTATCGTAGAGGTTCGGGGAGTAAATAACCGATTTCTTGACATCGTCGTGCGGGGTGAGGGGGTTCATGGGGGGCTCGAACAAGCGGTCAAGAAAGCAG
This sequence comes from Pseudomonadota bacterium, assembly GCA_900299205.1. Lineage (GTDB taxonomy): Bacteria > Bdellovibrionota_C > UBA2361 > UBA2361 > OMIW01 > OMIW01. Next base: position 6,587 of record OMIW01000203.1, read on the forward strand.
TTGGGTCGTGTATTCAGCGAGGAAGGGTTGATGTTTCGGTGCGTTTGATTTTCGAGACAGCTGACGATCGTCGCGTTAAGATCGATTGCAACCGCGTTGAGGGACTTTTTCGTGAGTATCAGAGGACCTTCGAGCATTGCGCGGTGCCGTTCGACAGTTCAGAAACAGCCCGACTGATGCTTCTGCAAATACTGGGGCGACATGATGTATTTTTAGCGGGAGAGGAGGTCGAAGAGCGATTTAAGGATGACCTTGTGCTCGAGACTCTTGATGAAGCGCTCAGAAAATTTATTCAATCAAGAGCGGTTGAGGGGGAACGGCTCGGTTGTGATATTTTGGAGCGGAGTAAAAATCTGAGGGACTACTTGTCTCACCTCAAGGAGATCTCTTCAACGGTTGCTGAGAGAGCTCGAGAACGACTACGACAGCGGATATCCCGGGCTGTTGAGGGGCATTTGATGCAGGGGGGCATCTCGGAGCAGGAGGCAGGCGATTTAGATGGGGAAGCGATATTAACGAGCAGTCACTTTCTTGAAGAGAGGATTGTGCATGAGGTTGCCATCATTGCAGAGCGGCTCGATATTACTGAGGAGTTGGTTCGATTCGGTTCGCATCTGGATGAATTCCAAAGCTCACTTTCAGAAGATAGAGTCGGTCGGCGGCTTGACTTTATCGTTCAGGAGTTAGGGCGAGAAGCAAACACCATCGGGTCCAAAGCCCAGGACGCAGGTGTTCAGCGGATTGTCATAGAGATAAAGGGAGAGCTTGAGCGAATTCGGGAGCAGGTGCAAAATTTAGTATAGGACTCGCTGTACTCGAGAGGAGGGGTGTCATTGGCGGATGTGCGCCCGTACCTCGTTGGCCCTGAATATGCCAGTGCTTTCTCAGGACGGCTCCCATCCATTAAGCTCGCTTTGAGAGCTATTGTAATCGGATCGCCCAGACGGATGTTGGCGTTTGCCGGACCGTCGGTGGTCGAGAGTGCTCCCTGAAATGACAACTCCCTGAGCACGGGGACTCAGGAAGCTGCAAAATCGGCGCCAAAAAATTGGTATTTTTTTAGTGCTGTTTCCGCGGTCAAGCACGATTTTTCAGGGGGCGCTAACGAGAGCAAACCTCGATCGAAATGAATCCCTTTTTAAGGTAGCGAGCATATGTCAGCTTCCATTTTCTTTATTCTCGTTGGCCCGGCTGGTAGCGGGAAAACGACGGTACGGAAACATCTTCTCGAGACATTCCGGGGATCTCTCTCCGTTTGTGTTACGGCAACTTCTCGCGCTCCAAGACCAGGAGAAGTCGACGGAGTGAGCTACCATTTCCTGACGCGAGATGACTTCGTTCAAAGGATTCAGCAGGGTGATTTTGTTGAGTGGCAGGAAACTCACGGGAACCTGTACGGAACTCTGAAAAAGACCCTTGAAGATGCTCGGAGTTCCGGGCAGGATCTGGTGTTCGATATAGACATTCGGGGTGCACTCTTTTTTCGGGCGCATTTTCCGGAAAGTACGGTGGTGTTGTTTCTCGTACCACCGACCGCTACGGAGCTTGTCGCCCGCCTCCGGGCTCGGGGAGGGTCAGAGGAGGAGATTCGCACTCGGCTTAAGACGGCGGAGGGGGAGTATTCGATCTTTCACGCAAATCAATCTGCGATTGACTATCTTGTCGTCAATAACGACCTTCCCAATACTGTTGCTGAGGTAGAGGCGGTCGTGAGAGCAGAGCGTCTGCGGTGTTGCCGACATTCCCCAGAGCGAAGGGCCGAGTTGTGTTCCCTGAAGGATAGTCAATCGGGAGAGGAGTAACCAACGTGGTTGGCCCCATAAAGACTGTGTCATGAAGGCCCGCCGTTGAGTGATATTTTATCTTTGAAATTTCTCATATGTCCCGACTCCACGCATGATGTAGAGTGTCCATTTTGATCTGATTACCCTTGAAAGGGGAACGCTATGAGTTTGAATGAGCAATGTTCGCGAGGATAGCTATTGAGCGTTCCTTGGGGGACTCGCCTGTTTCGAGCAGTTTTGTGGCTTCCGGAAGGGGCGAAAGAACAAGAAGGATGGGAGTTCCGCTTTAGGGGGTACCCGTGTTCATTAAAGAGGTGGATGAGGGGAGATTGTTTTATTGAGGCAGATTTGAAAATGCGTATCAAAGTATCACTCGGAATTTCGCTCGGTCTGGTTTTTAGCGGGGCAGTCGGACTCGCCGGATGCGCTTCTTTTGGTTTTTTACCATCTCGTGGTTTCGAATCGGCTCAACGGCGCATCATAACCTCTGAAATTGGGCGCCAGGAGATCTCCGTTCCTCGTTTGGAGCTTGCTCGGCGAATCAGGGAGCGAGGTACCGGGGAGGGGGTGCGACTAATACCGATATTAAAGGGACAAAGTTATGAGATGGAAACGACCCCCGAGTATCGGATATTTAATGTGAAAAAAGGGGGAGTTTACGAGCTTTTGGGTCTCCAAAACGCCGACGTGATCATTTCTGCTCATGATTACGTGATCCGAGATCCGAGGGCATTCCCTCAATACATCGCTTTATTGAAGGGTCAGCAGAGTTCCTCTATTGAAATACGAAGGGATGGGTCGCCTCTGCTATTGGCAATAAAGATTACGGATTAGAGGATTCAGGGAGCGGCTATCCTCGATCTTAGGCTTTGGAATCGTTCAGTTGCTGTTGGCAAGATGTTCAACTGGGTTTAATACAACGGCTGACTTGCGTGGTCAGTCGTATGCAGCCCCCCTGAAAAGGTGAGCCTAGTGTCCGAGAGACCACCTGAAGAGGCAAATGTAATTTCAAACCAGCCGCTTCTTGCAAAGCGGTTTGAGCTTATCAAGGTCGCCGGTTCAGGGGGAGCCTCGGCAGTGTTTCATGTCAGAGATACTGAGCGTGATGGGGAAGAGGTTGCCCTCAAGGTCCTAACAAACAGGTCTGCCTTCGACGCGCTGACTATATCCCGATTTGAGGCGGAGGTTGGTTTTCTACGAGAAATCAATCATCCGAATATCGTTCGAGCTTATGATTTCATCTCACTGGGTCACACGATTGCCTATACGATGGAGTTGGTACGCGGCCGCGAATTGTCCCGCTTCCTCGCTCCCGGGGCGTTAAGCCTTGAAATGGTGGACACTATTTTCCGCCAGCTTCTCTCGGCTCTCCATGAGCTTCATAGTCGCGGGGTCTTCCATCGGGACCTTAAGTTAGAAAACCTTCTCTACACGGAGGGCGTGGGTATTAAACTCATGGACTTTGGCTTAATGAAGCTCCAACGGAATTCACCCGATACCCAGGCAGGGGTACTTCTTGGAACTGCTCAGTACCTCCCTCCAGAGTATATTCAGACCGGTCACTATGATGCTCGCAGCGACCTCTATTGCGTGGGGGTTCTGTTGTACGAAGTTCTCTCGGGGGCCCGTTGGCTTGCTAATTATTCGGGGGACAAATCGATAGACTATCTCGTTGAGCATAATTTTAACGTCCCGCACGAACTTCCCTCCAAAGTTCCGCTTAAGTATCAGTGCATCGTCGATAAGGCGATGATGGCCGACGCAAAGCGACGGTATCAGTCGGCTTATGAAATGATGATAGCTTTCAATGAAGAGCCCCCCGTCAACGTGATACTCAAGGGGCGACCGGGTCCGAGAGCCAGCCACCCTTTCTTTTCTCGAGAGGGCTTCTTTCATTTCATTAAAGACCCGGTCGTTATTTTGCTTCTCGGCATAATGACCGTTCTCAGCCTAGTGCTTGTGTTCGACAAGCAGCCGTTCTAGCTCCGTTCGTGAGAGGGAGGATAAGCACCGGTTGATTCAGGCCCCCTTGTTTCTCGAAAGATTTATCTGAGCAGAATAACGCTCCACGGGATTATCGCGGCCCCAATGTAAGCCAAGCTCAACAAGGCAAGGGTTTCTCCCACCCAAAGAACTTGACGGCCAAGCAAACGAAGAGATACCACAATAGCGATTGCTGAGCCCTTGGCGATTATCAGTGTCGGAGCAACCCCAAACATCCTCATTGCCTCGCGCAGCGCGATGTTTCCTTCCATCGCAACGCCGAACCGAGCCATCCCCAGACCGGTTGCGAACCCGTCAAGGATTTGACAGAGGACCAGGATGCCAGCAAAGGCGGTCATCACCGATGGATGACGGAGTACCGACACTACGTCGGGGGCCTGTGCAGGGGAGCCGGAACGCTTGGTTGAAGAGTTCATACGGGGATAAAGGTCAAGTGTATACTCACGTTTTACACTAATCGCAATCAGGAGGTCAAACGGTTCAGATTATGAGTCGTCCACGGTTTTTTTCAGAGATACCAGAATGCGGTGCAGAGGCAGGGCCCTAGTCCCGCAGATAATGACAGGTATATCCGCCGGGATTTTTCTGTAAATAATCCTGATGATATCCCTCGGCGGGATAGAAGGTGCCGACAGGTTCAAGGGTGGTCGCAAGAGGCTTGGACCACCTTCCCGATTCAACCACTTCCGCCATTATTCGCGAGGCCTTTTCTTTGTCAATCGGTGATGCTACGAAAATAGTTGAACGATATCGGGTGCCTATGTCGTTCCCTTGGCGATTTTTGGTCGTTGGATCGTGAATACGGAAAAAAAATCGAAGGAGGTCCTCATAGGAGAGCCGGCTGGGGTCATAAATTACCTCAATCGCCTCAGCGTGACCGGTGCGATCGGTTGAAACGGACTGATAGCTAGGATTCTGAACGGAGCCCCCCGTATACCCAACGGTTGTGTCAAGCACTCCGGGAAGCGATCGGATGAGTTCCTCCATACCCCAGAAACATCCCCCCGCGAGCACCGCACGGGCCGGTTCAGGGACGGTGGAGGACGGTGATGAAGATGAGGCTTTCGAAGCGGAGCTTTCAGACCCGTGAAGAGACTGAGAGGTCGGGTGAGAGGCGCCTAACGACTGTCCGATATTGGGGAAGAGATGGGCGAACTCGCCGTAACCCGAGCGGGTTAAATCCGAGGCGGGCACGAATCGGAGTGCCGCTGAATTAATACAATACCGCCGACCGGTTGGACCCGGCCCGTCGTTGAAAAGGTGCCCGAGATGTGAGTCTCCTTGCGACGAGCGAACCTCTGTTCGGATCATGCCGTGTTTAGTGTCAACCCGCTCGCGGATCTGCTGCCCGACGATAGGTTGGGTAAAACTCGGCCATCCAGTGCCAGAATCGAACTTATCGAGCGAGCTGAAAAGAGGCTCACCCGATACGATATCGACGTAAATGCCCGGGTCTTTTTTATTCCAGAACTCATTCTGAAAAGGGGGCTCGGTCCCGTCGCACTGAGTGACATTATATTGCTCTGGAGAGAGGAGTTCCTTCAGTTTATCCTTCGAGGGTTTCGATTCGCTGTGGGAGGAATTATCGGTCATGGGAGAAGGGCTTGTGTCTATAGCAGTGTAAGGGGCCGAGAGAGAAGAGGCTGGGGTCGAGATAACTTCCCCCGACTCAGCAAGTGCGTCGTTCAGGATCATGCTATTGCCGTTGAGGAGAAGCAATAGCATCATGAATGCCACGCTGTTGTAACGCCTCCGAGAGCGTTGAGGGCAAGGATTTGATCGTTGACAAGGGGAGTCAATCATCGCTTCATCTCATTTTATTTCTGGATATCTCACGGATTGCCTTAGCTGTGTTTAGGGAGGCTTTTGAGCATCCCAGATCACCGCTATCAGCCGTCACAGTCCTATTATCGAACGCCGGGTGATTATCGACAAGGATGTGCATCCTCCCTTGTTGTTCGGAGGGGACTTATTTTTTCATGTAACGGATTCGGTGATGCGAGAAGAACTACGAAACAATCACCTCCTCGCGGGGGCCGATAGCGATCTGGCGGCCCGTCTGCGGGAGCTTATTGAGGCCCGCCTACTCCATGAATTGCGCGATCTCGTCGTCTCGCTCCCTGAGGCCACGGTTGCTGACCTTCTTGCGGGTCTTCCAGTTGAGGAGCAGATAGTTGTCTTCCGAATTCTTCCTCACGATCACGCTACCGATGTTTTTGAGTTTCTCGATACCGATGCACAGGTCGCCCTTCTTAACTCACTTGGATCTGACCGTGTTGCCTTCTTCCTGAACGAGATGGCGGCTGATGACAGAACGGCGCTTTTCGAGGAGATGCCGACTCCTCTTGTGCGACGGCTAATGGGTTTACTCGCCAAAGATGAGCGGATAATCGCGCTCTCGCTCCTCGGCTATCCCGAGTACAGCGTCGGTCGATTGATGACCCCAGATTACCTCTCCGTCCGACCGGAATGGCCAGTTTCAGAGGTATTGCTTCATATTCGGGAGCGGGGAAGTTTGAGTGACACCCTTTCGGTTTTCTTCGTGTGCGATGAAGTGGGGTTGCTCATCGGGAACATTAACGTTGGGGATCTCCTGCTCGCTGACCCTACCTCGACAGCTGATACTATCTGCGACAAGAACGTCGTCGTGCTTCATCCGCAGGATGATCAGGAGGCTGCAGCAAACCTCTTTCATCGTCACGGACGCCCCGTATTACCGGTCGTTGATGCCGCTGGTATCCTCATAGGTATCGTCACGATGGATGATGCACTTGAGGTCGCTCGTGAAGAGGCAACTGAGGATATTCAGAAGCTTGGCGCAGTTGCGGCACTTGAGGAGCCCTATCTGAAGGCTCCACTCGCTCGACTCATTCAGAGTCGGGCGTTGTGGCTTGTTGTGCTCTTCGTCGGAGAGATGATGACCGCCTCGGCCATGGCGCTTTATGAGAAGGAGATCGAGCGGGCGGTAGTGCTTGCGGTATTCGTCCCCCTCATCATTTCGAGTGGTGGTAATTCGGGGAGCCAGGCGGCATCGTTGGTGATACGAGCGATGGCAATAGGCGAGATCCGACTGGTTGACTGGCGCCGGGTCCTGCGCCGCGAGCTCGCGTCTGGGTTCGTGTTAGGGAGTGTTCTCGGGATTCTCGGCCTGGTTCGGATCGCGATCTGGGGCGGGACATTTAATACGTATGGCCCTCACTGGCTCATGATTGGTCTTGTTGTGATGGTCTCACTTATCATTGTGGTCCTCTGGGGAACAATAGTGGGTTCTATGCTCCCCTTCATCCTGCGTTCTCTTGGAGCCGACCCCGCAACTTCCTCAGCTCCGTTTGTGGCAACCCTTGTAGATGTCATCGGCCTTATCGCCTACTTTACCGTGGCAGCTCTCCTTTTACAGGGTACGTTGTTGTAAAAAACCCGGTATTGCGGTGTTTTTTTGAGGGTTTTAAGATGTCCAGATAATGATGCTACGGAACGAGACAGTCCCTTTAGGATCCTCTATTGCCGTTGCGCGAAACGATTTCACCATGAACAGGTATACTGGCTTCGTATCGATCTGCTTTGCTGTCGATAGCGGTTCGTCAATTGATGTTGAGCGAGCTCGTCATCGGGTCCACGGCTTGCGGGTCAACGCTCCTCGGAACGATCCTGATCGTGTGCTTCTTCATGCTGCGCGCTCATGTGAGCCGATTGAAGTGGTTGCTGGTTCGATTCTCGATCCGCGGGTCGAGTTGACGATGTATTCAGATTTCGGAGGTATTTGTCTCAGATTTCGGCTCCTATTTTCAGGTACCATGCGGGAATGGGTCGAGCTCAGCGATTCAATAAACGACAATCTTGCCCTTGAGGGGCTTGCTATCGAATGCACGAGGCAGATTTGCACTGAGCTTGGTGACGCGCTGATCGAGCCTGCAATTGCTAAAAACGCCGAAGATTACCCGATTTACTGCATCCAGGTCCCAGAGGATCAGGACCTTGATACGTTTGTTGAGGCGAATCGGGCTGAAATCGCCCAAATCGTCAATGCCGAGCGATTTTCTCTCCACCACCAGCTCATTCGGGAGACAATCGAGGGAAGGATATCCTGGTACCAGAATGACAGCCTGTTTATCGATTGGAGTGGTGCTGCCCTTATCCGCCATCCAAAGCGGATGGAGGAGGTCGTCGCTGATGACACGATAGCGGCCCTTGAGTTTGCAAATATGCAGCTCCACCAGTTCGATATTCTTGCGCGAAGGCTCGATAGAGCAGTCGTCGAGGCTTATCGGGTGCCGGTTGATCAGGGGGTGACTGAAGCAGACCAGCAACATCTTGATGCTCTTACTATAGATGCCGCTGAGCTTATCGGACGGGTTAGTAGCGGATTAAAGATCTTTTCTGACAAACATCAGGCTCGGCTGTTGAGGGTCGTCGCGCGGCGATTCGAGTTCCAGGCCCGTTCCGATGAGATGCGGGGTAAGCTCGCCGACCTGAGGACGATCCGGCAGCGGGTTGTCGACAGAAGGCGACACCGACAGGCTCATCTCGTCGAGGTTCTCATAGCGAGTCTGATTGTGATTGAGGTTATCCCCCTCCTCTATCGGGGGCTCGTGCTCCTTAGTGAGATACTTTTCAGCAGCGGGGTACCTGCATAGCTCTCCCGAGCGCACGGATATCGATATATCCGGGAGTAGGCCTGGTTATTCTGAAAAACTGCCCAACCTGACACTCTATTGCAACCTCTTCATCCCTATTAACGACATCGCGAACATTACTCCAGGAATCATCAGCGGAGAAAATGCGGGCTGACCGAGCGATAATGATGCCTCGGGAGGGGAAGCGAGATGACGGGATTGAGTGTAGTTCGGTTCCTCTCCGACGGAGATTGGTAGATTTAAATTCGTTTGGCATCTCTCGTATTGCTGGGTTGAGTAAGTGCCTGCGTTCACCACCCAAGCTGTTTTTCTGAGGGTTACGGTGAAAAACTGCGGGGAGAAGAGCTCTCAGATTTGCAGACCGTTTGGCCGAGGATGGATGAGTCGAGAGAAACTCAAGGGGCCCAGCGCCGAATTCGGGATTACCCTCAGCACGCTCCCAGAAGCTGACTGCTGCGGTGGGGTCAAAGCCAGCATCGGCCATGAGGAAAAGCCCTATCTGATCCGCCTCAAGCTCCTTTCGTCGAGATTCTGGGTTAACGATGAAGCTTCGAATGCCCTGTTCGATCAGCGCACCGCCTAGTCTTGCGGCTCCAGAGGTCGCTGAGCCAGATCCCGCGAGCACCCCGGCAGTTGCCGCACCCCCGACCGACGCGAGTACACCAGAGATCTGTTCAGCGGGATTCGGCATGACGTGCTGAGCGAGAACGTGAGCCATTTCGTGCGCGAGCACGGCTGCCAGTTCGTCATCATTGCGAACCATACGAAGCATTCCTGACCAGAGAAAGAGGAAATTGCCTCGCGTTGCAGCGGCATTCTTTACCGTCTCATCTGCAAAGAGGGTTACTCGCCACGCATCGCTCCGGCCCCCCGTTTCCTGAGCGAGTCGGGAGGCGACTCGGCGCGTTTGGACAAGGTCTGAGCGGTTACGAGAGAGGGGAAACGTTCGTGAGAGTTCGGTCAGCACTTGGTAACCGTATTCATAATCCTCCCGGGTTGTGGGGGGCAAGGATGGCACTTCGCCCTCAGAAAAGGAGGGACGTCGTGGTGCACATGCGAGCGAGAAGTACATCAGACATACCACCACAATCCGTAAAAGGTGTCTTTGAAATGAAGCACCCCGCCGTCTGAGGTCGTGCCACCAAGATTGAAGGCAGAATAAACACACCATGCGAAGGCTCTGGGGAAACTAATCAGGACTCAATTTTGATACAAGCGAGAATGCCTTCAGGTATGCATTCATCGGAAGACGTTTGCAAAGAAAGCGAAGATTAGTATTTGAAGGGGGCATGCTTGAGCAATCCCATCGTTCGGTGCCGAGTTGGTTAAGGGCGAGTTCTAGAGCTTCAACGGAGCTTTGATGGGGAATCTCAACGACCCGATAATCAATCGCACTTAATTTTTGGACCGAGGCGGTGGCGGTATCTTGAAGAGGTGATGCGTAGGGTTGAACAGCCTCTTGAACCTTGGATGCGCCATCTTTCAGCGCATCCAAAGCTGTTGAAATGATGCCACCTTCATCGGCGGTGGAGAGGTGCTCATCCGCCACGGAAGGCACAGAACTTTTCGGCTGGTCGGATGGCGGAGGGACCGCTGGGGATGCCGATTCGTCGCGACACCCAGAACCAAAAATGGAGAGGGCGAGGAGGAGGGTGACAGTTAAATTATCCCTTCGAAAGCGTCGCTGAGGGGGGCAAGGAAGGTCAATGTTCATAACCATCGAAGACAGTCCATCGGAGAGGTTTGGAGCACCCCTTCATTATAAGCGAACGAAAAGGGGAAGACCACCGTGGTTAGCTATCGGGAGGTTAGAAGCTTACTAATTGCCTTCAGGCACGCGATGGTGGCAACGGCGAGCGCTAGGAGGAAGAGCAGTTCTTCACCACACTTCTTGGTCGACAGCCAACCAGTAGCAGTAATGCGTCGATTCTGCGTGTGGTTAAAGAGGTGAGTGACCCGCAATGTGCGGCCCTTCTTCCAACTCCCGTGAACAGTCACCAGATCGCCGGGATTGATATCACCTTCGATGTGGGTTCCAACAACCTCGATCTCAACGGATCTGGGGGTGTCCTTCTGACCCGAGGGAGGAGGACGTTTTGCTGAGCTCACTATCTCCTGGGGGGCGATAGTGAGAGATATAACCTCTATATTTCGTCCAAAAGCATCGTGCATACGTCGTGCAGTTCTTTCCACCTGACCAGTCAGTGTATGAATGGGTCTCTGCCGAGTCAGATGCCAAACGAAAAAGCTAAGAGGATTCACAAAGCCGAGGAAAAACGCTGTGGAAAGCGCGCCCTGCTTCGCAAAAAGAATATCGACAAGGGCCCCGCCGAAGAGGCAGCCACTCAAAACGAAGAGGATGAATGAAATGACCGAGAGGAGACGGAGAGCGACGGATCGTGAGGCAGATGGCGGGATCTGATGGGGGGGAGGGGCCTGTTCTTTGCTCGGGACCCCTAGCTCTAACTTGGTTCGCGCGTTCTCTTCAGCATCCCGATGTGCTCGGTTAAACAACACCCTTTGCTGCCGCTTCCGTAGCTGGGCGCGGTACCATCGGTAGGCAGGAAGGTGGTGGCCACTCCTCATGAGCTGTTTCATGGCGGGCTCCTTTCATCTCTTCGTACCATGGAGGGGGAAGGAGCGCAATTCGGGTAACGAGCTGCACCGGTCCGTTCGTCAATATTCCTGATTCCTCGGGTGATGTGGAGGCACTATCCCACTATCGAGATAATTACCCGTCGTCGATGGGGAGCCCGACGATGTTCCCAGAGGTAGATACCTTGCCATGTGCCCAGGGCGAGCGATCCGTTAAGTATCGGAATCGTGAGGCTGCACCCCGTCAGCGCGGACTTAATGTGCGCAGGCATATCATCCGGCCCCTCGGTGGTATGAGAAAAGTCGTTTTGTTCTTCTGGTACGAGGGCGGCCAACCATCGCTCGAGATCGCGTCGCGCCGACGGATCAGCATTCTCCTGAATGATAAGACTTGCCGAAGTATGGGTCAAAAAGAGGTGCGCAAGCCCCGATCTGTTTTGCGTGGCCACGGTACTTCCATGAATGACGGCATGAACCTCATCGGTGATTTCGTGGAGTCCCTGACCCTTTGTCGCGATAGTGAGAGTGGTGTGCATCGGTTTATCGTTGATATGACGGGGAAGGAAGGATAAGTAAGAGGTGGTGTCGAGATATGGCTTTGGCCCGATATGCTTCGTATGGCGGACCCCAACCCAATGTGGGATTTCGAGCAATCCCTCCGGACTCACCGTATCTCGATTTTGCGCGGTGAGTCAAAGCTCACCGAGTCCGAATAAATCCATCCACGTGTGGGTCACGATACGGTTTCTTTCTGCCTAGCTTAGTGATGGGAATGCTGCTAGCGTCAAAGGGGACATGACAGGAAATCTCGTTCGAAAAGCGATACTCGAGGAGGCTATGCCACAAACAAGGCCCGGATCAGAGAGAAATCCCACTTACCAAGACCGCCCCGTCGTGTCTTTTTCGACCCTGACCGTACCCCGCGCATGGCGAGTGAGCGATTCTGACGATAGAGATCCCATGAATGCGGTGGCCGTTGGTGAGCCAGCTTCTCTCACCTTTGCTCCCCGTGCACTGGAGTTTTGCTCTGCCCATCATACTGAGCGGTTAGAGTCCCCCTTCGCGGGAGGGCCACTCGGAGGGTTGCCGTTTCAGTGGGTAGTGCTTCACGAAATCCTCCACCCCTTTGGCTGGCAGTTGGCGTGCGAGGCGGCGAATCGCCCCGATGTCCCCGTTTGGGGAGCGGCAGGTGAGCTTTTTACTGCGGCGACTCATGCCCCGTTGCGGGGGCACTCGGGTAATCAAATATTTTGGTGGGCGAACGCCGATGTCGAAGCTGACGCGATATACAAGACAGCCCAACTCTACGTTAGCCATCTCCTCACCCATGAGCATCCGCGATGGCTCAGCGAGGTCGAGGCCCAGATCCCTGTTCCGCTCAGGGGGAGAGATTTTACTGGGGGGGAAACATTCCGACTAACGCTGCCGACTCTCGACGGGAACCAGTGGAGACGGGACCTGGAGGATGCCACGCCCGAGCGAATGATGAGAGTTGCCTCGGACAGCCTCTCCTTCAACCATCAGGAGGAAAAGGGGCCAAGGGGTGAGTTCGATGTCGCTGTCAGCCCTGATCGCTTGCGGGCGATCCTTCCTGAGAATCTCAGATCCTTTCTTTCAGTTTGATACCTCCTCAAGAATCACCATCAATTTGTCGATCGCGAGGTGAACTCGTCAGAGCCTATGCTTTTGTGCGCTCCTCATTTTGGCCCGCTGCGACTTTGTAGTAACATCGCCCTTAGCCATTTTTTTGGACGATGAACATGGATAATTTGAAAAGCGCCATCGCTCAAGAGGGTACATTGCCGTGGACCCGTCACCCCATTCCGTCCCATTTTGCTCCTCTCTACTCCCCCGAAGCGATACGTCGCGCCGTCGCCGCAGTCGGAGATGAGATAACCGGGTGGGCGCAGAAGTGCTTTGAGACCTCAGGTCTTGATGTGGTAGCAGTACCTGTCCTGCGGGGGGGGATTATCTTTTTTGGTGACCTCGTTCGAGCTGTGCATCATTCGCTTGAAGTCGCTCCCGGGCGAGCTTGGGGATACGAGGTTGGGCTCAACGGGGTCCAGAGCGACCGGATGCGGCTTGATCTGACTGCCATTCCAACCCGAGATAGATCGGTGCTATTGGTCGATGATGTTTGTGATTCGGGGAGAACGCTCGCCGCAATGACGGAGCGATTGCTCGAAGAGGGTGCGCGAGAAGTTCGCTCCGCCGTGCTCGTGCAGCGGGTGTTGCCCGAGCCACGCTACCTGCCGACCTGGAGTGCGTTTTCGTATGAAGGGGATGAGTGGTTTGTTGGCTACGGCATGGAGGATGGTGAGCGGTGGCGGAATCTACCAGGGGTCTACGTTATTCAAGCGGCAGGGGGGAAATAGTCCTCATGAAACGCACATAACTTCCGCGACGCGGGGTCGCGGAGATGTGACGGGGTTCTTATGCCTTCGGCTTGCTCACCGTATCTCGATACTTCTCGCGCGTTAAAGACCTCACATCTGCACAATCACGCACCTCGTAACAAGCCTTGCGCCAGGAGACATATCGGTATGGAAACCATCGAACAATTAGAGGGGCAGGGCGAGAGCCTGAGAGTAGCCCACGAGCTGGAGGGTGCCGAAATTTCGTATGCGCTTGATGTCATCGCCGTTTCCAAACGGTTTGATCGAGTAGCTCGGATCTCCGGCTACTCGACCTGTAAAAGTGCGCTGCTATCCCTTTTTGGGAAAGCCCGTGAAGAAACCCGTCGGGCGCAGGTGGTGCTCTCAGATGTGACCCTCAGAATACCGCAGGGAGCGTCGGTGGGGGTCATTGGGCGAAATGGATCCGGCAAATCAACCCTTCTCAAAATAATCACCGGAATTTACCAACCAGATAGTGGCGTTGTTCAGGTTAATGGAAGGATCGCTGCCCTCATAGAGCTCGGTGCTGGATTTCACCCCGATTTTACGGGTCGGGAGAATGTCATGTTGGGAGGTATTATGCACGGCCTCACCCGACGGGAGGTTGAGGAGCGGTTCGCCGAAATAGTTTCGTTTGCCGAGCTGGGCGATGTGATTGACGAGCCGGTACGAACCTACTCTTCTGGGATGTTTATGCGGCTCGGCTTTAGTCTTGCCGTCCATACCGATCCTCGAGTGCTTCTGGTCGACGAAGTGCTCGCAGTGGGTGATGCCGCCTTCGTGGCAAAGTGCAAAGAAAAGCTTGCTGCACTGAAAAGAGCCGGCACAACCCTCCTGCTCGTCAGTCATGACCTTGATGCGGTTGAGCGGTGGTGTGATGAGGTGTTGTGGCTTGAGGGGGGCGATGTTCGAGACCGAGGAGAGCCCCGGCGGGTGATCGACCATTATCGACAATTTCTCGAGCGTCGGGAGGAGCGGGAACGATTTGCGGCGCAGGAGCGAGAGTGGGAGCGGCGAGATGCACTGGTCGAGGTATCCGAATCTCGCCGGGCTGACGAGAACGAGGAGCAGTCCGTTGCGATGCACATTATCATCGATGAAGCAGCGGATGATCCAAAAAGTGCAAATGATGCCACTCTGATCGCGGGAGAGGCAGTAGCAGGAAGCTCGCGGTGGGGGAGTCGGGAGATAGAGATCACCCGAGTTAGCCTCACGGTCGATGATGGGAGCCAGCAAGGGCAAGCTGAGGAGCGATTCGTTGTTTCTCCCGAAGATACCGTCTCGCTTCGCCTTGCTTTCACAGTCCGTCAATCGGTTGATACCCCGGTATTTGGTGTCGGGCTTCACCGGGATGATGGTTTACTGGTTTTCGGCACCAATACCGATATCGATCGGGTCTCGCTTCCCCCTCTTCCCGAGCGGGGCGTCGTCTCTTTTACCGTGCCACGCCTTGGCCTGGCCGAGGGAATCTACACCGTTGACGTTGCGGTGCATGCTGCCGACGGCTATCCCTACGACTACCAAAAACGAGCGCTCCGCTTCAGTGTTCGTTCGGGGTCTGGTGAGTTGGGGGTGCTCTCGCCGAGTCGGTCGTGGGGGGTTATCGAGGTCTGAAATAAGGGCATCGCCGAGATGCCTGCGCTCATAGCGGTTGACCGTTGCACTTATTTCGGCCGAAGTTCCGAGGACTCATTCGCCTCGCCCTCCCC
>OMIW01000204.1 GCA_900299205.1 Pseudomonadota bacterium
GGGTGCTTGATCATGTTCGATTGTAAACTTAAAATTTCGAGGAATCGGATCGGAAATCCAAAGGTTCCACGTTAGAAGCGGTTTTACGTGGCACCGGTCACATTCGTTGCGACCCTTGAAGGGCTTTTTTTGAGAACTATTCGGCTGAACACTTTTGAGTGATCGATGGCGGAGCGAGACGACGAACCCCCCAAACAGAGAAGAAGTCGCGTATCGCGGGCGGACCCAGTCCTCGGTGATAGCTCTCCCAAGGCGAGGGCGAGTCGCCTGAAGACAGAGGTCGTCCCCCCTTCGATGCTGGGCCGTCTGAGAGACCAACTGGTGAGCGGAGCCTCATCGGGCGAAGATCCTTGGTCAGTCTCGACGCCCTCGAACCAAGGAGAGCGTCCTGCTGAAGAGGGCGCGGCGGAGGAGGCAAGCTCGACCACATCGTCAGGAATACAGGAAACAGGTTCGATTGAACCACCTCCAGGTCAGAGCACTCACCGATCTTCAAACGTTTCACAACGGCGGGATACCCTCGACTATCAACGTGAAGAACTGTCGAATTTTGATAGCGCGTCAACTTCGGCGGCGGAAACTCCTCCCGCCAAACTGTACGACTCGGAGGATGACGAGCCTTACCCTCAACCTCTCGGAGCCCTCTCTGAGATGTCTCGCAACCCCTCCTCCATCGTTCCCCCTTGGGAGCGAGAACGCAAACGAACCCCCACCGTATCGGCAAACTCGGGTGTTGAAGAAAAGCGAAAGGATCGACAAAAAAAGGAATCTGTATCGAAATCCCGCGACAACGGACCAAAGGGAGAGCCTCACGCTCAGGGGGGCCGTCGACCAGAACGAACGGTTCCCAGAAAGAACAGCCCGATTGCCGCTAAACGCCCGTCTCGCAGATTGGTTCTCATCCCCGTAGGGCTCATCGGTGGATGTATCTTATACTTCCTCCTCAAGGGCCTCTTCCTGACGAACACAGAAGAACCGATTATTACCTCTCCAAAACCATCCGCGGTGGTTGCCCAGAAATTGCAACTTCTACCCGGTTCAATTTTTGAACCGGTGGCCACACCCCTGGCGTTTCCGAATCTCCCTTCGGGGCTTTACTCGGGAATCGCTCGAGGTTTTCTGCCAGACTCTGATGTGTCGCTCACCTTTATTTCTCAAGATAACGGAGCTCGGGTGGGGGTTATCCTTGGGATTGAAGGGTGGCAATCAGCTCTCGCAACTCCCTCTGCCGACCAATCGTTGACGATAAGTTCTAATGGGTGGCTTCTCAAGTTCTTTATCAAAAAAGCCTCAGACGACATCATGGTGGGTCGGTGGGAAAATCGGTTTACAAAGGAGGTCGGGGAATGGAAAGTAGTGCCCATGCGATAGTTCCAATCCGGGGGCAGGTATTTCTCGCATCGAGAGTATTCTGCGCTCTCGGGCGGCTGAACCCATTACCGCGGATCGCCGGTGAGTGCGAATCGAGCGTTCGCTCTGATTCAGTAAATTTCCGATTGAGGGAAGGTTCCTGCTCCCTCAAGAAGTTCCTTCTTCCTATCCTCGTGACCGTTGTATCATCCTTGGCAGGAGAACCTCTCCCATTCCCTTCTTTGAGCCCTCGGCAGGCGTTGGCGCAGTCGACTAATCAGACTCCTCCTTCAGAGCAATCGTCGCAAGCAATAACACACACTCCACCAAGTGCATCATCACTCCCCGCCCTCGGGGAAAAAATGACACTAACTGCTTTCATAAAGGGATCTCAGGAATTCGAGCAACCTGCCCGAATTTTCTTAGTTCGTGATGGCCTCTTTTGGGACATCTGGTTGCCGACGGGTCGACTCGACATGTCGGAAAGGACCTTCTACGACTTTGAAATTTATGCCCCGGAACAGAGCTTACGCTATCGGTTCCTGTGGTATTCCCCCCCCGACGCTCAGGGCCATCAGAGAGTTGTGGTCTCTCCCGAGTACTCTGTGCAGCGATCATGTCGGTATGATGCCCGTCAGGTCTCTGCGGATGCGGCTGTGTACAACCCCCTCGCGGAAAACGAAGCGACGGAAACCAAGAGACTTTTCCATGTTTCGGACGGCCTTAGCAGGGAGATCGCCGCGTACCAGGAGGCGACTCGACTGCTCGGAGAACTCCGGAAGAAAGTAAACTCTCTGAGCCGAACAAATGAGACGACTTCTGCACAAGCGGATTAAGCGATGAATTATTTTTCTGAACGAACGAAATTTGCGCGCTGGGAGATCGATCGTTGCGAGCCCCAATGCTCTTTCCCTGAGAAAACCCACCTCAGTTCATCGGCTTTCCTGTTGGCGTCAATAATTGCCGCGATTACGCTCGTTGTACCAGCTACATCGGTCGCCCAAGATAAAACCGCGCCTCCGCAGGGGACAGAAACGATCACCGTTGACGTCAGAACACCCTTCTCCCCATCAAAGTTCGAGGGACTCGTCATCTCACCAGACGGAGTTATCACTGAAAAGGTGAACCCAACGGTCGAAGAGGTCGCCCCGAACTTCTATACCGTAACATTTCCCGTAGACCGAAAAACGGAGGGGTCTTCGATGGCATCAGCTGTTGCGTTTGCAGGTGACGATGGGATATCCGTCGGAACAGTTATGTCGATTCAGTCATCGAATGAAAAGAACTCCTGTGTCAACCAAGACCCCGATCCGGTTACTCTCGAGATAGATGCCGGAACGATTCGCGCGCTATGCGCTAATCGTCTCAAGAGACGGGACCACAATAGAAAGATTTTCGAGCTGTCATTCAATCAATTTCCGCGGCGTGACATCGAGATCGTCGAGCGCAACTTTGGACTTCACAGTAACGAGAAACCTGGCGAGGAATTGAACCCCTTTCGAATGATAGAGCGTATCTCTCGGCTTATCTCGGCCCTTGATGGTTGGAATTTTAGGAAAAGCTCAGTTCTTCCCTCATCGACTTCAGTAAACGAAAATACCTCTTCGGCTGAAGGGCGGGGTGACGTGTTCGAGAGCGAGGGATCAGCCTCTGCCCGCCCAGGGGGCGAAGGAAATGTGCCACCCTCCTCTCCAAAGGTAGCCGGCGAACCGTAACGTCGCTGAGTCCCGTCTTATGTGGAACATCGACCTTACGCGGCTCGAAACCGCTCTCTTCACGAAGCGAAGGATCATCGATTACCCTCGAGGGGAGCCGATCTCTCTCGTTCAGCTTCTTGTGCAGCTCGCCCCCCATATCCCTCACTCAGAATGGGGCGAGCGAATTGATGCGGGAGGGGTGCACGTAAATGGGATAGCTGCACTCGCTAATCGTGAACTACTGCCCCCTGTTCGGGTCGAGTATTTCGAACCTCGCGATCCTTCGTCGCCAAGCCTCAAGCATCCGCTCTGGTCCTCGATGTGGATTGTGTATGAGGATGACGAAATCATCATCGTTAATAAGCCTGCCCGCCTCCCGACTCTTCCAGTTCGTGAACAGATAAGCTTTAATCTTCGTCGGTATCTTGAGCAGTATTCCGGTGCGTCCGTGCACCTTCCTTCGCGGCTCGACACATCAACCTCCGGACTCGTCGTCGCAAGCAAATCACCGCTCACGCATCGCCCCCTTCAGCACGCCTTCGAGCAACGTCTGGTTCGGAAAAGCTATCTGTGCGAAATTTCCTCCCCAGTCTCCTTCTCACAGGTCACCGTTGCCAGTCCGATAGGTCGTCACCCCCTCCATCCAGTCCTTCGCGCAACCCACTCCAGAGGCAAAGATGCCCTTACCATTTTCTCTGTCATCGAGCATCGAACCTCAACTACTCTGGTAGACGCAACCCCCGTCACCGGCCGCACGCACCAGATCAGGGTCCACGCCGCGTCCCTGGGATGCCCGCTCGTCGGGGATAATTTCTACAACGGCAAAGAATCTCCCTGTCTTCATCTTTGCTGTGCTGCCCTTGCGTTTCCTCATCCCCGAACCGGAGATTGGATCGATGTTCGATTGCCTGAAACAGCGGTGCCCGATTGGGTCAGGACTCAGGTATCCGATTGAATCCATCCACCAAGGGCTCATCCTTGCTCCCCCTGTGCAATAAATCGCCCCCGAGAATCAGTGCAGAGCTATTCCCGTGAAGAATAGCGACTGATAGTCTTCGCCCGACCAATCTGATAGGATGGCGACCGGCTATAGATGGGGAGGATCCTCATCACACTCTTGGCGCTGTCATGCGCCCCCCGCTGTGGGCAGGTTAACGAGGCCGTTGACACCGATAAAAGCTTCGCCAAAGACAGCACCAGCGATAACGAGGACAGAAACTATTTCAGGAGCATCGTCATGAGCACCGCCACGAAAACGGAAAAACGAGATGTTATCGTGCTTGGGTCAGGGCCCGGGGGGTATGTTGCCGCGGTCCGCGCGGCTCAGCTTGGTCGGAGCGTCACAATTGTAGAGCGAGAATCGCTGGGCGGGGTTTGTCTTAACTGGGGTTGCATTCCATCGAAGGCACTCCTCAAAGCGGGTCAGCTGTACCAGGACCTGCATCACTCCGATCAATTCGGCTTCAAGGCGGAGAAGGTAACGCTCGATTTCCCCCGCGTTGTTCAGCGCTCGCGAGATGTCGCCGGAAAATTGTCGGGAGGTGTCTCGTACCTAATGAAGAAGGCAAAGGCTGAGGTGGTGTACGGGACTGGCAAGCTCCAGAAGGGAAATATTCTCGCCGTAACCGCCGCGGATGGCAAAACAACCCTCTATTCCTTCAACGACATCATCATCGCGACAGGAGCCCGCCCCCGGACGCTGCCCCACATTCCGATTGATGGCGAGATCATCCACACCTACCGCACGATACTTGAATATAAAAAACTTCCCAAGAAAACCCTCATCATCGGTGGTGGCGTTATTGGCGTTGAGTTCGGGTACTTCCACTCTGCATTCGGTGCGGAAGTGACAATCGTCGAAATGCTTGACCAGATCCTTCCGTTTGAAGATCACGAAGTCGCGCAAGGACTTCAGCGAATTTTCGAAAAACGGGGAGTGAAGGTCAAGACAGGTTGTTCGGTCAAATCAATTGAGAAGAAAGGCGGTACGGTCACGGCAACGATAGAAAAGAAGAACGGGGAGATCGAAACATGGACAGGCGACTGCGTCCTCTGCTCCATAGGGGTCGTCCCCAACACCGAATCCATCGGCCTTGAAGATGTCGGCATCGCGACCGAGCGGGGGTTCATCACGACGAATCCGTACATGCAGACCTCCGTTCCGCACCATTTCGCGATCGGTGATGTCGTCGCAGGGTCGCCACAGCTCGCGCACGTGGCGAGTCACGAGGGGATCGTTGCTGCAGAAGCACTCGCAGGACACGATACCCCCGGAATGCATTACGACAATGTTCCGTCATGCACTTACTGCCAACCGCAAGTGGCTTCGGTCGGCTTGACAGAGAAAAAGCTTAAGGAACGAGGAGTCGCCTATCGTGTCGGGAAAGTTCCTTTTGGGGCTATCGGAAAGGCGATAGCGATCGGAGAGTCCGACGGCTTCATTAAGGTGCTTATCGATGAAAAGGTCGGCGAAGTGCTGGGGGTTCACATCCTTCACGCTGAAGCGACCGAGCTTATCGCCGAAGCTGGTATCATCCGCTCTCACGAGGGGATAGCAGCGAGCGTTGTGGATACGATTCACGCCCATCCTACCCTTTCGGAGGCGATGATGGAGGCGATGGCCGCGGCTCTCGGTCGGCCGATTAATACGTAGTTAGGCGTTTCATAGGGGCGCCGCGCCAGACAACGAGAGGAAAAGGCTCACCCTGCTCCTCTCATCGGGCAGGATGCGATCACCAATCGAGGTCCTTATTGCGGATCTCCTCAATTGTGTAGTCTACTCTTCTTAAGTAGTTGGGCCTGAAAAACTGACCCGTTGGTTTTTCAGGCCGTATTAACGAGTTGTTCCTTTCCTCAGCAGTATATTTTCACGAAGTTCCTCAACCACCTCCGTAAAACACCCTTAGCCTCAAACAGCTTCTCATAAAACCGCGTCATGCCTCGCTGCGAGATAGTCGATCTGGGACTTCAGCCGTACCAGATGGTACTCGACCTCCAGCGCTCCCTTCTCACTCAGCTCAAAGAGGGCCAGGCCGGTAATATCCTTATTCTTTGTTCTCATCCGCCGGTAATAACAATCGGCAAAAGTGGGAAGGCTTCGAGCATCAAAGCTCAAAGAGAGATCCTCGCCCAACGAGGCGTTGACGTTTTTGAGGTCGAACGGGGCGGTGATGCGACGTATCATGGTCCAGGACAGATCGTCGGGTATCCGCTGCTCGATCTCAATCCCCTTCGGCGGGATGTTGGCTGGTATGTTCGCACTCTTGAGGAGGTCCTCATCGCAACGCTCGCCAATTACCGCGTCACGGGAGCCCGTATCCCCGGCAAACCAGGGGTATGGGTCGAGCGGGATGGAGAGTCTCGAAAGATCTGCTCAATCGGAGTGAAGCTTTCCCGATGGTGTACCATGCACGGTTTTTCTCTCAATGTTCTCAGCTGTCAGGACGGATTTCAGCTTATTGATCCGTGCGGCATGCCAGAGGTCAGTACAACCTCTCTTGAGGAAGAGACCTGCGTGGGTTATCCGCTCGGAGATGTGGCACTTTCGCTATCTCGCCACTTCTTGGAGCTTTTTGCTTTCGATCGGGAAGAGTGATGGTTCACGCAGCATTCGACGGACAACAAGGTCCAGCCATGAAAAAAAACACGACTACGATAAAACAAAAGAAAGGGGAGAAAGGAGACCATGTCATTCACCACGAGGTGCAATCAGCCCAGCTCGTTGCAGCATATCGACAGATGCTCCTCGCCCGCTTGGTCGATCTAAAGACGATAGTTCTTTACAAACAGAATAAATGCCATTTTCAGATCGGAGTCGCTGGTCACGAGGCGGTACAGGTCGCGGCAGCTCAGGTCTTTCGTGCCGGAAAAGATTGGTTCTATCCCTACTATCGGGAGATGGCGCTCATGATTGGGCTCGGCATGACCCCAGAAGAGCTCTTTCTCAACGCAATGAATCGGGAGGCTGATCCGAACTCACATGGCCGACAGATGCCGATGCACTACGCCAGCACAACACTGAACGTTGTCAGTCAAAGCTCCCCCACCGGCACCCAATTTACCCAGGCCGTCGGGTCCGCGCTTGCCTCCCGATATCTTGGAAACGATGAAGTTACATACGTCTCAGCTGGAGAAGGTACATGCGCTCAGGGCGATTTCCACGAATCGCTCAATTGGGCGGCACGAGATCAATTGCCAGTCGTGTTTGTCATTCAAAATAACGACTTCGCTATATCCGTGCCGATTTCAGAACAGCTCGCCGGCACGAGTGTCTACAAGCTGGCCGCCGGCTATGAGGGACTTGCCCGAGTCGAGATCGATGGCACTGACTACGAGGCATCGGTGGTAGCGCTCCGCGCAGCCCATACCCGCGCCCTTCGGGGCGAGGGTCCTTCGCTCATTGAGGCACACGTTCCGCGATTGCAAAGCCATTCCATATCCGATAACCAGCTGAAATACCGCACGGCTGAGGATTTGGCAGAGGATGCTAAGCGGTGCCCGTTAGCCCGTCTCAAGCGAGAGCTGGTGGCAAATTCGGTTATCTCGGAAGGTGAGCTCGAATCGATTGAGCAGGAGGCTCGAGAGCTCGTTGACCGCGCCGCCGAGTGGGCTGAAGGACAACCCTCGAGCAATCCTGAGGACCTCTTCATTGGGGTTTACACCAACCCGACCCCTTGGGAGGGCATTATCGAGCAGGAGCCCACGGGAGAAGAGACCTATCTCGTGGATGCCCTCAACAAAGCGCTCGACGAGGAGCTCGCCCACGATAGCCGGGTGCTCGTATTTGGAGAGGATGTGGCTGGGGGAAAAGGAGGGGTCTTTACGGTTACTGCCGGCTTGACAGATAAACACGGGGAAGATCGAGTATTTAATTCTCAGCTTGCCGAAAGCTCAATAGTCGGGGTCGCGATAGGCCTTGCCACCCGCGGGCTGAAACCGGTTGCCGAGATCCAGTTCGGTGATTACGTGTGGACCGCGATGATGCAAACTCGGAACGAACTGGCAATGATGAGCTATCGCTCGAAAGGTGACTTTACCTGTCCCGCCGTCCTTCGGGTTCCGGTCGGAGGGTATATCCACGGCGGCGCGTATCACTCTCAAAATGTTGAGGCAACTTTCGCCCACTTTCCAGGTCTTTACATCGCCTATCCATCGAACGCGGCTGACGCCAAGGGGCTTCTCAAGGCGGCGATTCGCGGCAAAGACCCTGTTCTCTTCCTCGAGCACAAGGGGCTCTACCGGCAACCGAGTGGCAAATCGCAGGTCGGGGGGAGCGAGGACCTGATTCCTTTCGGCAAGGCCAGAATTGCTCGGTCCGGTTCGGACCTGACCGTGGTAACATGGGGATATCTGGTGCAACGCTGCCTAGCCGCGGCGCAGATTCTCGCATCCGAAGGGTACTCCGTTGAGGTCGTCGACCTGAGGACGATAGTGCCCCTCGATATCGACGCGATTTTTGAGAGCGTTCGGAGGACGAATCGGGTGCTAATTGTGCACGAAGATGTTACCTTTATGGGATTTGGAGCGGAGATAGCAGCCCAAATCTCGGAGGCGTGTTTTGAACTGCTCGATGCTCCCGTGAGACGTGTTGGTATGAAGCCGCTTCCCCACGTTCCTCATGCTCCGGCACTCGAACAGCTCACCCTTCCTCAGCAGGAAGATGTGACCGAGGCAGTTCGAGCAATGGTGCAGTATTGAGGGCTCAGTAGTACGCACATGCGGCTATCAAGCGCACGACCTTAGGAACCGCGGGCGATATTCACCAATGTCGGCTCGCGGACTATCCTCCTTTTCCCTTTTTTTCATTCGTCGTACCTCGTTAAGGATAGAGCTATGAAAACAGAGATGGTAATGCCCCAGATGGGAGAGTCTATAACGGAAGCGACAGTCTCTCGATGGCTCAAAAAGCCCGGGGATACCGTTGCTAAAGATGAGATCATTCTGGAGATATCAACTGATAAAGTAGACTCAGAGATTCCCTCCCCCGCCTCGGGAGTACTTGTTGAGGTTCGGTGCCATGAGGGGGATGTTGTGCCCGTTAAGACCGTCATCGCGGTGATCGATTCAGAGGGCGCTGGTACCATGACGCAAAAAGCACCTGCTGCCACGCCCACGATTGCAGCATCGTCCTTACCGGCGCAACCGACAGCAACACCATCGACAGCTACACCAACATCACCTGTTGCGGCACCTATTCCGGACGGAGAGTCAGAGGCAAGTCGATTTTACTCTCCCCTCGTGATGAGTCTTGCTCAGGTGAATAACATCTCGCTCGCCGAGCTTGAAAGAATACCGGGCTCTGGGCAGGGTGGACGCGTTAATAAGCAAGATATCTTACGCTATATCGAGACCAAATCGGCCGCATCCGCATCAGTAACCACCACCCCTGCGGCGCCAATCTCCGCGGCAGCACCAGCCCCGAGCCGCCCCGTGGCCACGCCTTCCAGCAAAGTCCCTGTCATCGGGGAGTGGCAGGAGGATGGCACCAAGATCATCCCGATGGATGCGATGCGCTCAGCAATTGCTGAGCATATGGTGCGCTCCAAAGCAACGAGCCCCCACGTATACTCGGTCCAAGAGGTCGACGTTACCAACATCTCGAAATGGCGCAATGCAAACAAAAAGCTCTTCGCTAACACCGAGGGTTTCAACCTCAGCTTTACCCCGTTTTTCCTCGAGGCGGCGGTTCGCGCACTAGTCAAATTTCCGCACGTTAATGCCTCAGTGCAGGATAAGAAAATCATACTCAAGCGCAACGTGAATCTTGGATGCGCCGTCGCGCTCGAAAATATGGGGCTTATCGTGCCCGTCATCAAACGAGCCGAGGAGAAGAATTTTGTGGGCCTCGCCCGCGCCCTCAATGATATCGCGAATCGTGCTCGATCAAAAAAGCTCCTCCCCGATGATGTGAGTGGGGGCACATTCACCGTCACAAATCCCGGCATCTTTGGTACGATTATCGGCACTCCAATCATCAACCAACCGCAGGTCGCTATTCTTTGCCTCGGGGCGATAAAGAAACGCCCCGTGGTTATCGATGACGCCATCGCAATACGCGAGGTCTGCTACCTAACCCTTTCCTACGATCACCGTATCGTCGATGGCATGCTTGGGGGCCAGTTCCTCGCGTTCATCCGCGAATATCTTGAGGGGTGGGATATTAATCGGCCTCTCTCCTAAGCCTCCCTGACTATCCCATCAAGAGAGTACCCCAGCCGCCCCTGCGGGGTGTCCTGAGGTGCTCTCTTTACCTTCCGTCATCCCCCAGCTCCCCCATGCGCGTTGTCTCTGGCTCTCGAAAAGGGAAACCTCTATTCTCCGTTCCCGGCGATACCACCCGACCGATGCTCGGTCGGATTAAGACGGCCCTCTTTGACACCATTCGTCCCCTCCTCGCGGGAGCACAGGTCCTCGATTGCTTCGCAGGAACAGGACAGCTCGGAATCGAGGCTCTCAGCAACGGAGGGAGCTCGTGCGTATTTCTTGAATCTGGGAGCGCAGCAGTTGCAACAATCAAGAAAAACCTCGAAACAACAAATCTCATGGAGCAATCGCAGCTCCGTCACACCGATGTCTTTACCTATCTACGCAACTGTTCCCGCTCGTTTAACGTTATCTTTGCCGACCCCCCTCAGTTCAAGAATCTCTGGGCAGAGCTGGTTCAAACCATCGCCGAGCGCCCTCAGCTCCTCTCCGACGACGGCCTCGTCATCGTGAAACTTGACCCCGAAGAATACGAACCGCTGTCCCTTACAACTCTCGAGGAGGTGCAGCAGCGGCGGTATGGAAATAGTTTGCTGGTGTTTTTTCGGAGACAGGGGAGATGAGGACTGGGAACGAGATCCTCAAAGTGGCGAGTAGCTCCTGATTGCCGCCCCATCCAAAACCACCTCCTGAGGGAGAACTCTCCTATCGCTCAACACACCCTTTCGATAACTCCCATCGAGGTCTCAATCAAGCAGAAGGTCTACCCGAATCAGAAGGGTACTCTCTTCAAGCTCTTCTGCAATAGGGCCGTTCTGCGACCGACCGAGGTCACCCTCGATCAGAAGATCGAGATCCGAGAGTGGGACATTATCAGCTCGGGCACGGGAGCCAAATCTCGACACGGTGTATCCTGCCCGCTGCAATAGTCGACGAGCATCAGGGATGACAGGACGAACGCCACGGCGCGACAGTGACATACCTCTCCACATCCATTCCTAATCATTTTTTTTCCATTTCCCCCCTTACGGAAACACCCTTCTGTGTTAGCGTCCGAAAAGTGCCGGCAGGTAAAGCGGTGCCCCTTGCCCCCTCTGTCACCGTTGGAGCCCTGATGTCCCTCGATTCTGAAACCATTCCCCTGAACGATGCTATCGCCGAGCTCCTCAAAATCGTTACTTCGCTGGGAACAACCGATCTTAATGAGATAGCCCTCATTATCGCAGAAAAAACGGGGCTCTCTCCCGATGAGATTATCGCGGGGCTGGTCACCAATCCTCTCGCAAGTGAGGAACCGACCTTCGACGATGTGATGGCTGATGCGGTAAGGGGTATGGTTATTCACGGAGGGGCGAACCGATGAGACAAAATTCCGCTGCCGAGACCCTCGAGTCCCTTGATTTCGCATTCGCCCCGGTCATCGGTCGCCACGCCCTTGGGATAGCTGACGCCACTCACCCTGCTTCCGTTAACCTCACGCGACTGGCGGAGAACATAGCGCTTCTTGAAAAGAGGCATGACCTACGCATTCCCCTTGCCTGTGACTCTGTACAACCCTCAGCGAGAGATAAGACCACCACCGACCTACCCCCTCCTCCGAATCGCGCCGAGATTCTTGAACGCACGCTTCGTACTTACCTCACCACCCCCGAACAGTTCGAGAAATTCTGCCGTCAGCTGGGAGCCCAGCTCTTCGATGCTGGCATCCCGATAAAAATCGGGAAGATGGGGGTAATCGGGGACAAAACTGCTCGTTTTCTTCGTGATGTCACCGAGAGTATCGCTGAGATTAAACTCACGCCAAACGTCTCCTCTGAAGCAGCTCTCCTGTCACTCCGCCGGCTGCATGAAGAGATTATCTTATTCGCTGATAAAGCCAGTCAGGAAGATCCGCAGGCTGGAGTTCCTCGCCGATCTCCCGCCACGAAAGAACAGCCATCGGGAACACTGACGAATGTTGAGAGCTGGGCCCTCGACGAGCAAGAGCGGGTAGTCGCGAGCGCCGTCCGCTCGCTGGAGGACAACATCCTCGGCGGCCAGCCTCAGAAGCTACGACGATGGCTCGCCAAAAATGCTCTCTTTGAAGAGGCTCCAATCGCTGCCGATGAAACAAATGAGCAGACAAAACACACCTCATCGCCCAAAGCTCATTCCCTCCACCATCTAACCATCCTCGGCATAGTAGAGCCATTCTCTGTCGCCGGGAAACAGCTCGTCGTCAATCACCGAGGCACCATTGACAAGAGGAGCTTTGAAGAAAACCTCCCGCAGCAAATTCGGGA
>OMIW01000205.1 GCA_900299205.1 Pseudomonadota bacterium
CCGTTGCCGTCAGGGTTGGAGTGTTCGTTGGCGTTCGCGTCGGAGTTAGTGTTGGCGTTGGTGTGTTTGTCGGCGTAGGTGTCGGAGTCACCGCACTGAGAATGAACAAGACATCATCAAAGTTTGGACTAAGTGGAAGAGTGACATCTGTTTCAAAGCCAATTTGCCAATTGGCACCATTCCATTGTTGATTAAATGGCCCCCCATCTTGAGTTTGGATTCTCGTGGTATCGTTTATAGTAATGTTCGAAACAGTCGAGCACGAGTTCACTGCAGAGAACCACGGCTTCGCACTTTGACCAGGTGCCAGGGTAATAGTGTTCAGTCCATTGACGTCGAACTTGCCGTTGGCACCGCAGGTTCCGGGGCTGGTGTTCGTGAAGGTCTTCGTGATTGTGATTATGTATGTCTGACCCACCGCTGTAAGGGTGTCGCCAACCACGCTTATATGCTGAGCATTGGCTAATTCTGTTGGTAATCCACCGAGGAGAGCCAGCCAGACCCAAAGGCCTAGCCATAATCCAGGCCGTTGATTCATACGTCGTCTACCTGAAGAAGGTGACAAACCGCCTCCCTTGAGAATTTTCATCCTTTGCCCCCGATATCTATCTGTCAATCACGCCACCCCTAGTATTATCCCCGCCTTTTAAAAGGAATCCAACTTTTTCTTCCAATCCACGACCCTGCCCGTGCCCACTCAGGGAATATCCGCGAGCCCCCGGAGGGTCGCCGCGAGCATAACCAGCCCCAGCCCGAAGGTTATGCCGTATCCCAGACCTGCTGCTGCATGAATAACGCCTGGAATTTCGTCATACATGAGGCCATCAGCTACCTGAAGAGCGGAGAGGTCAGGGATTATGGGAAGAATAAAGCGAAGTATTGGCAAGGAGCTAGATTCAACCGTTGTTGTGAGCCAGGGATGGGAGCGCCCCACGATCCAGATACCAAAGGCGAACATGCCATTGAGCACGGGGGTGACTACTATCGCTGAAAAAAGGATGGTGATCGCCGAGACGATGGCTAGTTCGCTTATGCCGTAAGGCACCACCCAGAGAAGTCGCCAATCGGGGCGACCTTCGAGAAGGCCCGCATAGCCAATGACAGCGACTACCATTAAGCCGTACAGCGTCGTGGCGACGGAGGTCAATCCCAGGAACTTTCCGGCGAGAAACTCCCACCGTCGGAGCGGTCGAGCGAGGAGGAGGTAGATTGTCTTGCGGGTAAATTCCTTCTGCAGAAACGTCGAACCCGCGACCATAACGACGGTGATCGATACAAGGGATGCGGCGGCAAGACCAAGGTGTTTTATGACCGCAATTGGGTCCCCGAGGGTTGCGTGAGCATAGGGGGTCACCATCAGTACCAGGCACCCGACAAAGCCAATGGCGAGCGAAAATAGCCTGCTGCGGAGCGCCTCTCGAAAGGTTAGTCCCCAGATAGCGGCGATTCGTCCCCTCATCCTCCCCCCTCCGAACGGGCTGTTGAAGGATCAACGATGGCGACGTAAAGCTCTTCAAGGGTTGGACGTTGATGGTAAAACGAAGCGATAGGAAGATTTTTCTCGATACAGCGAGTGAGCGCTGTCCTGGCCTGATCCGCGTCGATGATCGTGATGACGGTGACCGAGTGTTGCTGGCGACATTCAATCTCAGAGCTGGGTTTGCCAATAATGGCGAGGATATCGTCGTAGTTGAGAGCGGCTCCAATGATCAATTCGTACCCTCGGGATGGTTGTTTCCCCAGATCCTCACACGAGAATATTCCGCGAAGTTTTCCCTTAACCATAATCGAGACCCGATCACAGAGAGCCTCCACATCGCTGAGTATATGAGAGGCCAGAAATAGTGTCGTGCCTGAGCGTCGCTCCTCTTCAAAGAGGTTTCGCATCTCGCGGCGTCCGATCGGATCGAGGCCTGAGAACGGTTCGTCAAGGATGAGCAATCGCGGTGAGCTCACGAGAGCGTGACCGATGGCAACCCGCTGGAGGAGCCCTTTTGAGAGCGTTCTCAACGGCGATGTATAGCGGGAAGATAGCCCCACCCGTTCGAGTGTATCCCCGACTACCTTTTTGATCTCTCTTCCCGAAATTCCAGCCAACTGAGCACCGAGAGATATTGCCTCACCTACCCGAAGATGGTCGTAGAAATAGGGGTTTTCGGGGACATATCCGACGGAACCTCGCGACGCGGGATTTCTGTTGTCTATCCCGAAGAGAGTTATTGAGCCCGTTGTCGGAGTCACGAGGCCGAGGATATTCTTTATGGTGGTCGTCTTGCCCGCGCCGTTATGACCAAGAAAGCCGAACGCCTCACCTTGAGCGACTGAGAGAGAAAACGGGTCGAGCGTGGAGGTTCGTCGCCCGGTCCAGGGATGGCGACGAGCGTAGCTGAGATTGTCAATTTCCAATGCAGCGCTCACGGTGCCTCCACTTCCCGTTCGGGTATGAGTTGAGAGACGAGCTCATCTCGACGTCGCTCGAGCGCTGCGCGTGTCTCCGCATTTTTCTCGGTGGACAATAAGAGATCGAGGAACGCAATACCACTTTTCGGGCCGGAGATCGTAGCGAGATTCTTCGCAGCAAGCCGCTTAACAAGGGGAAAGCTCTCGGGATGTGCAGCCGCCGTAGTGAGGTCATTCTGCGCGGCTTTGGTATCTGAGAGAAAGTAGAGATAAAACAGACCGCGCAGGTAGGAGAGAAACCAGTCACCTGGATGATTATCTATCGCTGTGGAGAGGTACACGATCGCCTCCCGAGGGCGTTTAAGCTCCCACGCCAGCATCTGGGCGCAAAAGAGTGAGACATGTCGCGCCTTGGGATTGAGGGCGAGAATACTGCTGCAAAGGGAATCGAGCCGGTGAATGTTGTGATCCCCCTTTATGTGCGATCCAAAGTAAGCGGTCGTCTTAAACCACAGCAGATCGGCTGCTGCGTGGTGATAGCCAAGACTTATTAATCGGGCGAGATTAGGCGTTGGCACGAGCAACATCTCGCGGGCCTGACTTGGATCAGGATGTTGCGGGATGGGGTGCTGGTGCATCACTGAGTAGGTCGCGTGTGTTGCGAGGGCAGTGATGAAAAGAAAGGCAATAAGCAGACAATGTTTCATCAGCGCGCTACCGCTGGACGGAGGAGAAGTCAACAAACGAACGTGGGGAGGGTCGGCATGGCCTGTTTTTTCCTGAAGAGGTAACGTGCGGAGCAGCCAAAATCGTCCCTATTTACCCCTAAAATTTCCAACAACCTCCCACACCCCCCTCGGCGTGGCAGTCGAAGGGCTGAATGGTTACCAGAATTCGTTGGATGTGCGGTGAGCAGACTCGTGTGATTGTCTCGTTGACCTAATTTGATACACTGAGAATGGTCGCCTCGCGGCAAGAGCGGCTTTTATTGGGATAAACTCAGGTTATATATGGCTCTCCCCTCCCGCGAATTATCCGTATCCCCTCGCCCCTTCTCCCGACGGGCTCTTACCACCCCGCCGTCGCCGATTCGGCGCCTTGCCCCTTTGGCAGCAGAAGCGAGCGCTCGAGGCACGACCATTATCCCGCTCAATATCGGGCAACCAGATCTCATTCCCCCGCTCCAGTTCGCGGAGGGTGTTCACCGGGCACTTGCTGCTTCGCCGGTCATCGCGTACGAGCACTCACAAGGGAGTGCTTCGCTTCGGGGTAGTTGGTCGGGGTACCTCAATCGCTCCCTTGGTCTTGAAACAATCCCTGAACAGTTTCTGATCACGATGGGTGCAAGCGAGGGGTTAATTTTTCTCTTTATGGTATGTGCTGATCCCGGGGATGAAATCATCGTATTCGATCCCTCGTACGCGAACTACATCAGCTTTGCGGCGATCGTCGGGGTCCGTCTTGTTCCCGTTGCATGCGATGAATCAACGGGTTTCCATCTCCCCGCTGATGACGAGATTGAAGCGGCAATAACCCCCCGCACCCGCGCGGTTGTGATGTGTAATCCGAATAATCCAACCGGTACAGCGTACACCGAGAACGAAATTCGCCGGGTTTTGGCGGTGTGCGAAGAGCACGGGCTCTATTTGATAAGTGACGAGACGTACCGAGAATTTGTTTACGATGATCGAAAGCCGTGCTCTGCGTTGATGGTTGCTCCGCACAGTGAGCGGGTGCTCGTGGTAGATAGTCTCTCGAAACGGTTCAGTTTATGCGGGGCGCGGATTGGAACGATCATCACCGCTAACCGTGAGGTGATACGGCTCGCAATGGTGATAGCACAAGCTCGCCTCTCGTGCCCGACTCTTGAGCAGGAGGCCGCCCGCTATCTTCTCGATACCCTCGATGACGGGTATGTGACCTCGGTTATAGCGACGTATGAAAAGCGGCGCCGAACTCTGTATCAAGCGGTCGCTCAACACACCGGCCTCTCCTGCCGACTGCCCGAGGGCGCGTTCTACCAGATGTTAGCACTCCCCGTCAGAGACGCTGAGCATTTTTGCTCGTTCCTGTTAAGCGAGTTCTCCCGAGATGGAGAGACGATCTTTCTAGCGCCAGCCGATGGATTCTATATAAAGCCCCCGGCTGGACAGGCCTTCGTGAGGATGGCGTACGTGATTGATGAAGACCGGCTTGAACGCGGGGGAAGATTGCTGGGTGAGGGTATTGCTGAGTATCAGCGCCGGTTTCCCGGGGAGGTTGGGTGAGGGTTGGCAATGAACCAGTGGTGCTGCCGGAAATGGCACCATCAGGTCGATTTCAATCGAAGATAGCCCCGTTTTACCTGCTTCCATACCCCATCAATACGCAGGTGAGAGATAGCTTCACCGGACGGGGTTAGCTCGAAGAATGAGGGGAGATCGTTTTTTGAGCGAGAGGCCCCAAAGTCATGGCGAATAAGGGGGAATGGTTCGTCGGCGAGGGTGGATGGGATAACGGGAGAGTGACCCACGACGATTGCGACGACATCAAGTTGTGCGCAAAATTCAGTTGGATTAGAGATGCGGGCCGTCCATTGCCGAAGCCGAAGAGGAGACGCGCCGTTTTGGTCTAAAACGAGGCATAATTCGCTATCGAGCGCATTGGATTTCAGATCATGGGAGAGCTGTTCATCGTATCGGACAAGGGTCTCGCTCGATAGGGAGGGAAGACCGGCATCGGTTACCGGAACGCCCGCATGAATGTAGAGC
>OMIW01000206.1 GCA_900299205.1 Pseudomonadota bacterium
CCGTACTGCATCATCGGATTGACGTACCCCATCACCACAATCGGCACCTCACCGACGACCCGACGTATCGCGGGAATCTGCTCGAAACAGAGAGCTACTCCTGCTCCGTTCTGAAGAGCTTGGCTGTTTACTCGCTGAATCGTTGCTCCATCCGCGAGCGGGTCCGAATAGGGTATCCCAAGCTCAATCATCCCCGCTCCCGCACGAACAAGCCCCTCGCATATCGGGATCGCCGCATCTCGGTTTGGAAATCCGACTGCGGTCCACATCGAGAGAACCCGTTCCCCTTTTTTAAACGTCGCTGCTATCCGTTCAAGACCCACGCTGTCTCCCTCTCAACTCGCTGCTATTCAATTGCAGAGCCACCCCCCTGCTCCACAAACGAAAGATACGTCGCCATATCCTTCTCGCCATCCCCCGAGCAGTTAACAACAACCACCGCCCCTGCGGGTATCTGTCTCCGCTCGAGCCACGCAAAGGCGTGTGCTGATTCGAGTGCGGGGATAATGCCGTCATACCGCGCAAGCCGGACCGCCGCCTCGAGCGCCTCACGATCTGTTACCTGCTCGTACCGCACCCGTCCACTCACTGAGAGATGCGCGTGTTGCGGGCCGATACCGGGATAGTCAAGCCCCGCCGAAATTGAGTGTGCCTCAAGCACCTGCCCGCCACTATCCTGCATAACTATCGTCTTGCTTCCGTGCAGCACCCCCGGGCTGCCAAGCGCAAGAGTCGCGGCACTGCGGCCTGAATGAACCCCATCACCAGCCGCCTCGACCCCCACCAGTTTTACCTCAGCATTATCGAGGAAATGATAGAAAATCCCTATCGCATTACTTCCCCCTCCCACGCACGCAATAATCCAG
This sequence comes from Pseudomonadota bacterium, assembly GCA_900299205.1. Classification (GTDB taxonomy): domain Bacteria; phylum Bdellovibrionota_C; class UBA2361; order UBA2361; family OMIW01; genus OMIW01. The sequence continues at coordinate 867 of OMIW01000206.1, forward strand.
TCAGGCGCGGATCGACCCACCTGACTCAACAATTGATCACGCAGCTCGTCGCTTATAATCGACTGAAACTGAGCCACCATCGAGGGAAACGGATGCGGACCAACGGCAGAGCCGATGATGTAATGAGTATCGTTTGGGTTTGCAATCCAGTCCCGAATCGCCTCATTAGTGGCATCTTTGAGGGTCTGACTCCCGCTGGTTACGGGCACGACGGTCGCTCCTAACATTCGCATCTTGCGAACATTCGGAGATTGTCTCTCGACATCGACTGCCCCCATATACACCACGCACGGCAATCCAAAGCGAGCACATGCGGTCGCTGTTGCCACGCCGTGCTGTCCCGCTCCGGTTTCCGCGATAATTCGTTTCCTCCCGAGCGCCCGCGCGACAAGCACCTGTCCAAGGACGTTGTTGATCTTGTGAGAGCCCGTGTGGTTGAGATCCTCACGTTTGAGAAAGAGCTCACAACCGTATCGTTCCGACAATCGAGGAGACCAATACAACGGGGAGGGTCGTCCCACATAATCACGGAGAAGCTCCCGTAGCTCCCGCTCGAACTCAGACGTTTTACTTACCGCGAGATAGCTCGTCCTGAGCGACTCAATCGCGGGAAATAGCATCTCGGGTACATAAGCTCCTCCAAATTCCCCGAAATATCCCTCTTCATCCGCGTAAAAATTCATACCTCACTCCCATCCTCAATACCCCTCTCAACCCTCTTTCGTACAATCGACATAATCTGCCGAACTTTGGCGATATCTTTAAGTGCCGGATTACTCTCTACCTGACTATTGAGATCAATCCCGACAAACAGCTCTCTGTCACGGTATTGCAAAAGATCCCCTATATTTGCCGGCCCCACCCCTCCTGCGACGATGTAAGGGGTACTCCCCTCATAGGTATCGAGCAATCGCCAATCGAACGCTCGTCCGGTCCCTCCCGCTGGCCCCTCACTTGGGTCAATCCTTGATGACGACAGCCTTGTATCCAATAAAATACCATCAACCTCGCCATCATAGGGAGCGACGAGAGACCCGAGCGGTTCATCAAACCCCCCAACGGCCTTCAATAGCTCTCCCCGCCACTCACGACGAAGATCTCGGCAGTATCCGGGTGATTCAACCCCGTGCAGCTGGACTCCATCGAGCGACCACTCTTCAATCACCCGACACACCTCCTCAACCGACGAATCGACGAACACCCCGATGCGACGGGCTGATCCAGTGCACTCCCTTGGTACCACCAGCGAATGACCGACGAACCGGGGGGAGCGGGGGTGAAAGATAAATCCAATACGAGACACCCCGAGGGAGGCCACTGCAGCGACGTTAGCGGCATCTTTCATGCCACATACCTTAATCCAGAGGTCGCCTCCCGTTCCCATTACTCCCCCCGAAGAGCCCGGATAAACTGCCGGCACGCCCGCGCAGGATCGGGGGTAACCATAAAAGCCTCACCAATAAGAAATCCGCGATATCCTGCGTCGTGAAGCGCTCGCACGACTGACGGATCCCGCAACCCACTCTCAGCAACCTTGATAAATGACGCAGGTATTTTTGCCGCAAGTTCAAACGATCGATCAACCGAGACCGAGAGGTCGTGCAGGTCGCGATTATTGACCCCAATACAGCGGATCTCGGGGATGAGAACGCGATCCAACTCGTCACCGTGATGAACCTCAGCGAGCACCTCGAGCCCCAGACTACGCGCCATCATCGCAAGTGCTCGCACCTCCGTACCGGAGAGCGCTGCAGCTATCAGCAGAATCGCATCCGCTCCTGCTGCCTTTGCCTCGAGAATCTGATACTCATCAACGATAAAATCTTTCCTCAGAATCGGGCAGAGGTTGAAGTGACGAGCGGTCTTCAGATCGGCGAGCGATCCTCCAAAATAATTCGGTTCAGTCAATACCGAGAGCGCACTTGCACCCGCCTGCATATATCCCAGAGAGAGGTGCTCAACCGAAACCGAATTGCTCAACACTCCTCGCGAGGGGGAACGGCGCTTTATCTCGGCGATAATCCCGTTGAGGTCCGGGCGGAGAAGATAGTGACTCAATGAGACAGGGGGTACCGAAAAGTGCGCGCTCTCTTCCAGCGCCTTCACCGGAATCCGCTCTTTGGCATGAGCAACTCGGGTGCGGGTATCTGCGATGATAGTGTCGAGTACTGAGGTCATGAGATATGGCTTTTCGTAAAAAATGGTCTCCATCGGGAGCGAGAGGAGGACCTGTTTATTTGAGGTTTTTTTGTGTCGTATTTCACCTCATAAAAACCTACCAACCCATCACGGGGAAAAACTCCTGGCCCGTTCTAAGACTGCGCGAGCCCTCCCCGATTGTATCGCGTCCTCCACTTCTTGTCGGCATTTTTCGCGAGAAATACCGTCCCGGGCGAGCGACAGCGCCACTGTCGCATTCGCCACCACAACGGTGGAGCGAGGGGAGCGATCCTCACCGGAAACTATCTTCTCTATCACGGCAGCGTGATCGGACGGATCGCCACTACCAGCCAATAGTACGGGATTGACCGTATCAAACCCGTCATGATGGGGGAACACCGTTCGCCACCCCCGCTGGGTGACCGTCGTATAAGCTCCCGTGAGCGATATCTCATCGTAGCCATCCTCACCGTGAACGACACAAAAAGTCGTCCCCCGATCCGCGAGCGTTTTCGAAAACAATCGGAGCAACCGCCGATCAGAAACCCCGACGTACTGCATCGCCGGGCGGGCTGGATTTGCGAGGGGCCCAAGGATGTTAAACAAAGTACGCACCCCTAAATCGCGCCGGATCGGAGCGATGCGTGCGAGCGCTGGATGAAAATAGGGGGCATGGAGAAAACAGATACCTGCATAGTCGAGCGCACGCCGTACCACCGCCGGCTCGCGCACCAACGGGACCGAGAGGGCTTCGAGAACATTCGAGGAACCACACCGCGAGGATGCCCCGTAATTGCCATGTTTTGCGACCCGTACGCCGCATGCAGCAACCACAAATGAGGTGGCGGTTGATATATTGAAGGTATCTTTCCCATCCCCTCCGGTACCACAGAGGTCGATACAAGGCTCGTCTCCAAGTTCGACTCTCAGTGCTCTCGCGAGCATCGCATCGAGAAAACCCCCAAGTTCTGATGAGGTCGGGAGCCGCGCGCAAAAGACGGCGAGCACCGCTGCAATCCGAGCGTCTGAGAGCTCTCCGTCAAGAAGAGCACCCGCAAGTATCCTCATCTCATCGAGGTCAAGCGATCTTCCCTGGATCAACTCACGAAAAAGGATATCACTGCCACAGCTGCTGTTCACCGACCCCCCATCACCCATTGCGTCATCATCGCCCGCCCATCGGGGGTGAGCACCGACTCCGGATGAAACTGCACCCCACGTACATCGTGCTGCCGGTGTCTCAGCGCCATGATACGACCCTGATCGTCGACCGCGGTTACCACGAGGGAATCGGGAAATCCCGTCGGGGACACAACCCATGAATGATAGCGGCCAGAGGTAAATCGGGTCGGCAAATCACGAAAAAGGGGCTCATCACCATCGATAACTTCGGTCATCACCCCCTTCCCGTGACACACATCGCTCATATTCTCGAGGGTAGCCCCGTAGACCTCTCCGATACACTGATGCCCAAGGCAAACCCCGAAGATGCGGTGCGAGGATCCAAGAGTACGCACCACCGCTGGCATGACCCCCGCTTCAGCCGGAATACCAGGCCCCGGCGAAAGAAGAATTCGATCAAAGGAGGCAACCTCATCGACCGTTATTTTATCATTCCGCACCACCACGGGTTCACGATGATCAATCTCGCGGATCAAATGCACGAGGTTGTAGACAAAGGAATCGTAATTATCGATCACCAGAACAGGCTTCATGACGACATCTCCTCAGCAACGGCAATCGCTCGGGTAAGGGCCCCCACTTTGCTGCGAACCTCCTGAACCTCCGCATCGGGTACCGAATCCGCGACGATACCCCCTCCCGCCTGGTAATGAAGGGTATTATCCGTACTCAAAAAGGTGCGGATCATGATGGCGTGAACACACTCTCCGCGAGTACCGATAACGCCTATCGCCCCTCCATAAACCCCTCGCTCGTGAGGCTCGTAGCGATCAATCAGCTCCATCGCGCGGTACTTCGGCGCGCCTGAAAGGGTCCCCGCAGGGAAGGTGTCGGCGAGCACCTGGAGCGGAGAATGCCCTTTGTTAAGAGTACCCGACACCTTCGATACCAGATGCACTACGTGCGAGTAAAACTGCACCTCCCCGAGCACATCAACCCGCACATCGGTGCAATGACGACTTAGATCGTTCCGGGCAAGATCAACTAACATCACATGCTCGGCCGTCTCCTTCGGGTCTCCCTGTAACCGTTCAGCGAGCTGTTGATCGGTCTCACCAGTCAGATTTCTCGGCAGGGTTCCCGCTATCGGAAATATCGCCGCCCGCCCCTCTTTCACCAGAATCTGATATTCCGGAGAGGAACCAAAAATTCGATAGGTGCCGTAGTCGAAGAAAAAGAGAAACGGAGAGGGATTGATCGAACGTATCGCTCGATACACCTGAAAATCATCCCCCAAATACCGTTGTAGGAAGCGACGAGATGGCACTATCTGAAAAACATCGCCTCGGCGAATATGTCTCTTGCACGCCTCAATAATCTCTTTGTGTTGGTCGTCAGAAATCACCTCCTCAGCAGAACCCATCGTCGCAAAAGGATAGCTTACCGGCTCACCCTTGAAGAGACTGTCGCGAAACTCATACGGATCTGTTGATGGGATCCCCTCGATGCGGTTGTGCAGAAGGTACATCGTATTGCGAAAGTGATCTATCGCAACAACGAACTCAAACAGAGAGTAATGAAGAAGTGGCACCTCGTACCGAGGGACGGGGCGCTCTCGAAAACGGATATCCTCAAAACTCTGCACCGCATCGTAACTGCAGAAACCAAAGAAGCCATTCACGATACCGGTCGGCTGCGAATCAAACACAAAGCCCGCACAGAACGAATCAAGCGCATTTAAAAGCTCCGCCGGCGCGGTGAGTTCCCTTCGCTCGCTCCGTTCACCTGGACCCAACTCAACGACCTCGGTCAACTCCCCTCGAATGGTCGCCAACGGCTTCACACAGAGGTAAGAAAAGCTGTTCTCACTTCCCCGATAATCAGCACTTTCAAGCAGGAGCGTCTCAGGAAATCTATCGCGAACCCTCAGATACATATTCACCGGGGTGACCAGATCAGAGAGACAGGAGAGCACCTCAGTGGTAACACGGTGTGTCATGATGCAGCGAGCCTTTAGAAGGGGACAATTTGGTTATTGTACCCCAAAGCTCACACAGTGAAAACACGTCTCATGGGCGGGTAAAATAAGCCCAAAAGTCGGAAATTTCGCGCTCTTTCCCCCGTGTGGCCCATCACCGGTAGGTCTATAGTGAAGCCAGATTTAAGAGGGTCGGCTCCATCTTCTTCGGGAGAACGGCGGAGACGCTTAAGAAAGGAGGCGACACATCCCCAGATAATATCGTGGAGGAATACCACATGAAACGAACCTGGATAGTGATCATGGATCGGACCGGAGCGCGACTTTTTGAAAGACGGGCTCACTCACCCTCACTCACTCTTCTCAAGGAATGGGAGCACCCGGGGGGTAATTTCCGTGAAGGTGAACTCACCAGCGATCGACCAGGGATCGGCCGGATGAATTCACGGGAATACCGCAGCAACGTCCTCACCCCATCCGGGTCTGCCAAAGAACAGAGCCTCAAACGGTTCTGTCATGAAATCGCCACCTACCTCGATACCGAGCGGACAACCGAGAACTTCGACGAACTCATGTTGGTCGCCGAGCCCCACACCCTCGGCATTCTCAGAGCAACCCTCCCCGCTCAGGTCGAGCGAAAGATAGCGGCCACTGTCGACAAAGACTTCGCCGGGGTTGAAACCAGAGTGATTGCAGAGGTGATGTCGCCGTACCTCTAGGGGGATGAAGGGGAATCTCTGTCTAAGACATCCCTCGCCACCCCATAGGCCCAATCCCATTTGACCTCAAGCGATCCGCCAGAGTAAGGTGCTGAGGGTCTCATTGCAGGGGGGTTAATCGTCATCAACACGGTTAGATTGATGATGATGTGGCCGTCCGTTCGCCAAGATGCGGACACGTCTCCGAGGCCAGATGCACCGAACAGTTCAAAATATTCCCCATGCTGAACGAAGGCTTGAGCGCCAATAATTCACCTCATCGAGGAACGTGGTCGTCAATAGACCCATCGAGCCTTGCATTGCTGGCAGCTGTCCGAAAGGGCATTGAGCGAGGAAAGATCGACGATTGGGAATCGTTTCGACAGTCTTTATCTCTTCTTGACCCCAAGGATCAAGCGGATAATAGCCTCATCCTCAATCAAAACCTCTTCACCCTGCCCTTGTTGCACTCACTCCTGTTGAGAAATGTTCCCGTTGATCTGTTTGCTCGCGTCCTCGATCTGGGCGCCGATCTGGATTTAAAGGTAACACAGCATAACAGGGCCAATCGAGATCGGTATTTCCAATGCTCCCCCCTCGAGATGGCCCTCATCGACGGGAGCCTTGATCATGCCTCGTTGCTCATCGAAAGAGGTTGCAATCGACACCGAGCCCTCGAACTCTCAGTAACGCTTGATAAGGATGAAGAGACCCCCCTTCGCACACAACTTCTTCTCTCTCGAGGAGAAAAACTTGCGTCTCTTCCCGACGAGGTCCTTCGTGGTGCTAATTTGCGCGGGCTACGACTAGAAGAAAATCTCAATGGTCGCGACCTTTCTGATACCAACCTGATTGGCACTGACCTGTCTATGACCGGGGTGAGTAACTCTACCCTCTTTTCTGGCGCGGTGCGGTCACCAACCACGATTTTTCCAAATGACTTTCATTTTCGGGATCCCGCGCTCGGACTCAAAAAGGCGCGACCTCATCCAACTCTCGACGGTGTTGACTTTGTTTCCGATCGTGATTTAGAGCGAATGTATGTCCACCTCACCAATAATCGCGAGCTTCCCGGGTTGATAGCTCATGAGGCCAAAACATTTTATCAGCAATCGGGTGACCTCTCGGGTGCGGTGCTCTACCTTCTCGCTTATAACGATGCTGTTGCTAACTACCCAAACGGGACCGGACTTCCTCTCACCTCTCTTCTCCCGCGCATCCTCTTCGGGCACACCGATATCGCGATTCCAGAATTCCTCCGAAGTTTGGAGAGAAAGATGGATACCTTCTACTCCCGCTCCGCTGGCTATCATTACAACATGCCAGAGCTGCTCGCCCTTTGCGCGCACCCCCGAGATCCAGGTTTACAATCTCCTCTCTTGGACACCCTCGCAACAGCGATCACGAGTGTCGATAGATGGATAGGAGGGGTTAATTCAGATGCTCAATTAACGAACGAAGTCATGGCTCTCTGGGGGAAAACGGGTATATTGACCCACTCTTTCCCGTGGTTAAAATATGCGACGCAGCGTGAGAGAACAACCGCCGATGACGGGTCGGCCATAATAAGACCCGCGATTATTGAGTCATTTGGGGGACGATTTGTTCCCGACAATGACACCCGCTTCGGTCATCGATATGTGTTCTCCCCCGGGACGATTTCCTTCTCCACCGATGCACCGGATTTGCTGGGCGAACGAGGGGCCAGGACTTTTCGGTCCGAACTATTTGTCGAGCTAAGAAGATGCTATTACCTGATCAGCGATCCCGAGCACGGCACGCTCGTTATCAGGAACTCATCCCCAGATTTTGGTCGCGACAGACTTCCTGATGTAGCATTCTGGTCACCTCGTGGCATAGACAACGGCTTTTCCGAGGATGCGCTCCTTGGCTTCAACCTCAATTCTCTTCACTCTTCCCTCCTCGACGAGGGTGGCTTTCGACATATTACTGACCCTTTGCTTTACCGAACCTCTTCCGAGGCTCCGGGTCACATGCGGGTACTGACGCAAAATCTTCTTGACCTGATCGATCACTTCCATCGGTGGACCTTCGACACGAGCTCGACGGCGTGGAAGGCTAGCCCTGATGGAGGCAATCCGACACTCGTCGGTGGTCATTTATCGGCCGGATTTGGCTACCTCCTCGATTTCCTCGATGCTCGAAAAAGGGCGAATCTTGAGAGATCGTGGACCGGTCAATCGCTGGCTCCGCTACCCGCCCTCGCCGTTATGCCCCGTGAATTACCATGGTGGGCCCCCTATCCCCTTACCCCGGCGATCGACGGCCTTTCGAGTGAATATCAGATTCCCGTATCCCTTCCCGTAATTGAAGCACTCAGAGCCCTGCACGAGGGAGCGGTCGATCATACCACCCCAGATGATACTGGCGTGTTGAACCTTCTCCAGCGAGCGATTGATAAACGTGCGGTTCTCGCGTTAGTGGATCGTTCTGAAATGTGGTAAAGAAGCCTCACATAGCCAAGTTATCTTCGCTCCCCGTCTCATCGCTTAAGGAGTTTTTAGTCATGATAAAAAACGACGCTCGCCCTGCCCCATCGAGTGAGATACGATCTCTTGATGGGTACTCTTTCCGGGCGGGGAGACCTGTCGAAACACCGGCA